>JAHBUU010000027.1 GCA_019637895.1 Pseudobdellovibrionaceae bacterium | reverse complement strand
GACTGCGTTGATCTCGAGAGGTGTTGATGGATTCTTCGGTTCATCCGCCACAAGGACAACAGATTTGATTTTGTCCGTGTTGAGAGCCGGAAGTGCTTTGACCTTTTGGCCCGTGGCCTCCACCTGCTGAAGTTCCTGCATACCTGCTTTTGGCGTCAGGGTGTAGACGACGGTCTTGACCCACCAAGGCCACTTGTCGACAGCCCCGTCTCCAGACATCTGATCGGGATGAGTGGAGTCAACCAGAAGAAGTCCTTTCACTTCATCAGGGTATTTGCGGGCGTAGTATTGGAAGTAAAGTCCTCCCAATGAATGTCCAACCAAAATATAGGGTGGCTTCACGTTCAGCTCATGTAAAAGCGATCGAAGGTCTTCGATGGCCAGTTCCACATCTGGTATTGAATCGCTCTTAGCTTGGCTACGACCATATCCGGCGCGATTGTAGGCAAAAGTTGTTTGGGTTTTGGCAATTTCAGGGAAAACCTTGGCCCACCAGTCAAAGGTTGCGCCAAGGCCATTCTCGAAAATCACGGCAGGACCAGTCCCTCGGTGCAGAACATATTCGAACTGATGATTCTGGACCGACTGCACCTGTACCCCGGGAAGCGAAGCGCATCCCGCAAGGACAATTGTCACCAAAGATAGAAAGAAGGACCTACGACAAAAAGAAACTCTCATTTTTCCGTCCTCAAGATGAGACTTAAAACTTTCCGCCAATTGTGAAATCCAAGCTGAGTCCCGGGTTTAGACGATCGGCATGAACCTCGCCGGCATCCGTTTTCATTTCGAGGCTGGGCTGGTTCGTCACAGCTCCTCCGAGTCCGATGTTAAAGCTTTGCCAGAACCAATGGTATCCTCCGCCGATACTTCCGACAGTACTTTTACTTTCAGCCTTATAGTCTTTGTCTTGATCTCGGCGAGTGATCATGAAGTCGCGCTTCTCGACTCCCACCAGCAAGTACCAAGAGTCCTGTTCCAATGCGGGTTTGAAATATCGTCTTGCGATGACTCCATAGGCAGATCCAGAGAGATCCAATGGTCCAAGTTTACCGTGGCCGTTTGCGCCGGTAATCCCTAGGGTTAAATTCTCAGACAGGCGACGCGAGTACTCGAGATTGGCAAGGCCAATGGCATTGCCGGCAACTTGGCTGGTCAAATTATTCCAGCTCGCCAGGCTTTGGTAGCTGACCGCAAGAACAAGGCTGAAAAGGGCTGTTTTCATAAAATGCATGGTTCTCCTCCGAAAACTAGTGTTGTGAACGTCGAATGATCGATTCAACGAAGATTAAATTGATGATCCAACCGGCGCCCATGGCGAGCGCTCGGCCGAGTTGACCTTGCCAATTGGGCCAAATTACAAATGGAATATGAGTGAACACCTGTGTGCCCGCGCCCATGGCCAGCGCGTAAGATCGCATCATCCAGTGTCCGTGGGATTTGTATTGAGCTAAGAACAATTGGCGAACACCAAGAAACAGGCATGCGAGCGTTCCCAGTCCTGCCGCCCAGCGGAAGACTGTGGTGAATGGGCCATCGAAGCCAACGCGTTCATAAAAATGAGTCATCCAGAGTCCACTGGTGGCGACTCCGTAGAGCGCCACGATCATGGAAAAGCCCAAATACCGATGGCGATTTCGTTGTTCGAGGCGCACCTCTTGAGTCAGCTGATAGGCCCCCCCGGGGACGATAATCAGCATTGAAATCAAGTGGATCAGGATTGGGATTGGACTTCGTAGGAAGCGGGCATTCTCGGCCGCTCCTGACCCTTCGATCAACATGGCAAAGCGATAGCCTCCGGCCAGGACTGGGATCAGGCCCAGGGTAATCAGGCCGGCGAAAGCGAGCCGGTGGCGGCTTAGGATGATCTTCGTGCTCATGGCTTACATTGTAAGCTTACACTGTAATCTTTGTCAAATAAGGGGTCCTGTTGTATCCTCAAACCATGAAAGAATCTTCACATTCCAAACGTTTAGCACGTCCCAAATTGACGCGTGATCGGATTGTGGAGATTGCGCTTGAGTTGGCCCAAACAGAGGGACTCGAGGCCGTTTCCATGCGACAGGTGGCTAGCCGACTGGAAGTCGAGGCAATGTCCCTCTATAAGCATGTCGAGAATAAGGATGATCTCATCGACGGAGTGATTGAACACATCATCCGCAAGATTCAGCTGCCAGCGGAAAAAACACCTTGGAAAGAGGCTTTGTTGGAGCGGGCACGCTCGGAGCATCAGGTTCTTCGGCAGCACTCTTGGATTATTCACCTCTTGGAGGCTCGTTCGGGGACGGGAGCTGAACGCCTGCTGCAGCAAAACCATATGATTGGAATTCTTCGTCGTTCTGGATTTTCAGTCGAACTGGCCTTTCAGACCATGATCGTTTTGACCGGTCACGTTTATGGCTTCGTTGTTTTTGCGACGGCATGGAGTCCGCAATCCAAAGAGCGGAAGAAGACTATTAAAAAAGCTGAACAACAGATCCGCCCAGAAACTCATCCCTATGTGATGGAAGCAATCAGCTATGCGCAGGCACGAGTACAAAATCAAAAGGCCCAATCTCATCCTGATTTCGAATTTGGACTGCAGTTGATACTCGACGGGATTGAAAGACGACTCACCGAGAGCTGAGTTGAATTGTTGTTCATTAAAATTCTCGACCGGTTCAGACGTTGGCCGATTCAGAACCTTGTCTAGGCATGGCGGACAGTCATGTCGGTATTTTTAAGGATTTCAAAAAGTTTGCAAAGGCTGAAGCTTTTCAGGCCATTGGTGCGAAAAACGTTTTCGAAATTATCGATGGCGCATTTACATGCGCTAGGCTGAATTAAATTTAGGTGGGCATCAACCACTTCCTCACCCCATTGCTTGGAGCCGTGGGGAGTAGGCGAGAATCTTACTAGCCTTCTGTGATGGTTGGGGATTCCCAACCCCTGGTGTTGTGATGAAAAGGGGAGGGGTTGGAAAGACATCAAGACCATGCAGCGGTATATCCATCTTGCTGAGATTGAAATTGAGGGCGGCACGGCAAGTCTCAAGCTTCTGCCTGATACGGCAGTGCTTGATCGAACTGTGGAGCTTTTCAATTCCGAACAGAGTGCATGAAACAACAACCGGAACTATTCGCAGTACTGAAGGGCTTGTTCCGCATGGGGCGGGCAAACCCCGGGCACTGGCAGTCTAAGTGGTTGAAGTTGGTGCGAATCCCACCCTCTCCGCCAATTTCAAAGCGAACTGACAAACCAAGATCCCTAAAAAATTTAATAAGATAGCAACGCCCCACTCGGGCGATTCGGACACTGTTCTACCTGAAATCCGTAGCTCATGGCATGAGCTTTTCAATAGACCCCGATTGTGTTCGGAAAATCGGAGGTCACTATGGCTCGTCAAAAACGGGAATCACACAAAACACCGCTCGCACTTTTTTTGCGGCGGCTACTGAAAGAACAAGACGTTTCCATTCTGCAAGCATCCCGCATTGCGGGCTGTGCGCCCTCAGTGTTGCACGGTTGGCTTCAGGGCTCCTACCCCGCTGAGACCATCGGAAAACTCAAACGGCTTGCGAATCATTACGGCTATGCTCAAGGCGAATCGTGTTGCGTAGATCCTCGGGGCGGCAACCGAACTCGAAGGCAAAAACAGCGAGGACAAGAGTGCGTAACAGCCGTGGTGACTTTTTCGTGCGGATTTTTTTGAGGTCTTCCAGGGCTGCCTCCAGGAATTTCCGATAAATTTTCTCATAAGCTGATAAATCACGTTCCGTCCCTCCGCTTGGAAAATGCTCATCGAACTTGTCGATTCCTTTCCAGAGTGGGATCACCAAGTTCTGCTCGAATTCGTCCAGGGTCAGCCGCAAACGACCCATTTCCATCAAAACGCGTAGGCAAGCGATAATGGAGCTGGCGATTGATTGCGCGGTGTCTGACCTCATGGCCTTCTCGCCGTGAACAGCCGTAATGAACTTCATCACAGGCTTCCACTGCGCGACTAGGCGCCAATCGCTACCGTCAAATCCATTTGCAATTTGATACTTCAAGTAGCGTGTAAAATACAGGCGGTTCTTATTCCAGGTGATAGGTCGGATGGGATCTTTGTCTTCGCCGAAGTTGTCATCAAGAAGATCGAGATACTTCGTCGTCGACAGCGTGTGCTTCCATTTCCTTGAACGGCGACTCATATTCCGACGGAAGGCTATATTCATGTTTCACGGCGGTCTCCACATAGAGGCCAGCGCGGACAAGAATTTTTCTGAACTCACGGCGATACCTTGTGCCGCTCTCGAAAGGATTGAGCCCTCGACTTTCGAGAAAAGCCGTAACCTCCATGAGCTGATCCTGCGTAAGCGGGCTCACGGGCAGTCCCGTAACCGTTACCCATGACAAGACGTACTCGATGGCCGCTGGTCGAATCACCGATGAATTTTCATTATGCTGACTGATGAGGTATCGCCATGCGGCGGCTTTTTCATGGTGCAGCGGCGATTTTGGGATGTCTGCGGGGTTTTGGCCTTTGTGCAACCTGCCGATTCAACAGTCATCCGACTGAGCGAAAGTTCGTTTGCGGTCTGACCGGTGAAAACCTTTCCGCTGAAGAAACGAAAATGCGTTGTCGTGAACACGAGGCCGGTTGAATCACGATTCGTGATGTTCGCGCGGGAGATGGACCTGGTTTCCCACCGTATCCAAAATGGTGTTTCTGGAGAGACCACCTTTTTCTTCGTTTCGATAAAAGACTTTCATTCCTTTTGGGTCTTCGCTCCAGTCGTGAATCATCCCTGCGCACATTTTGCACGGCTTGTGGGTTGAATACAGAGTCGCGCCCTTCGGAATTCTTTGGCCGGTTCGAGTGAAAAATTTTTGGATTAGATTGATCTCGGCATGAAGGGTCTTATTGAGGGCATTGGTATTGATCCCGTAACCCAGGATCTCGCCTTCGCGACTTTTCAGAACGGCGGCGATCTGGCGATGGAAGTCATGCAAAGGACCGCCTGTTTCGATCAAAGAGGCGATTTCCTCGGCGAGAATCAGCATTTCCGACGGAGATTCCGCCGACCGTGAAAGGATCGAATCGATCCGCTCTTCGCTCGGTGAGGTGGTGCGGCCGTCCGCTTGGACCGGAAAAAGCGGATTCTCGGAAAAGCCGATCTCTGTCCTTTTGAGATCCAGAGTCAGTCCGTGGTTCCGTGGTTGAATGTTCGCGGTGGCTCGTTTGGCGGCGACTTTGATCATTCCTCTGCATCGTTCGCTCAAAGGGCCGGTTGTATAGAGTCGATGCCTCAGAATAAAAAAGCTCGAATCCTGATGTTGATCGAAAACACCCTGAAGGAGTTTGATCGTTGCCGAGGAAGGGCTTTGGAGACCTTGAGGATATCTGGAAAAGTACAGCGTTCCCGCAGATTCGACGAAGGCGGATTCATAACCAGATCGTTGCAGATCGAAGGCCAACTGCTCGGCCCGCCGCAGATCTTCCGTCATTGAGCCGGAGCTTGCTGAGTAAAGAGAAAATAGTCGTGCTCGTTGTACTTTCGAACAAAGAAGTAGCGTGCCTTGGCGTCCTTCATTTTTCGTTTTGCTTCGTGGATCGAAAGCGGAATCAGACAATCCAGGGTCAGACGTTTTTCCTGGATGCAGGTCTCCGTGACGACGACGTCGGGCGTGAAGGGAATCAGAGTTAGGTTGAAGTAAACTTTCGAGGGGTCTTCTTGCAAAAATTTTTCCACCAGAGGATGGGGAGACAACTCATTTGCTTTATTCTGGGTCGTCAGAATCCAGCACGGGGCCGCACAGTCTTGAAAACCTTCGACGGAGGCCGCTTCGGCATCAGGCAAAATGCTGACTGTTTTTTTGAACAGCTTTTCGTAGTTCTCTTTGAGTAGGGTTAAAAGCTGTTGGGATTCGATGATTTCAGGACGTAAGCCTATGACGACGAAAGCCGCGTTTTGAAAGTCCGGGAAGAGTCTTTGCACCACGGCCTCGGCCACGTTCTGTTGATCCGGTTTCATGACCGAGGGTCGAATGATCGGCGCGGATCTCAAGCTGATTCCATCAATGGCGAGATAGACGAGGACACCCGAAATGACGACAAAACACAGGCCCAAAAGGAGGATCATCTTTTTCATACTCGACCATCATTGAGGATCTTCTTGAAAAGATCCACTCTTGACGGACCGCTTACGCTTTTCGCGGCTCTTTCTTTCGTGTTAAATTCGGAGATCTATGAATGACAAGCACCTCGTCCGACTGCAAAAGATCATCGATCGAATGTCTTTACGAAATCATCAGCTCGGCGTTTGGCGCTCGGGCGCCTTTCTGGCGATGTCGGGTTTGATTGTTCTGGGGGCTGTGGACGTGTTTCCCGGGCCCGCTTTTTTAGCCGCTGCGGTTTGCTTGATCGTCTTTTTGGTTTTGCTGCGGGCTCATCAGCGTGTCAGGCAGATGCTGGCTCTGTTCCAAAGCCGACTCGGCCTTGAAAGGCGTCGTCTGGCGACTCATCGGTTGCGATGGGCGGACATTCCCCGTCGGGAAGAGCCGGTCCCTGGGGTCCGACCGACCTATCTGACGGATCTCAATATTGTCGGGGAGCAGAGTCTCTTTCGTCTGCTCGATCACACAGTGTCGACCTCCGGTGCGAGATTTTTGTTGGGTCTTTTCTTGAGTAACGAAGTCGATGCGGCAGAGATTCGCCGCCGATCGAGAGTCGTCCAGGAGCTCAGACGTTTGCGATTCTTGCGGTATTCTTTCTTGAGTCGGGTCGGAGCCGGGGAAAAGCTGGTGGAAAACGATCAGATCTCTGGCTTGTTCTCGGAATCCCTATCGGATCTGAAATCGATTTGGCCCTTTCTATGGATCTGTGCTTTGCAGCTGACAATGCTCGCGTTGTTCATTCCGTATGTGGGCGGAGACGCTCGTCCATTTTTCATGATTCCTGCTCTCTTGCTGGTGATGGAAAGTTTGAGGCTGCGCAAAAAAGTCCACGCACGACGGGCCTATGGTTGGTCTTTATCAGCGACTGTCTCACTCGAAAATCTGCGCTCTGCAATTGGCATTCTTGAAAGATACAGTGAAACTCGTCATTCTGAGTTGGGAAAAATCCTATTTTGTTTCCGCAAAGAGCGGTCGGCTTCGACCAGACTAGCGCAACTCGATCGAATCAGTGGGGCCCTGGGGGCGCGGCAGAATTTCATCGTTCACGGACTCTTGCATTTGGTGGTGCCTTGGGACCTGGCGTGGACGCTTTTGCTGGAGCGATTGCGCCTGAAGGTTCAAGAAGATTTGGTTCAATGGCAGCGCTCTTTGGCCGAGTTCGAGGGGTTTATGTCCTTGGCGATGTACGCGGATGCGAATCCCGATTTTTCAGAGGCTGTTTTGCATGAAGACGGGGGAATCCTGTTGGATGCGGAGAACCTGAGGCATCCGATGATCCCGAAAGACCAAGCCGTCGGGAATCCTGTTTTGATCGACGAGAAGGAACGTTGTCTGTTGATCACCGGGTCCAATATGTCGGGGAAAAGCACTTTCATGCGTTCGATCGGTGTGAATGATCTGCTGGCAAAGGCGGGAGCTCCCGTTGCCGCCGATCGGTTTTTGTTCATGACCCGACCCTTGTTCACGTCGTTGAGCGGAGGAGACTCGCTCCAAGACGGCTTGTCGTCATTTTATGCCGAAGTGAAGCGCCTCAAAGAAATTCTTCAATACGTACGAGAACAAAAAGAGGCGTTGTTTTTGATCGATGAAATTTTCCGCGGAACCAATAACCGGGAACGATTGATCGGTAGCCAAGCGTACTTGAAAGAGATCGTTGCCATTGGCGGGATGGGTGTCGTGACGTCTCACGATCTGGAGCTCTCCCAACTCGAGGATTTGGGGATTGGTATCGCCAACTATCATTTCCGAGAGACCATCGAGGGTTCCACCATGAGTTTTTCATTCCGAAAAGCCAGGGGGCCTTGTCCGACGACGAATGCCCTGAAGGTCATGGAAATGAACGGATTGCCGATTGGATCCATATAAATCTATTTATTTCAGTATCTTAGGATTGTTCAAAAGATAGGAAAGTATTTTCTGATTTTGCCGTCTATTCAGGCCCGAGGATTCCGCGTATTGTTTGGCGGTGACTCAAACTCATGAAAAGGATTGCTCACCCATGAAGGCTCTTTTTTGCTCGAAATTTGATCTGTCCACTTCTTCTTCGCGCGTGTCCACGGGATTGTTTTTGCTCCGTTTGGTGACCGGGATCGCATTCATTCTGCACGGTGCTCCTAAGATTGCGAGCCCCTTCGCGTGGATGCCTGCAGAGGCGGGAATTCCCGGTTTTCTCCAGGCTCTCGCGGCTTTGGCTGAATTCGGCGGAGGAATCGCTTTGGTCATCGGCCTGTTGGTGCCACTCGCTTCGATCGGCTTGATCCTGACGATGGCGGTCGCCGTTTTCTTCCATGCGGCCAAGGGCGATGGCTTCGTTCAAGGCTACGAGTTGGCGCTGGTTTACCTGGTCATCTCGCTCCTCTTGTTCCTCGCAGGCCCTGGTAAATTCTCCTTGGATCACGTGATTAAAAAGCGCTGTAAAAAGTAGAGCGAAGCCGCTCAAAACCGATCCCTTCTTGTTTCCTGAGAGAGGTCCCTGTAAGTTGCGGGATCAACCTCTCTCAGTGGAACTTCATGAAATTTTCCGATCTGCATCTGCTCGAACCCATTCAAAAAGCCGTTTCCGAATCCGGATACACCACGCCGACGCCGATTCAAGCGGCCGCGATTCCGCATCTGCTGGAGGGTCGTGACCTTCTGGGCTGTGCGCAGACCGGAACAGGTAAAACTGCCGCCTTTGCTTTGCCGATCCTGCATCGTTTGATGAGCGAAGACCGTCGCCCCTATGCACGCCAAACACGGGTTCTTGTCCTGACTCCGACCCGTGAGCTGGCGATCCAGATTCATGACAGTTTCAAAACCTATGGAAAGTATCTTCGTCTGAAGTCGACCGTGATCTTTGGCGGAGTGGGCCAGATGCCCCAGGTGAAGAGCCTTCAGCCTGGCGTGGATGTTTTGATCGCGACTCCAGGACGCTTGCTCGATCTGATTCAGCAGAACCACCTGAGCTTGCGGAGCCTTGAAGTCTTTGTGCTGGACGAAGCTGATCGAATGTTGGACATGGGTTTCATCCATGACGTCAAGAAAGTGATCGGGATGTTGCCTGCGAAACGGCATAACCTGTTTTTCTCGGCGACGATGCCTCCTGAGATCGTGAAACTCGCAGATAACTTGCTCAAGAATCCCGCCAAAGTCGAGGTGACTCCGGTTTCTTCGACAGCGGAAAAGATCGTTCAGTCGGTGATGTACGTCGAAAAGAATCAAAAGAAAGACCTGCTGAGACATGTTCTTCAGGATCGCTCGATGAAGCGAGTGATCGTGTTCACACGGACCAAGCATGGTGCGAACCGAGTCACCGAGGTCCTCGAGAAAAATGGGATTCCCAGCGCCGCCATCCACGGCAATAAATCTCAGAGCGCTCGTCAGAGGGCTCTCGAAGACTTCCGAATGGGACGAGTTCGTGTTCTCGTTGCAACGGATATTGCGGCTCGGGGGATTGATATCGATGGAATCACTCACGTGATTAACTTTGAGCTTCCCAACGTGTCAGAAAGCTATGTTCACCGGATTGGTCGAACCGCTCGGGCGGGTGCCGAGGGAATCGCCATTTCCTTTTCGGATGCCGAAGAACGAGCCTATCTGAAAGACATCGAAAAGCTGACAGGCCAAAAAATTCCGCTCGTCAAAGACCATCCCTATCATTCGGAGGCCATTGAAAACGGCCCCGTTTTATCGAAGGGAAAAGCCAAAGCCCTGATCGAAGGTAAAGAGAATCAAGGTGGGGGCCGAGGGCGCAGAAATCGCCGTTTCGGCCGTGGAGGGGGGGGACGCCGCCAGGGGCCGCCTCCATCTAAAAAGAATTAGGCAAGCAGAGTGAAAATCAACGCCAGGGCCGCGGGAGCGGCTTGGGCAAAGAGGATTTTCCGGCTGACGCTCCAAGCGCCGTAGAGACCGGCGACGATCACGCAACCCAAGAAAAACAGTTTCAATTCGAAAGCGAAACTCGGCTCCGGATGGAGAAGGGACCAAATCAGTCCTGCCACGAGAAACCCGTTGTACAGTCCTTGATTGGCGGCAAGAACAGCCGTGGCTTCGGCTTGTGCCGCGCTTTGGCCGAAAACCTTTCGGCCTCTGGGCTTTGTCCACAAGAACATTTCCAGAATCAAAAAGTAAAAATGAAGAAGAGCGACGAATCCGACGAGGATGTTTGCAAATAAGTTCATAAATTCAAGCCTAAGGCAGTGCGTTTCCGTTGTCTAGATGCACAGAGTGAGTTGTCCTTGGTGTGAGTCGAAAGGGACTGAAGCATGGGGCATCCGCAAATATTGGCATCTTTGAATGGGAAGGGGTTTGAAAACCCAGTCTTTCTGAAAGTCCTTGAGGCTCTGCATCGAGAGAGCACCTTGGTCAGCTTGATAGCCCCTGAAGATGTCCGCGAAGAGCATCTTGAGTCCACGCGGTTCTGGATGGTGGTCGGTGGTGACGGCACTTTGAATGGTGCCGTGAACGCCATGATGAAGGTCCCCCCTCAGTTCCGGCGTCCCATTTGTTACCTCCCTTCGGGAACGGGGAACGATTTCGCCCGATCCGTGGGCCTGGATAACAAGGATCCGCTCGAAATCGTCAAAGACGTCCTTCAGGGCAAAGGCTTTCAAAAACTGACGGTCGGCCGCTGCAATGCGGACTATCTGATCAATGTGGCGACGGGCGGGCTTTTTGCGACGGTGACACCGGAAGCAAATCCACAGCTCAAGCAGTTGACGGGTCGACTGAGTTATTTTCTGCATGGGATCGGTAAAATGGCCGAACGGCAGACTTTCCCCATGCGGATCGATGAGGGCGAGGAAATCGCCGTTCTGGGTTTTTTCGTTGGAAACGCCAGATATGTGGGCGGCGGAATTCAGGTGACTCCGGACGCGGATCCCTTTGATCGCACGCTGCAGTTTTTGGCGATTCCCGAGATGCCGACCAAAGAGCTGCTGTCTTTGGGGCTTGAGCTGCAAAAAGAAGAGCCCGATCTTTCGGGATATCCGGTCGTTCACCGCAAGGTTCGAGAATTGAAGCTGTCCTTTCACGGAGAGATTCCGATCAACCTCGACGGAGAGCAAATCAAAACCAAAGAAGCAAAATTCACCGTTCACCCCGAGGCTGTTGAGGTTTATGTTCCCCATGAAATCGCTTAGTTTTCTGTTCATCGTTCTTTCCCTTGTCACGGCCTGTTCTCATCAGGCGAAACGGACTGATTGTCTCGAGAAACATGGGGCTTTGGATATCGGATCGGGCTCGACCAAGGCGGTCGCTGCCATTGTCGATGTTTGTGAAAAGAAAATCGAACGGATCCTTTACGAAGATCAGATCTCATTGGGATTCAGCGAGACGGCGGAAAAAACCGATGACCGTGGAATTCCCTCTGCCTTTTTGCGGGAAGCGGTCGAAAAAATTCGTCCTCTGTCCGATCGTTTGAAGGCGCTCGAACTGAAGAGCATTTCTGGTGTGGCGACATCGGCGTTTCGGACAGCCAAGAATGGCAATGAGATTGTGGCGTCTCTTTCCCGTCAGTTGAATATTCCGATCGAGGTGATTTCTCAGGAGGCCGAGGCGCGGCTTGGTTATTGGTCGGCTGTTGCGAAACGACCCGACGTGGATCGCGAGCAGATCGTTGTCTGGGATATCGGCGGCGGTTCGATGCAGATGATCGCTTTCGATGAAGAAGGAACGCATATCTTTCAAGGCGAAATGGCCGCGGTCACGTTCAAGAATCAGGTTTTGCGCCAGGTCTTGAAGAAAGACCCGAAGAAACAGTCTTCGCCGAATCCGCTCGGGCCTCAGTGGTCGAACGCCTTGGCCCTGGCAAAGACCCATGCTGAAAAAAACTTGCCGCCGTATTTTCGCGAGAAAGCGAAAACAGCCAGATGGATGGGAATCGGCGGCGTCCTGGCCCGTTCGATTCGTGAACAGGTCGGCGAGAAAAAAACCTATACGTTGACGGATCTCAAGTCGGCTTTGGTCGAACGCGCTTCTTTTTCCGATCAGCAAATCGGCGGGGATTTCGCGGCGACGGATGTGACGAACCTGGCTCTTGTCGCGGGCTATCTGGAAGTCCTTGGTCTTCCCCAACTGGAGTCGGTTTCGGCCTCTTTGGGGCAAGGCTGGATTTTGTATCGTCTTCAGAATCCGTCGATGGAACGGGCTTCGGCCAGCGTGGGTTTGAACGGCACGGCCGTCGAGTTGTCGCCGACAAAGACCGGTCCGGGGATCGCTCAAGCCAGAGGTCCTCATCTGATTCGAAATCCGCAGATCCAAACGGCTTCTCCGAAGCTGCTCGTGACGATTGGTGGGACCGGCAGCTTGCCTCGGGATTTTGGCGCCTTCGCTGAACTGGCCTCTTCGCTGGGTTACGCGGTTCTGTCCTTGGATTATCCGAACATGACGATCTCGACGGTTTGTCGTGAAAACCCGGTTCCCGATTGTTTTGATCGTTTTCGCGAAGAAGTCGTGACGGGGAAGGACTCCAGTCCTCATGTGAAGGTGGACCTGGCGAACTCGATTCTGAACCGTTTGCGAAGCGCCGTTTTCTGGGCGCAGGATCAGGATCCTCGTTGGAAAGCCTTTTGGAAAAACGGCGATGTTTACTGGAGTCGCGTCGTGATCGCGGGACATTCCCAGGGATCAGGACATGCCGCCTATTTGTCGAAAATGTTTCCGTTCCAAGGCGTAATCTCGTTTGCGGGACCGCAGGACACATGGGTGGATGGAAGCGTGGGTGCTTGGGTTTTGAAATCAGGTGCGACGTCGGCGACTCGGTATCATGCTTTACTTCATCGGGATGATTTTTTCGGCTCGGCAGGGCAGATCAAGATCACCCAAGAGCTTCGCCGACAAGGATCCCCCTTGAACCCGGCCAAGGTGCCGCCACTTTTGATCGTCAGCGAAAAGAAGGGCGGTGATCCGCATAACTTTGTTCTCTTTGAGGCCTTCAAGCCGGAGTGGGCAGAGCTGCTGCGAGTGACGGATCCGGACTTGGGAGGAAAACCATGAATCAGTTGGCAAGACATATCGGCCTCGTCGCCCTCATCTTGTACGGAGTCGGGGACATCCTCGGAGCAGGTGTTTACGGACTTGTTGGAAAAGCCGCCGGACAAATGGGGTCCATGGCTTGGATGGCTTTTCTGATCAGTATGGTGGCCGCAGGTTTGACGGGTCTCAGTTACGCCAGCATTGGTTCTCGGTATCCGCGCGCGGCCGGAACGGCTTATGTGGTCGATCAGGCCTTCCGTCGTCGTTTTCTCTCGTATCTGGTTGGCTTGATGGCGCTGGGATCGGGCATGACCTCGATGGCCACGGCGACAAGAGTCTTCGCAGGTTATTTTTCCGCTTTGTTGGGGGGCGTACCGACTTGGCTGATCGGTCTTGGTTTCATTCTCGCCTTGGCGTTCATCGTCTTTTGGGGAGTGCGTGAGGCAATTTGGTTGAACAGCATCTGCACATTGATCGAAGTGGGAGGTCTCCTGCTGGTGATTTTTGTGGGGGCGTCGTTTCTGGGGTCCGTGGATTATTTCAGTGCCGTGGCTCCGCAGAACCCGACCGGGGAACTCAGCGGTGCTTTGTTCATGTCCGGGGCCGTGTTGACCTTTTATTCGTTCATCGGCTTTGAAGACATGATCAACATGGCCGAAGAGGTCAAGAATCCGGAAAAAAACATTCCCCGAGCTTTGATCGGGGCGATTGTCATTTCATCGGTGATTTATATCCTGATCAGTCTGATCGCGGTGAGTGTTTTGGATCCTCTGACTTTGTCGACATCTTCTCAGCCCCTTGTCGATGTGGTTGCAAAGGCTTCTCCGGGTTTTCCGACGGGATTGTTCAGCCTGATTGCCGCCTTTGCAGTGGCGAATACGGCCTTGCTCAATTTTTTGATGAGTTCTCGGTTGATGTACGGAATGTCTCGTGAGGGGATGCTTCCGAAGTATCTCGATCATGTGCACCCGACCCGAAAGACGCCCGCTCGGGCCACCTTGGTGGTCATGACGGTTTTGATTGTTCTTGTCCTGGCAGGGGACATTTCGACTTTGGCTCGGGCCACAAGTGTTTTGCTTTTGTCGAGTTTCATGGTCGTGAATATCTCTTTGTTCGTCCTTCAGGGGCGAAAGAACGAAACAAAAGGCCGCTTCGAGGTCCCGCGATTTGTTCCACTTTTGGGCGCGATCGTCTGTGCCGCACTTTTGTATCATTCTGAGAAATCAGAGATGGTGATCGCTGGTGTTATCGTCGCGGTCATCGTGGCGTTGTATTTCATTTTGAAACGTTCTGGTCAACTTGGGGAACTCCGAGAGGATTGAGTTCCTCTCGTTTCCTGCCGATAAGTCAGGCATGAAACACTTTTCTTTGATGAAATTGGTGGCTTCGGTCCTGTTTCTTTCCGGTTGCTCGATGGATGCGTCCATCTTGGATCTGAAAAAAATCACCCGGCCCTTCATGGAAAAAACCAGTGGCGCAGAGTTCGTTTCCGGCGCGGCGACCAAATACGAGCTGTCTCCGGGACCTCCCGGAGGTCCGGCACCTGGTCGTTATCGGGTGATGGCCTCGGTGGGTCACTTCCTGCCGAAACAGGCGGTGAAGACTCCGATTCGTCACTATATGGTGTTTTCAACGGTGCAGGGGAATATGTTTTCGGACGAGTTGCATGAAGAAGGCGCTCTGGAAAACCCCGCAGCTTTCAATCCGCAATAAGTTCGAGTTTTCATGACCATTTAAAATAAAAAACGTCAGCCTTTCCGGGCTGACGTTTTTTATTTTCATTCTGAGAACTCGCTTAGAATTTCGCGACAACAGAAGTCGTGAAAGTCGTATCCGAGTGCTTTTCACCAGGAGCGATTTCGTTCCGGTATTTCACCAGATAAGCTGTTTTCAACGAGAAGACCTTGCTCAGCATCACGTTGACCGATGGTTCTGCGTTCAAGAGGTAAGCATCGTTGTGCGTGAAATTCGGCAGGTACTCGATCCAGAACTTGTAGCTGACAGCTTCGTTCTGTTTTTGCGTTAACTCGGTATAAACACGGCCGTAGTTGGAGTAGGAAATGCCTCCGACGGTCGATTGCTGTTTGGTGTAACGATAACCGAGTTCTCCGAAAAGAGTCGTTGCGTCCGACTTCGAGAAGAAGTGCTTCGCACCGATGTCGGTGTTGTCGCGCTGAATGTACCCGTTATAAACATCGCTCTCTGCGCCATGACCGACGTAACCGCTTTGGAACTCAGAGAAAGCGCGTTCGTATCGAGCTGCGGCTTCCCAAGAGCGGGCGGTTTCAACGCCGTTTGCGCGGGTGTTCAGATAGCGTGCTGTCATTGCAAGAGAGTTTGCATCCAGGAACGTGTACTGAGTTTTCTGTTTCGCACTGTAGCTTTCGCTCGTGGTGTTTCCATCAACGCTGATCAAGGAGACTTCGGATTCATGCTGCCAAGGGCTTTTTTCCTCTTGTGCATGAACGGTGGTGGCGAAGGCCAAGGCGATGATCGCAGTTAGAATTTTCGTCATGTGATGATTCTCCTTTTGAATTGCTGCTTGTAAAAGGAGAGTTATTTAGGATAACTCAGAGGGCTCATCAACAAATTTAGGAGGTTCCATGGGTTTTATGCAGGAGTTCAAAGAGTTCGCGGTGAAGGGGAACGTGATTGATCTGGCCGTGGGTTTGATCATCGGTGCCGAGTTCGGGAAAATCGTAAATTCGTTGGTGGCCGATGTGATCATGCCGCCGATCGGTTTGCTGCTCGGGAACGTCGATTTTAAAAATCTTTTCGTGTTGCTCAAAGAGGGCGCGGCTCAGGCTGGTCCTTATGCCACGTTGGCGGATGCTCAAAAAGCGGGTGCCGTGACGATCAACTTTGGTCAGTTCATTACAACGGCGATCACTTTCACGATCATCGCGTTTGCGGTCTTCATGATCGTGAAAGCAGCAAACCGTTTGCGCGGTCCGGCTGAAAAGAAAGCCTAAGGGTTTTCATCACGATAAAACGTGAGACAGAGGGGGCCCGATGGGCTCCCTTTTTATTTGATGAAATCAGAAGCGGACTTCCCCGCCTCAAGAAGCATTTTTCGGACATTCTCGTAGTCCGCATCGGTTGCATCCCGAAAATCACTCATATGATAGAGGTCGTCGAGAGCCTTCAGGCCTTCGGGTGTTTTGACATACTTTCTCAGTGCCACCACCACTTGTTCCTGAATCTCGATCGGAAAGTCTTTGCGGAAAACGATAGGGTCGTTCGGAATCGGACCCGTTCGCGCAAGAATGCGGACTTTCTTGAAGACATCTGGATATTGAGGAGCGATGAGCTTGCGCGCATCTTGAGGTTCACCATTGTCGGGGAGCGCATGATAAGTGGCGCCAGCATCGACTCGTTTTTGATAAACCATCATTGCGACCGTATCGTGTCGGCCTGCAAAGACGACATCTTGGGGTTTGATTCCTCGTTCCTTGAAGAGGCGGATCGCCATCAGATGACCTGAGGTCGACGCGGGATCCACAAAGGCCACTTTCTTTCCATTGAGCTGCTCAAGGGTTTTTGGTCCATCGACATGAGCGATGATTTGACCGTAATACTCGTCGGTTCCTTTGAACAACCCGATGAGGCGAACGCGAGCCCCATGTTTTTCATGGGCGAGAAGGTAGCCGAAGGTGTTCATCATCGCCATGTCGATGCGTTTGGTGCCTAGGGCCTCGACGACGGCGATGAATGAAACCGGAACGTGAACTTGGAACTTGAGCCCGATTTCCTTTTCCAGAAAGTCGGCGAGGTGGCGTCCGTTGACTTCGAGGGTCTTCGGATTCTGTCCGGGAACAAGACCGATATTGATGGGGCGGGATTTGCTCCCGAGCGGAGCCTCGCTGGTGCAAGCGGTGAGGCAGAAAAGGGCAGCTCCGAGAACTGCCGCCCATCGAAAGAGCATGAAAGTCTTAGAACGATGTTGGAGCAAACAACTTCCAGATGACCACGATAATCAAAACAGGCCAGATCGCGTGAATGAAGAAAGGGATCATTTCGCGCATGACTTCTTTTTCTGATTTTTTCTCTGTCTTTTTCATGAGTCCTCCGGAGGCTGGTTGTAGCCATCTCCACTAGGAATAACGGAGGACAGAGCGCTTGTCACGAATGATGCTTTGAAATGGGCCTTAATACCGGCGGAGCAGGCCGACGACCAAGCCGCGGATTTCGACCACATCCGGCGAGTACCACATGGACTTCAAGCGGGGATTGGACGGTCGCAGCTCGACGGTGGCGTCTTCTTGAGAGCCGGTCTTGAGGTAGAAGCGTTTCACTGTTGCTTCGTTATCCACAGAAGCCACAATGATATCCCCATTCTTGGCCGTCTGTTGCTTTTGAATCAGAAGATAATCGCCGTCCCAGATTCCATCGTCGATCATGGAGTCCCCTTCGACTTCGAGAACGAAGGTCGAATCCGGCTTTTTGACCATGTGAGGAGGGACTTCGACGAACTCATCGTTTTTGATGCGTTCAAGAGGCTGTCCTGCCGCCACTTTTCCGAGCAAAGGAAGGGACAAAACCTCCCCGCGGGCTTGGAGGAGCGAACCGCGGGAAGGCTCTGTTGATAAACGACGCTCAAGATCTTCCTGCAGAGCTTGCGCCGAGTGAAGGATTCGAATGGCTCGCTTTTGGTGAGCGGGCATTTCGATATAGCCTTTATTCGTCAGCTGTCGCAGGTAGTTCTGGACTGAGTTGAATGAAGCAAAACCGAAGTGATCCATGATCTCCTGATAAGAAGGGCAAATCCCGGTCGTCTTCATCTGTGATTCGACGAATTCGAGAAAGGCCTTCTCTTTCGGAGAAAGGGACTGAAGGGGGAGGGGCGATGAGGATCTCGGTCGATTTTTTTTCATAACCTACAGCCAACCTACATGGTAAATTATATGTAGGTCAAGTGGGTTATTTCGATTGAATCAAGAATCCTAGACCAATGTCCTCGATATTCACTTCGGCCGCATTGGCGACAGAGCGATTCGCATTGGCTTTGCGAGCCGCAGCGATCGCATTCGTCTTCGGTTTTTGCGGCAGAGCGGATTTCTCAACTTTTTTCGCTTGCGCGGTCGTCAACTGGGGAACCATCAAGAACCAAAGGCGACGAAGCTCGACGGTCTTTGTTGATTTCACGGTCACACTTTTCGAGATCTGCCCTTCCTCTTGAGGGTAGACGCAAAGCTCGGAAACCGCTGGAAGAATCGATGTTACGCGTGACTCAAGACCTTTGCGAGAGGTCTCCGAGAAGCCTTGAAGCTTGGCGTATTCGGCGATTTGACCGGGGAGTTCGGAGGATTTTCCACAAAAGCCGGAAGTGAGTTGCAGTGAAGAACGGGCAATCTGCGATTTGACGATGAGTCGGTCGTAAGAAGCATCATCGGCGCTCATTTTCCCGTCGGTCGCGATATTGAGGTTCCAGCTTTTGCCGTTATAGGCGGGTGTCGCAAAAACCCAGTTGTTGTCAGAAGCGTAAGCCATCTCGAGTTCGAGGGCGGTCTGCTTCTTCGTTTGGAAAAAGAGAGCGGATTCGAAAAGAGAGCCACCGTTTCCGACGATACCGAACTCACATCCCCAGGACTGCCAAGAGCAGAAGCCGTTTTGCGTGACATTCGCTTTCTGAGACAGAGTGACCTTGCTTGTGGAGACGGTCATCTTCTGGTTTGCTGAGCAGGCTTGACCCAAGCAAATCGGAATGGCTTCTCCTCGGGCCAGGATCGGTCCTTTACCCAGCGTTGAAATTGAGCAGTAGCTGGCCGTGGCCGCGAGATGATAGTAGGTGCCCGGGGTCACTTGGAAACTATAACTTCCATAGTTCTGTACGGTCTGTTCTTGGACTTGATATCCATTGGAGTCACCAAGCTGAATGCGGGCAGAGGTCCCACCGCAGTCTTGGTAAATTCGAACTTGTCCGTAGATGGCGTTTGCGGACCCGTAAGTTCCGCCGCCGGAAGCGCCGACTTTTGTGGTATTCCCGCTTTTGCGACCGCAAGACACCACTGCCAAAAGACTCAGAAAAAGAAAAACCAGCTTCATTCGTGCTCCCTCTTCCTCAAGCCTATGGCTTGTTTGAGGGCGCCGCAAGGGAAGCTGGCCCGAGGACTTGCCAAAAACTCGGATTTTATTCGAGAGGTTTCGGGCAAGCCAGATTGGCGCTGTCACAGTTCTTCAGGGACTCGACTTTGATGGAGGCGGGAGCGCGGCTATTCACGCTTTGCTCGACCGTCGGGGGTCGCTGGGCCATGGCTCTCTCGGTCGGGAGAACCGAGCAGTTCTGATAAAAAAGAATGATGATGGGATTGAGGACCATCAACGCAACGTAACTGATTCCGCCTCGCATGAGAGCTCCTTGTGTATTCCAGGTCACAGTGGACATTTCCTTCTTCGGCAGGACCTTTGTCGGAGCTGAGGAGGCTTCTCACTTTAAGCCGCGTTTTTCCATGTTTTTTGAGAAGCGTTTCAATTTGGGCGCGGCTCGGGATATAACGGTGAGGTGAAACGATTCATTCCGATCCTCCTTTTTGGTGCCTCTTGCGTTTTGGCCGCCGAGGCTCCGGCCGCGAAAGAACCGGTCGAGCTCAATCTCGTTGGCCAATGTGAACGAGATTTGTTGGGCTTCCCAGGGCCGAAGACGCCTGCTCTGGTGGCCGCCGCTTGCGCGAAAACGGTCCACGCTGCGGAATGCGTTTCTGCCGAGGGCACGCCGATTTATCACTATGACAAAGCCGGTGTTTCGAAAGAGCCTAAAAAAGTTTTGGTGTTCAGCCTGATCCACGGAGATGAAACTCCGGCGGGAAGCGTGGGCCGCTACTGGATGGAGCGCCTTGAAACCATCGATCCGCGCAACTCGTGGCGAGTGGTTCCGGTTCTCAACCCGGACGGGGTCAAGCGAAAGACCCGAACAAACGCCAACAAGATCGATCTGAATCGGAACTTCCCCACGAAGGATTGGTCGGAAAGCGCGCTTGCTTTGTGGCGTTCAAAAACAAGTTCAAATCCTCGTCGATATCCGGGAGAAGTGGGTGGCAGTGAGCCTGAGGTCAAATGCGCCCTTCATCACATCGAAGAGTTCAAGCCTGACTTTATTGTGAGTATTCACACTCCGCTGAGAGTGCTCGATTTCGATGGGCCGAATCTCAAGAAAAAACCGAATTTCGATTATTTGCCTTGGAAGTCTTTGGGGACTTTCCCTGGAAGTTTGGGCCGCTATATGTGGTTCGAGCGGCAAACTCCGGTTCTGACGATGGAACTCGAGGATCAACTGCCGGGTTCGTACAGGCCTTTTGAAAGCCTGCAGGACATCATCGGGTCATTGACGGCTCTCGAGTCGTCTTCTGAGGCCCCTCCTCCTCCGCCGTCTCAGAGTCCGTCGCCGTCCCGTATTCCTTCTCGGCCTTCAAAACCCGCTCAATGATTTCATACTTGGTCTTGCGGTCTTTCTTTTTCGCATAGGCGTCGATCGCCTTGCGGTGCTTGTCGTAATAGTCGGAAAACACATCCATAGCGGCGCCCGAGTTATCGACTTCCATATAGGTGTCTGTCAGAGTGAAGAACTCATGGAGAAACTCGTCGGACGGATTCACCGCTTCCGGACTCATTGCCGAGAGATGCAGAACGTCCCAGGTTTCCTGAAGAACGGTGGCTTTGTCGCGAGCGCCTTTGGACTGTTTCATCTGCTCAAGGCGAGCGGTCGCGCCCCGCATGGCCTCGACACGTCGAGAGGTCGCTTCGGCCGAAGTGACACCCATGAGGAGTGTGAGCACGAAAATGAAAGTTCGCATCGGGGTCCTCACTTTCTGCAGTTCCTATGACTGCCGCCGCCAGGTTTGATCATCACTCCGATGAGCTGCCGGTTTCTGCCGACGGAGCCACGGCCCGTTCTGGGGTTGTCAGAGAAATAGTCACTGACGTAGCCGACCGAGGTCTTTACTTCGACGTGACCATACTTGGCGTTTTTGTCGGCTCGGGTGTTGACACCTTTATACACCAAAACGGCTCCGGCGGGAGCGGATTCCGGAGTCGGATATCTGCCGATCATATTCTGGAAGCAGTATTTTTGCAGGTTCTTCACGTACTCTTTGGCATGACCCATCGGGATATTCGGAATCAATCCAGCATGGGCCAAACCTTTACGGACGTGAATGGCGCATTTTCCTCTGGCTTTTGAAAGTCGGTTTTTCATGAGGTAGGCGATCGCCGTATTCATGTTGGCATCGAAGGCGCTGTCTCCGGTGGCCGGAGAACGTTGCCCCGAGGCTTCGGCGGCGCGGATCAAATCGTTCTGCAGACGGTTCATGGAGTGACCACCGCCGGATCCGCGTCCGTGGCCAACCATGCCGGTGTTGCATTGAGGACCGTGCCGATGATTGTAGAGGAGATTGTTATCAAAGCTGCTCGAACTGCCTGCGGAGTTTTCTTCGGGCGCGAAAAAGCCTTTGGCGGACGCCGAAGAAGCGGCCAGCACGAAAACACTGATGACAAGAATCATCCGTCCCGCAAGAAAGATACGAGGCCTCCTTGAAGCGTCATAAGCTGATACACGCCTATCGGAGGAACATTGAGGAAGCCTTAAAGAAAAAGGCCCGGCTTGAGGCCGGGCCTTGAGTCAAAACTAAGGACGACGATCTCAATGCAGCTGGTGATTCTGAAGGGCGTCGTTGATCTGCGCCATTCTGTCTTGATTTGAGATCACGGAGTCTTGGATCATCTCGAGCTTCTTGATCAGACTTTCTTTGGCGAGGCGAATCGCCTCGAAGAGATTCTCATGCAGGCCTTCTTCCTGGATTTGTGTATCGCCCTCCTTGAGGACGATGGCGATCCGGAAAAGTTTTGCGAGCTCGTCTCTCGTGGTTTCTCGGCCTTCCGCCTCAAACTGAAGCATCAGTTTGCGAGGATCGCGTGAAACCACGGCGACGACTGTTTCGGGGCTGACAAAGGGCTCGAACTCCGAGAGCTGCTGATAAATGTAGGATTTGACTTCAGGATCCGTTTCGAGCAAGTCAGTGTTGGTGTTCAGAAGGTGAGACATGGGGACCTCCTTTCGCCGTTATGTTCATTGTAACATGAGTTCGAAATGAGTCAGGTCAAGTCGTGGTCGAGAAGTTATTTTCTTCTGGGAACGAAGGTAATGGACTTCATGTCTCAAAGCGGGATGAAGGGCGAGAGCCGAACGAGGGTGATTGATGGATGCCATAAGCAACGCTTCTAAAGCCGACGTTAAATTGGAATCGAGCTGGAAACAACGGCTCGTGTCCGAGTTCGAGACAGAGCGAATGCAAAAGCTGAAAACTTTCCTGCGCGACGAAATGAAAAAGGGAAAAAAGATTTATCCTCGTGGTGAGGATTGGTTCGCCGCTTTGAATCTGACTCCTTTTGACAAAGTCAAAGTCGTGATCGTCGGACAAGATCCTTACCACGGGCCGGGACAGGCTCATGGTCTCAGTTTTTCCGTTCGCCCGGGAGTTCCTTTTCCGCCATCTTTGCGCAACATCCTCAAAGAGCTTCATGACGATCTCGGCGTGAAGATCCCTCAGCAGGGCTCTTTGACAAAGTGGGCCGAGCAGGGGGTTTTGCTCCTCAACGCGGTTCTCACTGTCGAAGAGGCCAAGGCCGCCGCTCACCAAGGAAAAGGTTGGGAACAGTTTACGGACCGAATCATCCACCTTCTGAACGACGAAAAACAGAATCTGGTGTTTCTCTTGTGGGGCGCCTACGCCCAGAAAAAGGCAGCCTTCGTGGACCGCCAGCGTCACCTGGTTTTGGAGTCGGTTCACCCGTCGCCTCTTTCGGCTCATCGGGGCTTTCTTGGGTCGCGGCCTTTCTCAAAAATTAACGCGTACTTACGCTCGAAAAACCTTTCGGAAATTGACTGGAATCTCGACTGACGCTAATCGATTAAATCTCGCGCTTCGTAAGACTTTGTTCTTCAAGGGGGATTTGATGATTTCGAGATCGTTCGTTCGTTTGATCGTGGGTGCCGGACTGTTGATCGCACCTTCCGCCGTTTTCGCCAAAGCCTTTGTTTACTGCTCTGAAGGAAGTCCCAGCACTTTCAATCCGCAACAAGCAACGGATGGTCCGACCTTCAATGCGTCGTCGCGAACGATCTACAGTCGTCTGACCGAATTCAAAACCGGATCGACCGAAGTTCAACCGGGTCTCGCTGAATCCTGGAAGGTCTCGAAGGACGGACTCAAATACACCTTCACTTTGCGCAAAGGCGTGAAGTTCCACTCGAACGATTTCTTCAAACCCACTCGCGATTTCAATGCGGACGATGTGGTCTATTCCTTCGAAGTGCAGAAAGATAAAAATCACCCTCTCGGTCAGAAGGCTGCAACCTACGAGTATTTCGTCTCTATGGAGATGGACAAGCTCTTGAAGGACGTGAAAAAAATCGACGATCACACGGTCGAGTTCGTTCTGACCCGTCCAGAAGCGCCGTTCCTGGCGAACCTCGCGATGGATTTTGCAAGCATCCTGTCCAAGGAATACGCCGAGCAACTGCAAAAGGCGAAGCGCCCGATCGAGACGCTGAACACTCAGCCGATCGGAACCGGAGTTTATAAATTCCGCTCTTACCAGAAAGACACCTTGATTCGCTTTGATCGAAATGACGACTACTTCGGAAAAAAGGCGAATGTTGATCAACTGATTTTCGCGATCACACCTGACCCAAGCGTTCGCTTCCAAAAACTGAAAGCAGGCGAGTGCCATCTGGTGACCGAGCCTTCGCCTCAGGATATCCAGGGCATGAAGAGCGCTTCTTCCTTGAAGGTTCTTGAGGCCGAAGGTTTGAACGTCGGGTATCTGGCCATGAACGTCGAGAAAAAACCTTTTGATCAAGTGAAGGTCCGTAAAGCCGTGGCCCACGCCTTGAATCGTCAGGCCTACATCAAAGCAATCTACCTGGATCGCGCAGCGGTTGCCAAAAATCCAATTCCTCCGACCATGTGGTCGTACAATAAAAAAACCAAAGAGGACTCCTACGATCCGGCTCTCTCGAAAAAGCTGTTGAAGGAAGCCGGTTTCCCGAACGGTTTCGAGACGACTCTTTGGACTTTGCCGGTTTCGCGTCCTTACAACCCGGCCGGAAAGAAAATGGGCGAGATGATGCAGGCCGATCTCGCGGCCGTCGGCATCAAGGTGAAACTCGTCACTTACGATTGGGGCACCTATCTTGAGCGAGCTCGCCAAGGTCAGCACGACATTCTGCAAATCGGTTGGAGTGGCGACAACGGCGATCCGGACAATTTCCTCTTTGTTCTGTTGAGCTGCGCGGCCTCCAGGAACGGTGCGAACTATTCGCGCTGGTGCGATAAAAAATTCGACGATCTGGTTCTGAAAGCAAAACAAACGACCGACATCAAAGCTCGCACCCGCTTGTACGAAGAGGCCCAAGGCGAGTTCGCGAAACAGAGCCCATGGGTGACCTTGGCGCATGCAAAAGTTTATCGAACGATGTCGGATAAAGTTTCCGGCTATCAGATTCACCCTCTCGGCGTGGATATCTTGACGGAAGTCGACTTGAAGTAGGGTGATCTTTGAACTGGCTTTGGCTCTCTCGAAAAATCGGTATCTTGGCGGTCACCTTGCTCGGTGCGAGCTTTGTGGCCTTTGCCCTGATTCGTCTCGTTCCTGGGGATCCCGTGTTGAATCTTTTGGGAGAGCGCGGGGGGAGTGCGGAACAGATCGCCGACATGAGAGCCAAGCTCGGCCTCGATCGATCCCTACCTGAACAGTATTTCTATTTCGTGGTGAACGCCCTGCAAGGAGACATGGGGAAGTCCGTGGTTTCCGACCGCGAGGTGTCCGAAGAATTTTGGGATCGTTTTCCGGCGACTCTCGAGTTGGGATTCATGGGGCTTCTGTGGGCGACCTTATTGGGAATTCCTCTCGGGGTTTTGGCGGCGGTTCGTCGCAATTCGCCTTGGGACTACGGAGTGATGGGGTTCTCGCTCGTCGGCTATTCGATGCCGATTTTCTGGTGGGGCCTTTTGCTGATTCTTTTTTTCAGTGTGCATCTGGGCTGGTTTCCGGTCTCGGGTCGAATCGGATTTCTGTATGACATTCCACCGGTCACAGGTTTCCTGTTGATCGACGTCTGGTTCGCTCCGGATTCACTGAAGGCCTTTCTGGATGCCTTAAGGCATTTGGCCTTGCCGGCTCTGGCGTTGGGAACGATTCCTCTGGCGGTGATTTCGCGGATCACTCGGGCCAGTTTGTTGGAAGTCCTGCAAGAGGACTATATCCGCACGGCGAAGTCTCTGGGGCTTGCCCCCCGTCGCGTGGTTTTCGTCCACGCTCTTCGAAACGCCTTGATTCCGGTTCTGACGATTTTGGGTTTGCTGGTCGGATCGATTCTAACCGGAGCTGTTTTGACCGAAACGATTTTTTCTTGGCC
>JAHBUU010000026.1 GCA_019637895.1 Pseudobdellovibrionaceae bacterium | reverse complement strand
TTGGGAAATCCTTGGGTGGTGACGTCGGCGGTCCTCAAGGACCTGACGGAAAAGAATGCTCAGGAATCGGGCGTGAAAGTAGGGCAATTGATCTATGAGCCCTCGGGGAAAAACACCGCTGCGGCCATTGCCTTGGTCTGTCGGATCCTCGAGTTGCAGGGTCTTGAAAACGAAATCGTCGGAATCTTTCCGGCCGATCATCTCGTGACAAAAGAACAACAGTTCCATGACGCCATCCGGTTTGCTGAACAGTTGGCTCGGGATGGACAGATCGTGACCTTGGGAATCCGGCCTAGTCATCCTGAAACGGGCTTCGGTTACATCCAGACGGAAAAACAAGCTCAACGCCAAGAAAAGGGCATCGGTGCCCATTCGGTCATGAGATTCCACGAGAAGCCGAACTTTGAAAAGGCGGCCTCGTTCGTGGCTGACGGGAGCTATTGTTGGAATGCGGGGATTTTTGTTTTCCGCGCCTCGGTGATGCGGGATCTTTTGCGGAAGCATGAGCCCGATGTTTGGCTTCCTCTGGACGGCTTGCAGAAAGATCTGGGCAATTTGGAAGCGGTTTACTCGGCGATCAAGTCCATCAGCATCGATTATGCTGTGATGGAAAAGATCGGTGGGACAGGCCTTTTGAGTTGCCTGCCTGTTGATATCGGATGGAGTGACGTCGGGTCTTGGGATGCCGTTGCCCACGAGTCCCAGGCGCGAGGGAAAACACCGAGCGAACGAGTGCATCTCATTGATTCAGACAATGTCTATTTGCAAGTTCCGAAGACAAAGACCGTGGCCGTGATCGGAGTCAGCGATATTCAAGTCGTCGACACCGGTGATGTCCTGTTGATCTGCCGGAAGGGCGAATCGCAAAGGGTTCGTGAGGTTGTCGAGGCCTTGACCCGATCGAAGGATCCGGTTCTGGTCGAGCCGCCTGAAAGTCGTTGAGACGGAAAATGAAAAAAAAGGCGATCACAAAAAGGAATTATGCGCGCTGGGGTTTGGTGTTGTCGCTGTTGGCGGCCACCTCCGTGGGGCGGGCAGAAGAAAGCACGCCTCTTGAAGAGACCGTTGATGCGCCTGCTGCAATCACGGTTGCCCCTGAAGAGCCCCTTCCTCTTGTTGCGAAAGAACCCATCGTGACGGTGCAGGCGGAGCCATTTGCGGAAAATGGTGGCTCTTTGGATCTTCGCTGGAATCAACACCGAGAGACGGGACTTCTGCCGGGCGAGCGAGAGCGGTTTTCGACGGGAAAAGTCGATTTTTCCCATTTGTCGTTGGATGGGCGTTGGCTTTTTGAAAGCGGCGCGGTTTACGAGGAATATGCGAAGACTCCTTGGGTGCGCGATCAGACACGAGTGTCCTATTTGAACCGGGACAAGGGATGGGTTGCGACGGCCGGTGATTTCGCCACGTCTTTTCGCGGCTTTCAGAACTCGTTTATGGTCGCGGGGCTGTCGTTCAAAAAAGGAGACTCGGTCGAAAATGATCGGACGGTTTTCCGGCGCAGTGCTTATGAGCTGGTGCTGTCGGGGCCGATGACCTTTGAAATCTTTTTGGGACATCAGCTTTTCGTTCAGGGCCGTCGAGATACGGGAATCCTTGATCTGCGAAGCTTTGCTTTGCTGAGGAACCAGAAAGACGTCGTTGTCCGAGTGACCGATCAGTTCGGACGAGAGGATGTCTTTCACTTCGACTTGTTCGCCGAGAATCGGGTTTTGAAAAGAATCGAGCAGGACTATTTCTATCAGGTAGGATACTTGTCGAAAGATGTTCCCGGAGACCGCGCCTATCACGGAAGGTCGGTGATGTCGGCCTTTTCCCATCGCTATGGGTTGAACGAGCGACTGACCATCGGTCTGAATTATCAGAATTACGAGTATCGTCATCTGGGTGGATTCGATCTGGCGACTTTGCAAGAGGCGGGACTTTTCACTTTGGATTGGGCGGGAACGGATGTTTCGGGCTCGCAGGGGTTCGGCGTTCGGCTTGGCTGGAAGGATCAATTCCAAGAGGGAAAAATCGGAGCAAATCTGGTTTACGAGGAGAGGACCGAGTTCTTTCTACCCTTCCGTCAAGAGGGATTGGTCATGGAGCATTTCCGTCGCAGCGTAGATGCGATCGTCACCCGGAGCGTGAGCGAGTGGAATGTCTTCGGTCTGGGTGCTTCTTATCGCGAAGGATTCCTGACGATTCCATCCAGTCGGATTTTGCGCGGTGACTGGGCTCATTTTTTGAGGACGAATTTGTCCTTGGAAGGCACCGTCTATCAGCAGCAGGGGAATCGCCCAGAACATGGCGGACGGATCAGTCTGACCTGGTTCGAGTCTCCACGAGCCACCTCGGTTTCGATTTTCCATGATAGCGGTGACCAGACAACCAATCTTCATCTGGATCGTCCGCTCCGCGGAGATGTTCGCGATGGAATGGTTCGGGTCAATGCTCGGCGAACGCCGGGCAGCGGGGATGAAGTCGATGCGAGAGCGGGGCTTCAAAATCGGTCTGCTCGCTTGCGGATACACTCTTTTGAAGATCGTGCGATCGGCTCTCGTTCGAGTGCAAGCTTATTGGGTGTGGATTCGTCCCTGACTTGGAACTCCGAAGGCTGGGGTGTTCAGGCGCTGCCTCCTTAAGGCGCCTGATCTTGTGAGCTCGAACCATGAATCTTTATGACGATTGTTCTGAGGAAGCCTCTGATACCTCACCCTGATTCCCCAAATTTCCGTCTCAGAGTGAGATCTTCCCAAAAGCCCCTTGGGTGACTTCTTTTTAGTCCGATAAGAGGGAAAGCTGGACGTAAAGGAGAAAGCAATGAGCGATATTTCCGGTCTTCGTTTTTTGGTCGCCGACGATATGATGGTCATGAGAAAACTCGTCTCTCAGCAGTTGAAAATCTTGGGAGCTGTTGCGATCGAACAGGCCGTTGATGGCGAAGATGCTTGGGTCAAGCTGAAAGAAGCGGCCACTCAGGGCAAGCCTTTCGACTTCGTCGTGAGTGATTGGAATATGCCGAAGATGCAGGGAATCGACCTGTTGAAAGCCTGCCGCGCCGATGCTCATTACAAAGCGGTTCCTTTTCTTCTGGTCACGGCGGAAGGCGAGATGTCGCAGGTGAAAGACGCTCTGATTGCCGGAGTGGATAACTATCTGTTGAAGCCGTTTACTCCGGAGACTTTCAAAGACAAGTTCATGTCGGTGTATCGCAAGAGAATGCCCAAGGCGGCCTAAGAACTTTTCTTTTTAGTAGAAAGCAAAAAGGCTCCCTCATCGGGAGCCTTTTGTTTTTTTTACTGTCTCGTCTGACCTTGCAGGAGATACAAGACGAGGTTCTTACGATTGTAATCGCGAAGACCGCAGATCCGTTTCGAGTGGTTCAGGGACTTGTTCTCCTTGAACTGCTCCCAGGCTTTGTCTTTATAGCTGACATTGAGAGACTTGGCGTTCTCTTCGGTCACACCCAAGTGGACGGACTTCAGGTACGGGCTTTCCAGGACCGTGTCTCGGCACATGTACCAGTAAGGACCCAGATCGTTGAAAGCCAGCGTCTGGATACAGAGTTGGTTTTTCACACGGCGAGCGGAACCGAACTCATCATCCGGTGACAGACGAGTCGGACGCAGCCAGCTGAAAGTATCCTTCCCTTGGACATAGAGGTACTTCACGTCGCCAAAGCTGGCGAGACCATTTTTCCAGAAGGCTTTGAGATATCTCCAGACGGCGTTGTTGGCATATCCTGGGATCTCGTCAGCTTTCCAAGAGACGCGATCTTGGTTTTTCATCTGCCACATGCTGCCGCCGGTGACGGATTTGTAACCCGCAACGATGTGGGAGATGAAGGCGATCTGATCCACATAGGATTTCCCAAGCGCAACTTCGAGTGCCTCGAGATTTCCTTTGTTGAGCCGAAGGGCCATCGAAAGATCCTGGTTCACGGCGGATGGATTTCCCGAAGACATGCTGATGATGTTGTCCACCAAAGAACGTCCGGTCGCCAGGTAGATCTCTTGGATATAAGGGGTCATGTTCAGACCGGATCGCTGCATGAGATTGTAGTCGTATTGAACGAAGTCGACCATCCGGTTCGCCAGCCAGCCGCTCTTTGCGAGCATGACATAGAACTGCTCGTAGACTTCTTTGATCAGCTCTTCGGCCACGGCCAGGGTCTGTTCGTCGTTGACGTTGAGGGTGCCCGCGCTGCGACCCGCGGCTTCAAGGCGGCGGAACTGCGTGAGAACTTTTTGGATACGGGCGCGAGTGTCTCGAACGCCGGGAATCATCGATTGATCTTCGCTGTGACGACGAACCCGAGTCTCAAGACGCTCGAGATAGGCATCGACTTCGCGCAGGGATTCTTTGACGTTATAGAGAACGCCGACGATCGAGCGGTTGACGATGGCGATCTTATCGATGACGAACCACTTGTTGTAGTAGGTGATCGCGCTGGATTCGGCGTTGCGGATCAGGGTCTGCATATTCGTCGAGATCGTTTGGGCGAGGAGTTCTGGCGTCGAGAAAACCGCCATGCGTTCGTAGTTCGCTTCGAGGTATCCGGATGGGGACTGCATGATCCCGGAGCCGGTTGTTCCGGTGACTTCCGGAGGAGTTTCGATTCCGAGGAGACGGAAAGGAATGTGCATCGGCTGATAAGCCATCGTGAAGAAGTTCTGGTCCGTCGAGTTGGCAACGAAACCGCTCCCCGTCATCTGATTGCTCAGTTGGATGGTCATTTTCAGGACGAGGTTTCGCTTCTCCTGCATGGTCTGCATTTCGCGGAGAGTTTCCAGGGACGAGTTGAAGTAACCCTTCAGGTCGTTGACCGTCTTGAAGAAGTTATTGATCTCGTCGAGAGGTTTGTTCTTTTGCGCACTATCCGTCGGCAGGCGCGGTTCGACACCGATCTGAATCGTCTGAAGCCACTGAGTGATGATCGGCATGTTCTGGGTCAGGATGTAATATCCTTCCAAAGGATGAGAGCCGTTCGCCGATTTGTAATCGACTTTCCGGGCGCGAAGCTTCAGCTCGCCGGAAGAGGTTTGTTCGAGCTCAGAGCTCGCCATCATCTCGTCAAAGATGATTTTTCCATCACGAGCCGAGCAGTAGCTTTCCGAGGTGACCTCGAGAAGGCAAGAGAGCGAGGCCATGAACTGGTTTTGATCCAGGGTGTACAGGGCCGTCGCAAATTTCTTTTCACGCGAGTAGGTCACCAGTTTCGAGACGGTTCGAGCAAGCTGGGATCCGGTCGCATCCTGGCTGGAGGAAGCGAAGGTTCCGATCAACTGGATCGTCGAGGCAAGGAAGTGGCCGAACTGGTTGGGGTCGACCAGACAGCGCTCGACTTGGGGAAGAGTATCGACGGTTCGATCCAGCAAGGTCAGTGACTGAGAGAAGGCCTTTTTCGTTCGGTCTTTCAAAGAGGTCAGATCGGTCGCGGTCTGTTGAAGATTGTCGGCGATCGTGGAAACCAACGAACCTTGGTTCTGATTGACGGACTGACGGACCATTTTGCTGGTCATGAGTTCCGCGACCTGCTGGCGGAACTGGGCATCCGACCCCATGAAGGCACGAAGAGCGCCGATTTCACGTGGAAGATTGGATTGCTCTTCTTGGTCACCACGGGATTGCATTTCCTGGATACGGGATTCGATCGCCGAGTAGGTTTCCTGGAGGGTTTGTGGCAGGACCTTACAATTCGGATCGTCCTTCACTTGCGTGATGAAGGTTTTGAGCTCATTTGTTCGTGCCAGTGCTTGCTGAGTCCAGTTTCCCTGGTTTCCGCAAACCCCTCCATAATAGTAGGGCGAGTTGGCAAGGGCTGGCGAGGCCAGCGAGGCGATCAAAATGAGACTCATCCCTCGGATATCCATGGTTTCTCCTTGAGGTTTAAGGCCCTCCTCGCCATTTTTTCGTTGTCGATGCCTAAAAGATCGACAGGAAAATAGGTGAAAGAGGTCGCCTCAAACGATTTCAAATCTTCGATATCGAGAAAAGCAAAGGCGAGGCCAGAACGAAGTGAGGAGGCCTGGGGATGGGGCTGGTGGCGACTTTGCTGTTTTCCTTCCGCTTTTTCGGGCGTATCGTCAAAGGGGTCTTTCGGTGCGCAGAAAGGGGCGGTCGTGAAGCGAATTCTGTGGATGGGATCGGTGCTGTTTCTCGTCGTTGCCCTTGGCTTTGCGTATCAGTGTTCGCGCTGGAATTTAAGGACCGTTTCTGATGAAAAGTTGTCGGTGTCTTTCACCAGTTTCGTGAGTGCGATCCGGGGACTTCAGCGGGTTCAATTGGCCGAAGTCAGCTCGACCGAAGTGATCGAACGAACCTCCGAGTTTTCGGTTTTCTGGGACTTTTTGAAACTTCCAGATGTCGTGGTGCAGGCGCGTATTCCCGTGCGGTATGTTTATTATGTCGATTTGAATGAGCCTTTTGAAATCATCCATGATGGAGATCGACTGATCGTGACCGCTCCTCCGCTGCGGGCAGGAGCACCAGCGGCGGATGTCTCTGGGATTTCTTACGAGGTCAAAAGAGGGAGCTTCTTTCGCAGCTCGAGGACGGCTTTTGAAGAGCTTCGAAAAATGATCACGCCACTTTTGAATGAGAGTGCCGAAAAGAATAAGGCGCTCGTTCAGGAGGAAGCCCGTCGTCAGTTGGCAGCCTTGGCAAAGACATGGACCCTGCAATCGCCCGAGTTGAAGTCGGGAATTCAATCCGTCGAAGTTCGTTTCCAGAACGAAGCTGGTCAGGGAACTCTCGAGTAACTTTTTTTTCGCGGGGTATGGGACGCGACCGGACAACCGCGAAGATCCGGGGCGTTCTTCTTTGACGGACCTCGATCTTGTTCTTAGCATTCTCACATGCGAAAAACGGTTCTTTTCCTTTTGTTTTCATGGGCCGGCCTGTCTTGGGGGGCACCACGCATCGAGCCGCGTTTGCACTCGATCCTACTCTCGTCGACAGAGTCTGAACGTATTCTCAAGGTGATGGTGGAGCTGCCGGTTCCTCGAATGGGACCAGAGTGGCGGCTTTTGAACCGACAGGGTGTTCAGCTTCGACTGATGCAAGAGGCGCGAAACAGTCAGGCCCCGATCCTCCGTGCATTGACGGACCGATCCTCCTTTGTGGCTCGGCCAAAGCGCGTGAAACAATATTGGCTGACAAACTCCATGATGGTGGAAGCCTCGGTTGGAACATTGAGGGTGTTGCTGTCTTCGGGTGGGGATTTCGTCATGAGATTCCCAGAGCGATTTTCGCTGATCCAGCCTTACGTTCATGGGGTCGCAGGATCACAGCCCAAGGCCTTTACCTACGGTCTGGAAAAGATGCGATTGCCAGAGCTTCTGAGGAAGGATCCGACCGCCGATGGGCGTGGCGTTCGTGTCGGCATCCTCGATACGGGAATCGATGAAGATCATCAAGAGCTGCATGGGAAGGTCGCGGCCTTCGCTGATTTTTCTGAGCGAGAAGAGAACCGACCTTATGACGATCATGGACATGGGACTCATGTTGCTGGAACGATTGCCGGAGGGGCCGCTTCGGGAACGAGGATTGGTGTCGCTCCTGCGGCCAAGTTGGTGATCGGTAAGATCTTTGATGAAGAGGGTTCTGCTGACGAAGATCAGATTCTGGCGGGTATGCAATGGATCGCGGATCCGGATGGCAATCCGAGCACGGACGATGCTCCTCATGTCGTGAGCAATTCGTGGGGGAACCATGTTCCGGGTGGCGATCCTCAAAACCGAGGAGGGTGCCGAGCTGTGACGGCTTGGTTGAAGCTTTCGATTTTGCCGGTTTTTGCGGCGGGCAATCACGGTCCTCGGGTTCAGTCGGTCAGTGTTCCAGCGGCTTGCCCGGGGGCACTGGGCATCGGAGCAACGGACGAGAATGACGAAATTGCCCGGTTCAGTTCCCGTGGTCCGGTCGTGTGGTCGACAGGAACTTGGATTCAGCCCGTTCTCTCGGCACCAGGGGTGAAAACACTTTCGGCGGGTTTGAACGGACGATACGTCACGATGTCGGGAACCTCCATGGCGACTCCCCATGTGGCCGGAGCTGCGGCCTTGGCTCTGCAAGCTTTTCCGCAGGTGGGTGCCGAAGAGTTGGGGCGCATCCTGATTCGCGGAGCGGTCGATCTGGGGCCTGTGGGACAAGATCCAACTTTTGGATATGGTCGTCTTGATCTGATCAAGGCGTTCGGTCCATGAAGACTTTGGGGCGGGTGGGATTTTTGGTCCCGATTTTCATCGGAGTTCATTTCGGTGTCCCGTCCGCATGGGGAAAATTGGGTGATGATGTTTTTCTAAAGGACGCCATCAAACGCGTCTGCGAAGCCTCTCCGGAAAAAAAGCTAGGTGAGGCCCTCGAAGAAGAGGCGGCCTTGAGAACAACGGTGGCGGAAAGATTCTGGCTGCCGACACTCGAGACAAAAACCAGACTGGGCGTTCAAGACGGTCGGGCATTGGCTCGGGGGGAAAAAGAGCTGAGTGCGTTTACCCTGTCGGCCCGCTTTCCCTTCCGTGAAATGTTGAACAACTTTCGCGAGATCGAAGCTCGTCGCACGGACCAGCGAATCCAGCAGATCGAAACGCAACGAAGTCTGAACGAACGTTTGAGGATCCTTTTTGAAAATCTGATTCGACTGCAAAGTGCGACCGAGCGTCTGGCGGTTTTCGAGTCTTCGCTGGAGCAATACGATCTACAGATTCGGACACAGCAAAACAGAGTTCGTTCGGGGCTGACGTCGGATCGCGATCTCCTGCGGATTCAGTCCGAGCGTGACCGGGTCGAGCGCATTCTGCTGTCTGAAAAGTCGCAGGTTCTGTCCTATGAAATGCTTCTGGCAAATGAGTTCCAACTTGAAAAGGCCGTGGCTCCGAAAAAGTGGGACCTGTTCAAAGAGGGTTCCTTCAGATTGGATGAGATTTTAGATGTCCGACTTGAACGAGAGCGAGAAAAACGCTCGCAGGCTGATTTGCAGATGGAAGAATCCGCCATGACGCCGAACTTGCGGATTTTCGGAGAAGGTTCTTACGGGAGCCAAGGCTGGGCAAAAACGCGTTTTCCCCAAGAGCAATGGTCCGCAGCGGCGGGGATCGAGTTGAAGTGGACCCTTTGGGACGGCGGTTTGGAGCGGGCCGAGCGGGCTGCGCGCTGGGCCGGTGTCGAACGAAGCCGTTTGAACAAGCGGCGAGCCGAAGAGCGATTTTCGACTAAGATCAGAGTGACCGAGTCTCAACGAAATCTTTTTGCCCGGTCCAAAGAGCTCATCAAGAGATCCCTTGATGCGCAGGAAAAGACGTTCAGAAATGTGACGACGGAGTATCGCTCTGGGCGGCTTTCCTATCTGGATTGGATCACGACACAAAATGCCTTGGATGCGATTCGATTGGATCAGATCGAAAATGAGGTCTCGCTAAAAGTTCTTGATCTCGAGATCGGTGCGCTGACGGGTCGGCTGATGACAGTTTCTTGCGGAGGAAGCCAATGAGAATCGCGTTCTTGATCATCTTGTCCCTGCTCATGGGTTGTCAGAAAAGGAACCAGGAAAATGCTCAGGTCACGACTGTCGAAATGGGTGCGGTCAATCTCAGGGTCAGCTTGAGTGGCGAACTCAAAGCCAATCGTTCGACGTCAGTGATGATGCCCTATTCGGGATATGTCCGGAAAGTTTATGTCAAAGTCGGAGATCAGGTAAAGGCCGGCGATCCCCTTGTGGCCTTTTCTCAGAGTTTGGGCAGTTCCGAGCAGCTCTTTCCGGTTCGGGCTTCTTATCCCGGAGTCATTACCCAGGTCTTTCGCTCGGAGGGGGACTATCTGAGCGAAACAGAAAAGGACAAGTTGATCCTGCGCCTTGATGACATGTCCAAGGTCTTTGTTGCGATCGATGTTCCAGAGGCGGAAATGGGTCGGCTCAAAGAGGGGATGAAAGCAAAAATCAGGGTGAATGCGTTGGCCGATGAAACCTGGGAAGGCTCTTTAGCCTATCTCTTCCGGGCATCTCGCGAGAGGGACAACTCGTGGGATCGGTCGGGCGGGGTTTTCCCTCTGAGAATCGAGATCATCAATCCGTCCACGCAGATGATGCCGGGGCTATCCACGGTGGTCGATGTCATTGCAAAAGAGATTCCTGAAACACTTCGCCTTCGTCAGGAGTTTCTCCAGAAGGACGAAGAGGGGACTTTTCTGTGGATTGATGGTCGCAAGCGTCGGGTGAAGATCGGCTTGCGAACGGACGAGTATGTTCAAATCTTGGATGGAGCAAAGGCCGGTGAAAAAGTCGGATTCAGTGCTCCCGGAGAGGAAAAGAGCCAGCCGTGATTCGCTTTCTCGATGTCAGGTACTCGGTTAAGAACGGGGACCTGCCGCTGGAAATCCTAAAAGGCCTTTCTTTCGAGATCCAAGCGGGAGAAAAGGTCGCCATTTGTGGACCCTCGGGATCCGGGAAATCAACATTGCTTTACATCGCCGCCGGTCTTTTACAGCCAAGTTCGGGGCGAATTCAGATTGATCACAAAGACCTTTATGAAATGCCGGACAATGAACGCTCTCGTTGGAGAAACCGACGGCTCGGGTTCGTTTTTCAGCAGTTCTTTTTGTTCCCACGTCGAACGGCGCTGGAAAATGTTCTCTTGTCCGATGAGTATTCCGAAGAGTCGGTTGCACCAGAGCGGGGCCGAGACCTTCTAGCGAGGTTTGGTCTGTCTGATAAGACGGGGAATTTGCCGTCTCAGCTTTCGGGCGGTCAGCAACAACGGGTCGCGATTGCCAGAGCTTTGTTGCAGAATCCGGAAGTGGTTTTTGCGGATGAACCGACCGGCGCCTTGGATTCGAAATCAGCGAAAGAAGTTTTGGCGGCCTTGGATGCCCTCCATGAAGACGGACGCACTGTGGTCGTTATCACGCATGATCAAAACGTCGCCAGAGAGTGCGAACGCATTCTTTGGATCGAAGACGGTCGACTGGCGAAAGATGAGCGGCTCGTCGAATCGAGACGGGCTCGAGAGATTCCCTCAGCTCCGCTTGGTGCCAAAAAAGAAAAACCTGTTTGGCAGCGTTTCAAGGCCACTCTCTCTCGCAGCTTCGAGGGGATAAGACGTCATCGGATGAGATCTTTTCTGACTCTTTTGGGAATCACAGTCGGAGTCGCGGCGCTGGTCTCGCTTTTGACCATCGGTCGTTTTGCGCGGGAACGGATCTTGTCTTCTTATGCCGAGTTGGGGATCCAGAACTTTATGATTTACGGATACCCGAACTGGAGAACCTCTGCGTCGGATGCGCCGGATGTTCTGTTTAATTATTTCGATGATCGGAAAGACCTGTCCAGATTGCCGAAGTACTTCCCCGAGATCCGACGTTATTCGCCGCTTGTTCAAATCTGGGATCTGACGACCCAATTCGGGGGCCGGTCGGTCAAGGACTCCCAAGCTTTGATGGGAATCAGTGAAACGGGGCTTGGATTGCTCGAGCGCGAGATCATTCAGGGGCGGGGTTTTTCCTGGGTCGATATGGAAGAAAAGACCGTGACCTGCGTGATTGGGTCAGAGTTGCCATCTCGGCTTTTCATGAAGTCTCCGGTCGGAGAGGTCATTTTCCTTTCGAGCCGCAATCGGTCCATCGCTTGTCGAGTCATCGGTGTCATGGCTCCGAAAGACAGTGTGAACGCCTGGGAGAAGCCGAATCTGATGGTCTATATGCCCTTTACCACTTTGCAGAGCTTGTTCGGTCGGGATCCATGGGGGGCTCCGATTCAGCGAGTGGTGTTCGAGGCCGCAGAAGGTGTCGATGTGCAAATCCTGTCCGATCAGGTGCAGGGGCATTTCAAAAAGACCTACGGAACAAGTGCTGAAATCGGTGCCAGCTCGAACAGCAAACTGATCGGCCAGATGAATCGCTTTCTTTCGATTTTTGCAATCCTCATGGCGGCGGTGGGGGGCATCACTCTTCTCATCGGTGGAGTGGGCGTGACCAATATGATGTTGGTGTCTGTTTCTGAACGAGTGCGTGAGATCGGTTTGCGCCGCGCCCTTGGAGCCCGGCGCAGCGACATTCGTTGGTTTTTCCTCGGGGAATCCATTGCTCTTTCCGCGGTGGCCGGCTTGCTGGGAGTTTTCCTGGGAATCGTCTTTTATGAGAGCGCTCTTTGGATCGCGTCGCAGCTCTTTCCGCAGGTCCGCTTCGAATGGATTTTCGATCCGTTGGCTTTGACCTTAGGGCTTTGTTCGATCGGAGTGGTGGGAATCGGCGCGGGGCTGATCCCGGCTCTCAAGGCAGAGCGCTTGCAAGTCATCGAAGCCTTGCGCATGGACTGAGGAGTCAGAGTCTACTTTGTATAATAGAATCCGTCGGTCTCAATATCGACGGGCCTAAGGACAGAGGTTGTGCCATTGTTGGCCCCGCTGGTGTCACCAAAGCGCAACTGCCCATATGAAAAACCCGGCGTGGGGTTGGTGGTGACCAGGAAAAGATCATAGGTGGTTGTGCCCGCAGCGGGGTAAGTCGTGCCACTACAGTTTAATCCGGTGACAGGATGATCTTTGTTGATCTTCCATTCCGTGATTCCGCAAAAGGCGCTTTTGTTGAAGGCCTCGTTGACGTAACCCTTACGAGGGCTGATCAAGACTTCGTTCATGGTCAGATCGATGGGCTTTGCTTCGTCGCTCGTGAAGGGCAGAAAGTAGGTTCCCTTCTCGGTGATCACGTACTGGGGCATCTTGCAGCTGTCTTCGTAGTACGAGGTTGTTGTGATGTAGGTGAGATCCTTGAAAAATTGGATCCGTCGCTTGAGGATGGTGCCGCCGATTCCCATGACTTGAAAACAAGGGCTCCACCAGCTTCCACCGGCTAAGTTCGTTCGGAACCCATCTTCGAACAAAGGAGCGTAGGTTTGCGGCTCTTTCGCGGAGCCGCAAGCGAGCAGAGCGGATGAAATAGCGATGAGCAATGAGAGGCGAATCAACATCACCTCTCATTGTGAGGGACGGGCGTTTTGTGACAAGAACGGGTCAGTAAAAACGCCCGATTTTCTGGACCTAGGTCTCAGGGCCTAAAGGCTGATCGCCTTTTTGCACGGCTCGGAGAGCTTTTCTTTATTCTTAACGAGACACTCTTTGAGTGGAGCCAGCTCGAGGTAAGACTTGCAGTGTTCAACTTGTTCTTTCTTGCAGGCGCTGAAAACTTCTTTTCCTTTATCGGCGGCTTTTGCCGCGGTTTCCTTGACCGCATCCATATCGAGGGCAAAGGCGTTCGGGGACAAAAGGCAAAGAGTCAGGATGAGAGTTTTCATTGAGATCTCCATGTTAAATAAGGTTAGGGATCGTCTTCGTGTCTGTACTTCCACAGAAAGCGTCCCATCGTAAAAATTAAAAAGCAGATCGTGGCTGCGAGCCCGTAGCCATAACCATCTCCTGGATATTCGGCGTAATGAAGACCGAAGTACAGCATCAAAGTTTTATTGATCAAAGTCGGAATCAAGAAAACTTTGATGAGGTCGGTTAAAAAAACTTTATTCACCTGTCTTTTTGTCATTGCTGCTGAGGCTCCCGATTGGATGAAAGAATAATGGAAAGCAGGGGACCTGTCATGACCGTCGGTGTAGGGCTCCAAGAACGAGAGAGTCTCGCTATGACATTTCAGGCTGCAGTTGATCGGAACACAGCGGCTATCTCTTTTGGATGATGATAGACCCATTCAAGCGAGAACATTCCACCCAGTGAAAAAGACGTCCGAGGGGCTGATTCTGATCCAGACGAATCAGTTCTTGGAGCAAAGCGCCGCTCCGACAAGCTGGTCTTGAGTCGGAGTTCGACCGTTTCCGAGAGCATCCATAATCTGAGCGTAGCTCATGGACGTCTTGATCAGGTCAGGGCCACATTCCGGATAGATCGTGGTGATATGGCCTTTGGGAATCGTCTTGCCGTCCCGGAGACAGCCTTCGGGTTTTTGACAGTAATGAACGACATAACGATATTCGCCGTTGGTATTTTTGTAGGTGAGAATCGCCGTTGCCGAATTGGGCTCGATATTGCCGCTAGCGACCGTGCGCGAGGTGAGCTGTGCGCCCGGAAGGGTCTCGATGATGTCTTCGATCTCCGTGCCTGGAGGCAAATAGGTCGTGATCTTGTTTCCGGCAAGCTGCCTCAGACGTTCGGACATCTCGTCATCAAGGGATTTGAGTTTGGCGACGTTTTCTTGTGCGGCACGAAGTTGTGTTGAGAGCTCCGAGATCTCTTCGGAGGAGGCCCCTGAGTTTTTGGCGTCTTTGATGGCTTGTACCAGAGCCGAGCGTTTTTCCGCGGCTTCGGTCAGAGACTTCTTGTTTGCTCCGAGATCTTGAACGAGGTCTGATAACTCGTGCTTGTAAACGTCCGGAGTTTTTCCGGGATGGTTCTCGGCCCATTCGTGGCGATCCGCCGCGTGCTGGATATCCGATCCGTCGATGGTGATCGGCACTTGCTCGCCATCGATGCCGACCTCGAAAACTTTTTTTCCATCTTTGGGGAGAGCCTTGGCCCAGCCATTCGCAAGCTCCGAGGCTTTGTGGAGGCCCGGAATCTTGGCGGCAATTTTTTCCAGAGCTAGAATGGCTTTGGGGGACTTGAGCGCCGCTGAAAGCCCACCGGTTCCAACCAATCCAGCGCCCTCGGCGACGAGTTTGCACATCAACTCGGCTCGCGCTTGCGGATGGAAGCAGGCAAACTCGGTTTTCAGTTGGTCATACAAATCTTTGAGTGTCGTGGGATTGGAAATTTCCCGCAGAGCCATGAAGGACTCTTCGGCCGGACTGAGCGCTCTCATGGAGGCAGGGTACAGGCCTTCCGCTTGTTCTGCGGTGGCCCCCTGTTGCAGGAAGGATGAGTGATCTTGCTGATAGATCTGTTTCCGGCGCACGGTTTTGAGAGTGCTCCTGGTGAGATCATCCACTTTTTTCTGAAGGTCCTCACAGCTCAGGGCCAGAGCGGATTTTCGTTCTTGTTCGCTCATGAGCATGGCGACAGGGGATAGCCAGGTGGCCTTGACCAGAGGCTCTCGACGACAGGCCTGCCAGGCCTCGTGGTTTTTCGCCACCATGTCGACGACCATTCCAGGAATTTCGATGATGTCTTTCACGGAGTCGACGACGAAACCCAGAACTCCAGAGGAGCAACCGATCATGTAAGAACCGAGCGAGCCCTCCACTTGGGTGGGGTCTCCGCAGTTGACCACTTTGTCGCGATCGGCAGGGTCGAGAGAGTTTTTGAAGTCGTCACATTTTTTTTCGGCGTAATCTTTTTTGCAGGCGACAGCGTTCAGCTCTTTCGAGATCTTAAAAAAATGACCGCCTGGGGTGTCTTTCCCGCAATCTTCTGCCGGTGGCTTCAGCGGAATCAGCACGGCCGTTTCGGAAAACGCTCCGAGTGGGAAACCCAATAAAAAAAGAAGGGCAAAAAGAGTTCGAGCCACTCGAATTCTCTTCGGAAAAAGGAACCTTGAGAGTGAATGTTTTGCTCTGAAAAAGGCGGAAAACGAGGCCTTGGTCGGGGCCGAGAAAGAAGAGTTGGTGATCCCGGCACGATTCGAACGTGCGACCGCTCGCTTAGAAGGCGAGTGCTCTATCCAACTGAGCTACGGGATCCCTAGGTCAGCCCAATCTAGGGGGTTTTGACAGGCGTGTCAAACTGGCGGCGAACGAGACACCGAGCAAAATAATCTGCCAGGCGATCAGCACCCAGAGGCAAAAGATCGGGAGGGCCGCCAGAGAGCCGTAAAGGGTCGAATAGTGAAAGACCGACTTGGTCATCCAGCTAAAACTCACCTGCAGAAGGCCCAGGCCGAGGGTCGAAATGCTGGCGCCGATCGTGGCCGTTCTCCAGGAAACCCGGGTGGCGGGAAGCAGGCGGTTCACGAACAGCAAAGCGATGAAAATGATCAGAGTGTCCCAAAACAGCGGGCTCCAGGCAAAGATCGACTTCATCTGCGAGAAGGACCGAAAACCTGCGTAGATGGAAAACCCCAGAGGGATCAAAGCATAGAATCCGAAAATCAAAAGGATCCGTTTCCAGAAACGGCGTTCTTGTCGGGTGCCCCAGATACGGTTCACGGCATCTTCCATGTTCAGAAAAATTCCGAGGCTGGTAAAAAACAAAGCCAAGGCACTGGTGATCCCGAGCGAGCGGGTCGTGAGGCGTTCAAGCAGGCGTCGGATTTGCGGACCGACTTCGGGGCCGGCGGTGTCTCTGAAAAAGCGATAGACGAGGGCCTCGAATTTATCTCCTAAAAACTCGAAGCCGCTGAGTCCTTTCAAAACCACCAAGCCGACGGCGATGAACGGAATCAGGGAAAACAGTGTCGAGAAAGCCAGGGATGAAGAGATCAGTGGGATCTCGGCTTGCCGTAAATCCGTCCAGGTCTGATGGGAAGCTCGACGAATTCGTCTTACGAAATCCAAAAACGCTCCTTCACGGCGAAATCGGAGCCATGCCTTTCGATCAAAGCGACATCACAATACGGATCGTGCTCGAAGAACACATGCCACCCCTGATCGGCGACGGGACCGAGGTACTTTTGTTTTTCCTCCATGAGCATGAGCGGGTTCAGATCGTAACCCATCATCCAAGGTGTCCGTACGTGAGTCGATGTGGGAACCAGGTCTCCGCCGTACAGCAGACCGTTTTTCCCATCGCTGATTTTGACCACTTGTTGACCCTGAGTATGACCATCGGAAATCGCGACAGACACGCCCGGCATCAGATTTTCGATGGCCCCGTCGAGAACTTCGAGAACGCCGGCGGCCTGCAGAGGCTCAAAATTTGCCGCCAGGTAGCTGGCCTTTTCGCGAAGATTGGGTTTCGACGCTGTCTCGAGATTTCGTTTTTGAACATAATATTTCGCATTCGGGAAGGTCGGTCGGAGTCCGCCCTCGCGCCATTCGGTGGCGCCACCCGCGTGATCGAAGTGAAGATGGGTCAAGATGACATCTGTGACTTCGGACGGAGAGACGCCCGCCCGAGCCAGTGACTTTTTCAGGCTAGGTCCATCGGCGCTGATGTTGTACAGGTCCGCGAACTTGCCTCCCAGTTTTTCACCGTATTTGTGAACAAAGTCTTCGCCGTTTCCGGTGTCGATCACGATCTTTCGCGATGGAGACTTCAGCAGCAGGGCTCGGGCTTCCATGGGAATGCGGTTTTTCTCGTCGGGAGGATTGGTCTTTTCCCAGAGAACTTTTGGAACCGTGCCGAACATGGCCCCGCCATCCAATCCAAAGATTCCAGTGGGTAGCGGAATGATCTCGTATTCCCCGATCTTGAGATGAGTGCGGGAAACTTCAAAGGCGGGATTGTTCATCAGAGTCCTCCTCGGGATGAGAGTCGGCTGCCTCGTCTGGCATTTCCAAAACGTCGGGTTCAGAGCTCAGAGGATCGTCGGCAAAGACGGCGTCCGGCGCGATGGATTTCACCCAGTCTTTGTAGGCATTGTAGATCTCGTCGATTCCCGCAGGTTGTTGAACAGGGCCGACGTGAATGGTCAATTTGCCAGGCTTGGCGAACAGAGCGCCTTTGGGCCACAGGCGGGTATTGCCTTCGATGTACAGAAACAGAATCGGAGTTTGAGTTCTTTCGGCAAAGAGCGAGATGCCGCGTTTGAATTTGTAGATCCGTCCATCTTTCGAGCGGGTGCCTTCGGGGAAAAGGATCAGCCAAATCCGTGGAAGGTCCGTCAGAAGTTGTGTGATCAGGCGCAGGGCTTCACCGCGACGGTCTTTGCGATCAATAGGAATGGCGCCGAGGCAGTGCTGAGAGAAAAAGGTGAAAACCGGATTGGAAAAAAAATAGTCCTTGGCTGCTGCGATATACAGATCCAGCCAATAACGTTTCGGGATGGCGGCGGCGATCGAGGTCGCATCGAGATGGCTGGCGTGATTCGACACCACCAACAAGCGCGGGTAACGCTTGCGAAGCTCGTGAAAGCTTTGGCCTTTGACCTTGAGTCGGATGTAAAAGCGGAAGCAAAAATCCTGCAGATAAATCGACCAGAGAAAACGGAAAAAGATACTGGTCCAATCCATGTGCCGAGTGAACAGCGGCAGATGTTTCAGATACGGAGGCAGCTTCGTCCATTGTTCGTTGTCGTAGGTCCAGTCTTTCATGCGCTCAACTTTCCGATGGCGAGCATGACGTAGTAGTAAAACGGAGCGACGAAAATCAGACGATCCATGCGATGCAGGAAATCACCGCGACCCAGAATGAAAGGGCCGATGATTTTGACATTGGCGTCCCGACGAACCACGTCCATGACCAAGTCACCGATCATGCCGCCCAAGGAGGCGATCAATCCCGCGGCCAGCCAGTACTTATCCGAAGAGTCCGGCAAGAGCTGTCTCATGGCACCGGCCAGAATCAAGGTCAGGACGATCGAGATCGTCGTCGAGCTGACCGTCCGTTTCGGGTCGATTTCCGAGAACATCTTTCCCCAGCCGAAGTAACGGTGAACTGCGAGGTTCGTATTGTCGCAGAACTCGGTGAGAACGATCAGATAAAGGATCTGATAGATTCCGCTGGGGAAATTCAGGATCAGTCCCAAGTGCATGAAGGACCATCCCAGAAAGATGAAGCCCAGCAGGGTCAGCGAGATGTATTGGATCATGCGTTTGTACGAGTTCAGAATCAGCGGCACCAAGCAACTGATCCCGAGAACGATCATCGGCATGTTGTTATAAGCGTTCAGACTGTCGTGATAAGAGGCGAGCCCCAGCCCCAGAATCCCGGCATAGCAAATGAAGACGAAGTAGCTGCGATGAAACATCCCCAGAATCTGGAAGTAGATTTTGGCTCCATAGATCGCGACCAGAGTCAGAAAGATCAAAGGCCAAGGATCGGGAAGTCCGAAGATCAAAAACAGGACCGGCGCGAAGACAAGCCAGCTTTTGATGCTGGCCCAGGCGCTGATGAAGTAGTGGTTGCGTTGACGCAGCAAAAAGACGACGAGCCCGGACAGAAAGATGAATGAAAGGACCGTCGCCATCGTTTGCAGGTAAATCGGGTCCGTCAGTCGAAAGTTGCTCATTCCTGAGACTCCAATCCATGATCTTTGATTTTTTTGTAGAGACTGGAGCGCGAAATCCCCAGGAGCTGTCCCGTTTTCTCGATGTCATTTTCGAGAGCCAGGGCTTGCCTGATGATCTCGCGTTCATAGTCGGATAAAAGGGCCGCCAAACCGCGCCCGAGTTCGAGAGGAGCCTGGTGGGCTTGCTCGGCCGACGAGGAGCCTTGTCGCAAAAGAGCGCGAACCTCTTGTTCCCGGATCAGCGGGAGCGGCGAGGTCAGGCTGAGTTGTTCACAGACTCGCTTGAGTTCGCGGACATTCCCAGGCCAATGGTAAGCGGCGAGCGCCGAAGTCCCGTCCTCGGTGAAGCTTTTGTTCCGTCGAGGCCGTTCGCTGGTCAGAAAGAACTCGGCCAGTGCGGGAATGTCCTCTTTGCGTTCGCGCAGAGGAGGGAGCTTTAAGCATTTTCCGGAAAGACGGAAGTAAAGGTCCTCGCGGAATTTTCCCTGACGAACGAGTTCGTCGAGTGGCTGGTTGCCTGCCACCAAAACTCGGCAGTGCACTCGGTTCGATTCCCGGGCTCCGACGCGTCTGACTTCACCGCTTTCAAGGAAGCGCAACAGTTTGACCTGTAAGGGCAGGGGGAGAGCTTCGATTTCATCGAGGAACAGATCCCCACCGGCCGCGCTTTCGCAAAGCCCGGCTCGATCCCTGTCCGCTCCGGTGAAGGCGCCTTTGACGTGTCCAAAAAGCTCGGCTTCGAAAAGATGTTCCGGCAAAGCGGCGATATTGACCGGAATGAAAGGACGACCGGGTTCTTCTTGATGGTGCAGAAGTCGGGCGGCCACTTCTTTTCCACAGCCGCTTTCCCCCTCGATCAAGACAGGTCCGGGTTCGCCACGCAGGGCTGCGAGGGATTGCAGAACGGATCGCGAGGCGGTGCTCTCGCCGATCCAGCGGGGACCGGGTTGAGATCGGAGGGGTCCCTGGCGTAAATCGGAAAGCGCTTCGATTTTTGAAAGGATCAGTAGGAGCTCTTCGCTCTGAAGCGGTTTCCCGAGAAAGCGTTGGGCTCCGACCTTGAGCGCAGCTTCCATGAGGTCTCGTCGGATATCGCCCGACATGGCGATGAGTTCGGTTTCGGGATGCTCTTTGGACAGGCGCTGCAGAACATTCAGGCCCAAGGGGCGATTCGGCTCAAGGTGCATGTCCACGAAGGCCGCATGGAAGGATCGTTCAAAAGGGATTTCGTCCAAGGAGGTTGCCGAGATCGGTTTCCAATGTGGCGGAAGACACAGGCGAAACGACTGATGAATCAGCGGATCGTCGTCAACCAAAAGAAGAGTGAAAACTCCAGAATATGCCACCCCGGGATTGTCCCAAGTCCGAGGGAAGAGAGAAACAAATATTGCGCGACGTTATGGAGTGAAGAGGGAAAGGGCTTCAAGAGAAGATGGAGTGACTATGTCATTGAAAATCCTCCTCGTCGAAAATATCCACTCCATCGCGGCCGAGAGACTCGAAGCGGAAGGTTTCGAGGTCAAACAGATTGCCCATGCGCCTTCAGAGAAGGAGCTTCTCGAGCTGTTGCCCGGCTATGACATTCTGGGGATTCGCTCGAAGACGGAAGTCACCCGCAAGGTCATTGAGAGCAATACTCATCTGTTTGGAATCGGCGCTTTTTGCATCGGAACCAATCAGATTGATTTGAAAGCGGCAAAATCCTGGGGCGTTCCGGTTTTCAATGCACCTCATGCCAACACTCGAAGTGTCGCGGAACTTGTGATTGCCGAGATGATCGCTTTATCCAGGCAATTGTGTGATCGCTCGGGGGCGGCTCATCGGGGCGAGTGGATGAAAAGCGCAGATGGCTCCCGCGAGGTCAGGGGCAAAACCGTTGGGATCATCGGTTATGGCCATATCGGAAGTCAGCTTTCGATTCTTGCCGAGTCCATGGGGATGCGAGTTCTGTTTTACGATGTCGTGAAGAAGCTTCCCTTGGGGAATGCCCGTCCGACTCGTCTGCTCGAAGATCTGCTGGAGAATTCGGACTTTGTCAGTCTGCATGTTCCCGAAACTCCGCAGACGCGGAATATGATCGGCAAAAAGCAGATCGCAAAAATGAAAAAAGGTTCCTATTTGATCAATGCCAGTCGTGGGACGGTCGTCGAGATCGACAGCTTGGTCTCTGCTCTCAAGAGTCGGCACATCGCTGGTTGTGCGCTGGATGTTTTCCCCGAAGAGCCCGCCTCCAACAAAGAGAAATTCCGCTCTGATCTGCAGGGCCTTGCCAACGTGATTCTGACTCCGCATATCGGTGGCAGCACGGAGGAAGCCCAGTATGCGATCGGCCTCGAGGTGGCGGAAAGTTTCAGGCGTTTTTTGAAAATTGGGACGACGGCAGGGGCGGTGAATTTTCCGAACGTCGAATTGCCGCCTGGACATGGAGCCTGCCGAGTTTTGAATGTTCACAAAAACGAACCGGGCGTCCTCGGAGAGATCAACGGGATCGTCTCGAAGGCGGGTGCCAACATCCAGGCGCAGTTCCTAGCGACGGACGAAAAGATCGGTTATCTGGTGATGGATGTGGAAACACGGGCCGCTAAAAAACTCGTCCAGGAGATCCAAAGCCTGGAACGCAGTATTCGGACCCGGCAGTTGATCGCAAAGGCTTAAGGCGCATCCTCGGATTTGTCCCGGTTTTTCAGGGCGGGTCGCAGGATCACTTCGTAGATTCCGGCGTGGATTTCTTTTTCATATTGTTGAAACACGCTCATGGTTTGGCTGGGAATCTGGCCATACAGTTCTTCCACCGAGATTTTGAGAACGGCGCAGACCTTCAGGAGATGGTTCATCTTTCGCGGTTGCTGGCCGGTGGTCCAATGGTACAGGGTCTTGACAGGAACTCCGCTCAACCGAGCCAATTCGGACACCGAGTAACCACATTCTTTGATGCGTGCTCTTAATCTCTTGTGCATTTCACACCCATTCGGCCATAGGGACCATGGCGAGAGAAGGTCAGTCTCATATTAGGGGTGGGTTTTTCCCGAATTTCCCCATACTCGGAGAATTGTTTATCAAACGTGGTCTGTTTAGTTCGGATGGGCTCCGAAAAGGCCTTGAGTGCACCAAGTGCGGATTCCATTATACGCGGAATTTCGTCGGAGAAATAGAAATATACACTTATTTTACATATGACGGGTCGTTGTCCGAAATCCGGACGCTTTGTGATGGCAGTCCCTGTTTTTCGCTATTTTTGAGGCCTTGACCTCCCTGAACACAGGTAACTCATCGCAATGATACTGTCCTTAGGCGGGTTCCTCGCATAATCAATCTGACGACGATTTTTATGATTAAGGAAGCCCGATGCAGAAGCTGTCGATGCGTTTGAATTTCATCTTGGTTTGTTCCCTGCTGTCCGCGATCCTGTTGACGTGGATCACGCCGAAAGTCATCGGGGTGCTCTTCACGCCTCCAGTGAGCTTTGGAACAAACTGTGAGCCGGCGGCCGCTTGGTCGATGTCGAAGCTGGTTTGGACCCAGTTCGTGGGGCTCTTGTTAGGTGCCTTGTTCGCGGTGATCTGGGTTCTGCTTCCAGGGAAAAAGACGGCCACGCCGCCACCATCGGCTCCGGTCGAGCCACCAGCCGCTCCGTAAGATCAGTTAGATGACTTTGCCCGGATTGATGATTCCATCCGGATCAAAGACTTTCTTGATGCCCTTCATGAGGTCGATCTCGGCTTCCGAGCGGGCATATTTCAAAAAGCTTTTCTTGGTCAGGCCGACACCGTGTTCGGCCGAGATGCTGCCCTCGTGTTTTGAAACACATTGGAAAACCAGGGTGTCCACCTTGCGACATTCGGTCACAAAATCCTCTTTGCTCATGTCCGCAGGTCTCAAGATGTTGATGTGCAGATTGCCATCGCCGATGTGACCGAACCAAACCACTGTCCATGTCGGATAGGCGGCTTTCAAAATGGCATCCAGATCCTGCATGAAGGCCGGAACCTTCGAGATCGCGACGGACAGGTCATTCTTGTAAGGGGAGTACTTGGACAGATTCTCGCTGATGTCCTCGCGGTATCGCCAGAAGGTCGTCGCTTGGGCTTGCGACTGAGCCATGGCCCCATCCAAAACGAAGCCTTGCTCCACGCAGGATTCGAAAACGGAAAGGATTTTTTCTTCGTCCTGTTCGGAGCGCTTTTCGATTTCCGCCACCACGTAAAAGGGAGTTTTCGTTTCGAAAGGCCGGGGAAGTCCCGTTCCTGCCAGGACGATGTCGAGCGCGTTATCCGCGAACATCTCGAAAGCGGTGAGCGTGGTTTTCGTTTTGAATTCGGCAAAGATGTTCATAACGGCATCGAGGCTTGAGACGCCAAGAACCATCACCTGCAAAGGCGGTGGTGGCGGGGCAAGGCGAATCGTCACTTCCGTGACAAAGCCGAGGGTGCCCTCGCTGCCGATGAACAGGTGGCGCAGATCATAGCCGGTCGCGTTTTTCACCAGAGCCCGATTCAGGTTCAGGATTTCGCCGGTTCCGGTGACGACTTTCAGTCCTGCGATCCATTCGCGAGTCATTCCATAGCGCACGACTTTGATGCCGCCAGCGTTGGTGGCGACATTGCCACCGATCTGCGAAGAGCCTTTTGCCGCGAAATCGACCGGATAAAAGAGCCCCTTTTCGACGGCGAACTTTTGCAGGGATTCGGTGATGACGCCAGCTCCGCAGATCACAGTTTGATCCGTCGGATTGAATTCGGAAATCTTGTTCATGCGCTCGAAAGACACGACGACTTCGCCATGAAGAGCACAGGCGCCACCGGACAAGCCGGTTCTTCCACCAGAGGGAACAAGGGGGATTTTATTTGTCCGGGCCCACTTGACGAGAGTTTGCACTTCTTCGGTGGTTTCAGGAAAGACGACGGCGGACGCCTGGATGTCGAAGTAGGTCGTCCAGTCGCGGCCGTAGTGTTTCAAACTTTCCGCATCGACCAGAATTCGGTCGGGTCCGAAGATGGTTTGAAGGCTTTGTAAGGCCGCGGTCATGGAACCCTCCGTTGGTGCCGTTCACGCAAAGTTTGAATCTTGAACAGTCCGTAAATGGGGCACAGACCCCAGCCGCTGGTGGCCAGAAAAAACAAACCACCCCAGGCCCAAAACGGCCCGCCCGCGACGGCGTAGGTCACGAGCAGGATGCCGATCAGAAACCGAATCATTCGATCCCAGAGGGCCAGGTTGCAGCGCATGGCTTAGGCTTTCAACGAATCTTGCAATTCGCCGGATTGGTACATCTCCATCATGATGTCCGAACCGCCGATGAGTTCCTTGTTGATGTAAAGCTGCGGAATGGTCGGCCAGTTGCCGAATTCTTTGATGCCATTGCGGATTTCTTCGTCTTCCAGGACGTTCACGTCATGAAAGGAAACACCGAGGTCTTGCAGGATCGCGCAGGCGCGGGACGAGAAGCCGCACATCGGGAAATTCTGCGTGCCCTTCATGAACAAAACCACTTTGTTGTCGTTCAGGATTTTTTCGATACGTTCTTTGACAGTCGACATAGGTCCTCCCTGAGTTCTCAGGATTTAATTTTTGTTTTGATGGAAAGAGCGTGCACTTCACCGGTTTTCAGCTCGGGGCTGAAGACGGCCATCACGTGTTGATGCTGCTGGATGCGGGACAAGCCTGAAAAAACAGGGCTCTCCACATAAACTTCGTAATGGTCCTCGGTGCCGGTCAAATCGAAGACTTCGACGGTGGCGCCGGGGTAAGCTTGCTCAAGACGGGTTTTTATTTCTTGCGGTGACATGGTTCTCAAGGGAGTACCAAACATTGACGTGCCGTGCAAGGAGGTCATCCCCGGCTTTCGGGGGGACTTCCACGTTGCGTCTCTGGGGGCCTTCATGCAGCATGGGCCACAAAAGGGGAGTCTGACCTTGGCAAAGCTATCTCCGCGTCTTCTTCGCGTTTGGAGCCTTTTTCTGTGGTCCGTGGTCGTTTTAAGCCTGATCCGGATCGAATATGTTCTGTGGAATCTCCCTCAGTTGAAGAGCCAGCCGGTGAGTCATCTTTTCAAAGCCATGCTGGTCGGAGTCCGCTTTGACCTGGCGGCGGCCGCTTGGCTGATCCTGCCCTTGGTTTTACTGACCCTGATTCCCTGGCCCCTGCGCTGGAATCGAATCTGGAGCGGGGCCGTCCTGACCCTCTTTTTGCTCATTCAGATTCCGTTTTGGATCGTGAATTTGATCGATGTCGAGTTCGTGAACTTTGTCGGACGACGGATGACGTCGGATGTGTTGTTCATTCTGGGCGAAGCGCAGGGAAAAGCCGGTGGTTTCGTGTCGGCCTATGGTCTGCTGTTGCTGTTCGGTGTTCTGATGACGGCGATCGGAGCTGTCGGCGGAGCGGTGATTTTTCAGTGGTCCAAGGATTTTCGCTGGGGCCGTGATTGGGGCTGGAAACGGCGGGCTCTGCTGGGATTGTTCAGCGTGATCGCCTTGGTGGTCATGACCCGTGGGGGTTTTCAGAAAAAGCCCCTGCATTTCGTGAATGCTCAGATCTTTCAGTATCCCGGGTTGAATCTCGTGGTCTTGAACTCCACTTTCACCGTCCTGAAAAGCATCGGCCAGAAGCAGGTTCCCAAGCTTACTT
>JAHBUU010000025.1 GCA_019637895.1 Pseudobdellovibrionaceae bacterium | reverse complement strand
ATCGCATGTCGCAATATAGTGCAGATTCGATGCCTTCGAGGTCGGCCCTCAGATCCCGTTAAATGTGGTTAGAGACCTGAGGATCCTTCAACGGGCCTTCCACAGTGCCAATCTTGGGCACCAAGAGCTTTTTACGGCGGTCAGGGGCCTATTTGAAGAGCGAGAGCAATTCCCCATACCCCTTGGCTTCCATCTCTTCTTTCGGGATGAATTTCAAGGAAGCGGAGTTCATGCAATAGCGCTGGCCCGTTGGAGGAGGGCCGTCTGGAAACAAGTGGCCCAGATGGATGTCTCCGAGTTTGGATCTGACCTCGGTCCGCACCTGGAAAAATTTGTGATCCGTCTTGGTGACCAGGCGATCAGTGGCGATGGGCTTGGTGAAGCTGGGCCAACCGGTGCCGGAATCGTATTTATCCAGAGAGCTGAACAAAGGCTCTCCGGTCGCGATATCGACGTAGATTCCCTCGCGCTTGTTATCCCAATATTCGTTGTTGAACGGCGGCTCGGTGCCTTCGTTGCAGGTCACATCGAATTGCAAGGGTGAGAGACGCTTTCGCAGCTCTTCTTCGCTGGGACGGTTCGGTTTTGAATCTTGGTCTGTCATCTGATCCTCTCATGTTTCGATAAATGAGCGATGAAGGCGCCGGATGGCCTCGTCGGCCTTGTCCCCGTCGACGAGGAAGCAGAAGTTGTGCTTGCTCGCGCCCAGGCAAATCATCCTGACGTTGATATCGCCAATCGCATCAAAAATCCGTTTGCCCAAACCGGGCGTGTGGTTGATCGAGTTCCCGATCAGCGAGATCAGGGTCAGATTTTCCTCGGTTTTCACGTCTGCAAACTGCGACAGATCCTGCAGCAATCTTTTGTTGAGAAGAGCCGAATCCTCGAGGGTCAAAGAGACGCTGATCTCGGACGTGGTGATCGCATCGACGGACACTTTGTGATCATCGAAGACGCGGAAGATTTTGGCCAGAAAGCCGTGCGCGTGCAGCATCTCGGGCGTGCTCAAGGTCACAAGGACCTGTTTACGCCGAAGAGCGAGGGCGCGGATCAGAGGGGCTTCTTTCACTTCACGACGGACCCAGGTTCCTCTTTGGCCAGCGTCAAAGCTGGAGCCGACAAAGACGGGAATATTGCGCCGGATGGCCGGGAGTAGGGTCGCTGGATGCAGAACCTTTGCGCCGAAGGTGGCCAACTCGGAGGCCTCTTTGAACGAGATTTCTTCGATGGGTTTTGCCAGTGAGCAGATGCGCGGATCGGTGGTGGCGATGCCGGGAACATCCGTCCAGATTTCCAGGATATCCGCAGACAAACCTTCGGCCAAGAGAGCGGCGGAATAGTCGGACCCCCCGCGGCCCAGAGTGGTCGTCGCACCTTCTTCGGTGGACCCGATGAAGCCTTGAGTGACGCCGACAGCTTGGGCCTGGATCAAGTCGGCCCATTTTTCCCGACAGAGTTTGGAGATCTCTTCGGTGGCGGCTTTCGCTTTGCCGAATTGGTCGTCGGTTCGAAGCACTTCACGGGCGTCGAGCCAGCGAACGGGAGTGGTCGCACTTTTGTTTTTGAGGGCCTCGCTCATCGCTTTGGAAAACAGAATCGAAGACAGGCGCTCGCCCAGGCTCATCAAAGTGTCCATGGCTTTGAGCGAACAGTCTCGTAAGAGGAAGATTCCGCGAGCGATGGATTCGGCCTCTTCGAGAACCTCGGCGAGCCGTGCTTTTTGTTCAGACGTGATTCCCAGGTCGTTGCCGATGCCTTCGTGACGAGAGCGGATTTTCTGCAAGAGGGCTTCGCTCTCGGGCCACTGTCCGCTTTGGGCGGTCTTGCCGAGAAGGATCAGATCGTTGGTGGTGCCTGAGGTTGCGGAGACCACGACGAGGCGGCTATTTCGTTGAGCGGCGACTTCAGCGCTTCGGCGCATGCAATCGGCATCGCCCATGGATGTGCCACCGAATTTGGAAACGACTTGCGAGACCATTTGGAGTCCTCCGAGGAAGGGGACTATAGGATTGAGTTTTGGGGGAAGCAAGGGGAGGGGGTGATTTTTTGAACTGAGTTTGTACTCGAGTCCTCAATCCTCTTTTCCGTTTTATTTGGGCCGCCATTGGGGGGCAGCCTGCGGGCCGGGGCGGATCGGGGGACCCGCTCGTCCTTGAGCTATGGGCCGGGATTTTCATTTTCGGATCGCCTGGCGGCGTTCCGAAAATGAAAAACGCGTCACGCTTCCCGGATGTCCCCCGATCCGCCCCGGCCCGCAGGCTGCCCCCCAATGGCGGCCCAAATAAAACGGGAAAGGGGATTTCGGGAGTTTGCTTGGGTGGGTTGGGGAGCGTCGGCGGGTGGGGGATGGAAATAAAAAACCCACGCTTTTGGCGTGGGTTTTTTGGTCGATTGAGACCTTTTGGGTTTTAAGAATTACTTCTTTTCGCCCAAGTGGCGGTCGATGATCGACTTGAATTCTGGGAATGGATAGGCGCCGCGGAGGCTGACTCCGTTGATGATGAAGCCTGGGGTTCCGGTGATTTGGAACTTTTGGGCCTCTTCCATGTCGGCTTGGATGCGAGCCATGATGGACTCGTCTTTCAAGTCTTTTTCAAGTTTTGCCATGTCGGCGCCGACTTTTTTAGCCGTCGCTTTCAGGAACTTGTCGCCATCGGTTTTCAACTGGGATTGACCCAAGAAAACGGCGTCATGGAACTTCTCAGCCTTGTCGTGACCTTGGCGGGCGATGGCTTCGAAGTACTTGGCGGCTGGCAACGCTTGTGGATGGAAATCCAAAGGCAAGTGCTTGAAGATGATACGGACTTTGTCGCCGTATTCTTTCTCGACCTGTTTCACGGTCTGATAACCGCGAGAGCAGTAAGGGCACTCGAAATCGGAGTACTCAACGATGGTGACAGGAGCATCGGCTTTACCGAAGATGACCCGGCCTTCTTGGATTTCAGGCTTCAGCGGGTTTGCGAACTCGTCGTCACGTTTTTTGGTTTCGTCTTCCATCGCCTTTTCTTGGGACTTGCGTTGCGCGTTTTGAGCGGCCGCATTCACCACTTCGATGAACTTCTCTGGATCTTTTTCGATGGCAACGAAAACGATGCTTGGGTCTTTCTCGATCGCACTCTTCAGCTGGCTGGCGGAAGGCGCACAGTTTGTCAGTCCCAAAGCCATGACTGGCAAGCACAAGGCGAAAATCTTTTTCACAGGGTTCCTCCAAATGGTGTCGTTCAATTCAAACTCTATCTAGAGCTTTTAAGCCTGCTCATTGTGGCATAAGGGGTTGTCGAGCGGAAGAAGTTCAGACACTTGCGGTTGCGCGTCGTATTCTGAGACAAAAGTCCGGTCTGGGCCGGGGGAAGGTTAAGAACGGCGTGCGATCTTCCGATTTTTCATGAAAAATAGGACGTATATGAAAACACTGATCTCTGTTTTTGTGCCGATGTTCCTGGCCGGGCTGCTTTGGGCGGGGCCTGAGTTTACTTATAGTCAATTGGCGTTGAAGGATCTCGATCAGATGAATGACCTCGTTCGTCAGAAGATCGCGGCTGCCAAGGAGGGGGATAATGCCCCGCTCAAAGACGGGCTGCAGACGGTTTTGTCCCGTCCGGATGAGGACTTCATGATCGATAAGGTCATGGGCCCCCTCCGTCAGGAGCTTGAGGAGCAGGACCTCTGGGAGCCGACGATGGTGGCCCTGACGGACGAAGCGATCTCGGCGCTCAAGAATCCGAAAAAACACAAGGCGGCGATTCAGGCGACCTATGCCGTCTTTTTGACGAATACGATTTCCCAGCTCAAGCCGAAGGCCCGAGAAAAAGGCTTCGAACGTCAGCTTCTAGAGAAAATCCGTGACGCCAAAATCGAGCTCTCTGCCGAAATGCGGGACGAGCGTCGTCTTCGTGTGATGAAGGAAACGGCGTCGCCCTCGACCTTGGCCGAACAGGCGCTCGGTAAGCCTGAAAAAAAATAGAGTCCATGGGCCCGATTCCGGGTCCAGTTGATCGTCTTCTGTCTCAAGTTCAGACGTTGTTCGACCGAAGAGTTCTTTGAAGAGAAATCTGAAAAAGGACTTTCGGAGGACGACATCATGTTTTTGCAGGGAAATTTACAAGCCGTATTCGACGCTCTCTATCGCATTGGTGCCATCGATCCCGTTCTTAAAATGGACTGGGAGACGGTGACGAAGCAGATGGAAGCTCATCCCGATCGCGTTCTCGAAGCGTGTCGGGTGATCAACACCTGCGGCGGAGACCCCAATCAGCTCGAACAGCAGCTGCACATGATGGATGCTCAGTCAGTTCATTTCGTCGCACTGGAGGTGGCTCGTGAGTTCTGCGAATTCCAGGACCGCAAAGAGCTTCATTAAGACCGTTTTCGTTCTGACTTTCCTGAGCTTGTCGACGGCGTCGGCATGGGAAGTGGACTTGTCGAGACGACAAACGGATTTCACGCGGATTTCCAACGAAAGCCGTTTGCCGGCCAGCGTGACCGAATCCGAACCGGTGGGTTTGGTGGATCGGATCCTCGAATCCACGGGGCCGACTCAGGACATCGTCATCATGAACACGGAAAAAGGTTTCGTTCCCGAGTCGGTGAGCCTGCGCAAGGGCGGCAGCTATCGTATTCACATCGTCAACGTGAACGAGAATCAGAAAAACGTCAGCTTCGTGCTGGACGCTTTTTCGGAATATCACAACAGCCTGTTCGGAAAGACCAAGACCTTCACCATCAACCCGAAGACGGACGGTGTGTTCAGTTACCAGTGTCCTGAAACTGCGATGCAAGGGAAGCTGGTCGTGGTTCCCGATCAACAGAGACAGCCGGCTTCGAGTCGGTAAGGTGTTGGGAGCGTTTTCGCATGGCGGACAATCAGGATAAAATCAACGTCTTCAAGGACGCGATCAAACAGAATCTCGGGCCGGTCTGGAAGTATCTGGACGACAAAACGGTCTCCGAGATTTTGATCAATTCTGCATCCGAAATTTTCGTCGAACGAAAAGGGAAGTTGGAACGGGTTCCTGAATCTTTCGCGGATGAAGATACCTTGCGAGCGGCCATCAATTCCATCGCCCAATCGGTCGGACGTCGAATCAGCGAGGAGGAGCCTCGTCTCGATGCGCGTCTGCCGGATGGTTCTCGTTTCGCTGCGGTCATCCCGCCCTGCTCGCGAAAAGGATCGACCTTGTCGATTCGTAAGTTCACCAATTCCAAAATTTCATTTGGCGATTACATCAAGCTCGGCGCGATCTCCGAGGACGCCGCGCGCTTCTTGGACGTTTGCATGTTCCTGGGAAAAAACATCCTGGTGAGCGGTGGAACAGGTTCCGGAAAGACCACCTTGTTGGGGCTTTTGTGTTCCCGTATTCCCAAGGGCTATCGTGTGATTGTGATCGAGGATGCGTCGGAACTTCAGATCGAATATGAACACGTCGTTTTCTTTGAAACCCGCCAAGCGGATGGACAAGGCAAAGGCGAAGTGTCGATCAAGGATCTTTTGAAGTCGTCCCTTCGTTTGCGTCCAGATCGCATCATCGTCGGTGAGGTTCGTTCCAGTGAAGCGATTGAACTCATCAATGCGATGAACACTGGTCACAAAGGTTCCATGGGAACTGTCCACGCGAACAATCCTGACGATGCCATGGTTCGTCTCGAAGCCTTGGCTCAGAGCGGGGATGCCAAGATTTCCGAAAAGGCTCTCCGCCAACAGGTGACGAGCGCCATCGATCTGATCATCCAAGTGTCACGTTTCTCGGACGGCTCTCGTAAAGTCAGCCATATCTCCGAAGTCCGCGGCTGTCTTCCTGACGGAACCTACGATGTCGTTCCGATCTTCGAGATCCTCGACATGAAGCGAACTCCCGAGGGAAAACTCGAAGGCCGCGTTGAAGCCACCGGAAACATTCCCAGCTTCATGGACGAGATCGTCGATAACAACCTCCCGTTCCCACGCGCCAAGTTCACCCGGGCCGCTTAAAAATCTAAGCGGGCCTCCCCATCCGCCCGGACCGGAACTCTTCATGAAATCGTCTTTGTCGTGAGGCAGTCACCTCGCGACTTTATGAACACGTTGGACGACTCCCGAAAAGAACTATCTCCAAAAATCAAAGAAGAGCTTGAGAATCTTAAGAACAAGAAAAACCAGACTTAAGATCCGTCGAGCCCTTTCTAAAAAACGTCGAATAGACACATAGTCTGTGTGTGAATCCGGCATTCGGAACTCCTTTCGTGAAGAAAGAGTTCCGGGTTCCAAAAAAGCGAGATGGGGAAACCCAATCTCGCTTTTTGCATTTTTGACGCCAATGATTTACCGTCTTCGTGGAGGTGTTTTTTGAAAACCATTCAGCTTGTTTCGATCATTGGATGTCTTGTTTTGTCTTCGCCCGCTTTTGCGCAAAAGAAGCATTCTCATGAGCACCATCATCACGGCCATCGGTCCCATGGAGCTCATCAGCATGGCGTGGGTGAACTCTCGCTGGCCTTCGAGGGAATGACTGGAAATCTGGAGCTGCGGGCACCGAGCGAATCCTTCTGGGGATTCGAACATGCCGCGAAAACCGAAGCTCAGAAAAAAACCGTCGCCGCCGCCAAAACCAAGCTCGAACAAGAGCTGGCCGCGATGATCAAATTCGACGCTGCCCTCGGTTGCTCTTTCGAAAAGGGTGACGTCAAAGAACATCGTGAAAAAAAGAATTCCAAGCATAGCGAGATCGAAGTCCGCTCCAAGATCACTTGCACCAAGTCGCCACTTGGGACGACCCTGGTGTTGAGTTTCACAAGTGCCTTTCCCCAGTTGAAAACAGTGAACACCACGGTGCTCGTGGATTCCTTGCAGAAAAGTGTGAAGGTGTCGGGGGCCGAGACAAGCCTCGATTTGAAAGAGTAATTCGGCTTTAGGCCTTCAAGGGAATGGGCGTCACGGCTCGACATCCGTGAGGCCCCCGTGAAAAATGACCTCCTCATGGAGGTCTCAATGAAATCCGTTCTGATTCTTTTCCTCTCGATTTTCTCGGTGTCCGCAATGGCGGGTGAACTGTTCGAATACAAAAGCGGCAAAGTGACGCTGGAAGGTTATCTGGCGACGCCCGAAACCAAGCGTCTCAATTCCCCAGCTGTATTGATCGTTCATGATTGGATGGGCCTTTCCGATCAGATGAAAAAGAAAGCCGACGAGATGGCGGAGAAGGGCTATGTGGCTCTGGCCGTGGATGTTTACGGCAAAGGCGTTCGTCCCAAAGACGGAAAAGAAGCGGGCGAATTGGCTGGCAAATATAAAAACGATCTCAGGCTTCTTCGCGAACGCATGAGCGCCGCTCTCAAGGTGCTGAAAAGCCAACGAGGAGTCGATCCCAAGCAAGTGGTGGCTTTCGGCTATTGTTTCGGAGGAACTTCGGTTCTTGAACTCGCCCGTTCTGGTGCAGACGTCGCGGGGATTGTGAGTTTTCACGGAGGTCTGGCGACACCAAAACTGACGGACGCGAAAAATATCAAAGGCAAGGTCCTCGTCCTTCACGGCGCGATCGATCCGTTTGTTCCCGTTGCAGAGGTGGACGCCTTCCAGAAATCCATGAACGATGCCAAGGTGGACTATCAATTCATCGCTTACAGCGGTGCTGTTCATTCCTTCACCAACCCGGCGGCTGGAAATGACATCAAGGCCGGAGCCGCCTACAACAAGAACGCGGATGAGCGTTCATGGAAGGCCTTTGAACAGTTCTTGGGTGAGGTTGCCCCGCTCTAAGGACTTGGGCTTCGGCGGGTCCCTGGGATCTGCCGAGGTGCATCTTTTAGCCTCAGGCTGCCCAAATCATAAGCAAAACGCTCTTTTTCCCCTCGGTGCTGAGGAATGCGCTCGGCATCATGGGGGTCCCTTTGTAAAAAGCGTCGATTCCTCGTCTCGGATGCGTTAGGAATCTCCCGTGCATTTTAGCTGTAAGATCACCAATGCAGTACTCAGTTTCCTGGAGCAGCACGGGGAGGACTTGTCGTCCCTGTACGATCCCATTTTTCCCACGATGGAAACTTTGAGAGACCCTTCGTCTTGGATGAGCGCCCCCGACATGGAAGCCTTTTTCGAGACCTTGGTTCGCATGGGTTGGGCCAGCGGTCTGGACGCACCTCTGCTGGTGGCCGCAGGACATGCTGGTCCTCGCAACCATGCCTGGGGTGTTTTGGACAGCGTCCTGCGCTTGATGCCACGGCCTCAGGAAATTCTGAATCAGCCTGAACGTTTTCTTTCTTACTTCATCTCGCCGGAACCCCCGATCGAAAATCTGCGTCGCACGGAAGCCAGTGTGTCTTTCGATCTGCCACTTCCGGCCGAGCAGTATCCTTTGATCACCTCGTTTCTGAAAGCGGCTTTCGAAAGTCTCCCGCTGTATGTCGGCAAGGACTTGGCGACCTGCGAGTGGGAAGGCATTCAGCTCAAGGTTCACTGGCCTGACACACAGGAAAGTATTTTTAACCAAGACCCCGGCCATCAGATCAGTCCCGATCTGCTGCAGTCGGTGATCGCCGATCACCAGCGTTTGCAGCGCGAACTTGAAGACAAGAACCGCGAGCTTCAACGCAAGGACGATGAGATTCAGGACCTTCGAAAAGATCTCGAAGAGGGCGTCAAAACAGCGGCGATTCTGAATGCCGAAGAGGCCCTGACCTCTTTGCTGAAAGAAGAATCCAATCCCGAAGCTCCTCCGGCCTTCATGATCGAGCAAAATCTCGCTCGCTTGCACGACTACATGGTCAGAGCTCAGCAGCTCGTGGTCGTTCTGGCCGGTCTTGCCAAAAAAGACAAAGAGTCCGCAATCAAAGAGGCTCTTCGCCGGCTTGATTGGGATCACGTGAAAAAACAATATCCGCGCACCATCTCCGCCAGCATGGAGCAGTTGCGCCGTCTTCAAAGCCGAACGTCATCGGTCCGTCCTTCCGAGGAGGAAACGCATGTCTGAGATCGTCCAAGTCCACGCCCGTGAAATTTTGGATAGCCGTGGAAACCCGACAGTTGAGGTCGAGATTCACACCAACCAAGGCGTCATCGGCCGCGCAGCCGTTCCTTCCGGTGCTTCGACAGGGGCGCACGAAGCCGTCGAGCTGCGTGATGGCGACAAACATCGCTATCTGGGAAAAGGCGTTTTGACCGCGGTCAGAAACGTGCGTGAAAAAATCGGCCCCGAACTTCTTGGTATCAATGTTCAGGACCAGGTGGCCATTGACCGCTTGATCCGTGACATCGACGGCACCGAGAACAAAGGCAATCTTGGCGCGAACGCGCTCTTGGGGATTTCTCTTGCTGCTGCGAAAGCCGCAGCCTTGGAGTGTGGACTTCCGCTGTATCGTTATGTCGGTGGTTCCCAGGCGTACCGCTTGCCGGTGCCTTTGATGAACGTTCTGAATGGCGGTGCTCATGCGAACAACGGCCTCGATGTGCAAGAGTTCATGGTCGTCCCGACGGTGAAAAACTCTTTCCGCGAAAGTCTGCGTGCGGGGGCCGAGATCTTCCATGCGCTCAAAAAGATTCTCGCTAAAAAAGGCCTTTCGACAGCGGTCGGTGACGAGGGTGGCTTCGCACCGAAATTGTCCGGCAACCAAGAGGCCATGGATCTGTTGATGGAAGGCATCCAGGCAGCGGGCTACGAGCCAGGCCAAGAGGTTTTCATCGCTCTCGACGTCGCTTCGACCGAGCTCTACAAAGACGGCAAATACGAATGGGACGGCAATCAAATTTCGCCGACAGATCTGATGGGCATCTATGCCAAGTGGTCGGAAAAATATCCGCTCGTCAGCATCGAAGACGGCTTTGCCGAAGACGATTGGGATTCCTGGAAAGAAATGACCCGTCGTCATGGTCAGCAGTTGCAACTGGTCGGTGATGATCTTTTCGTGACGAATCCAAAACGCCTGCGCCAAGGCATCGAGCAAAAAGCGGCGAATGCCTTGCTCGTCAAGGTCAACCAGATCGGAACATTGTCAGAGACCGCCGATGCCGTCGGCCTTGCCCAGCGCGCGGGTTTCCGCACGATCATGTCCCATCGCTCGGGCGAAACCGAAGACACCACCATCGCTGATCTGGCCGTTGCCATGAATTGCCAGCAGATCAAAACGGGCAGCTTGTGCCGGACGGATCGTACCGCCAAGTACAATCAGCTTCTTCGCATTGAGGAAGAGCTTGGGGAGTTGGCTTGGTCTTGGGACAAGGCGGCCTTTCACGTCTGAGCTGGTCTTGTGGCCGCTTCCCTCTGCCTTTTGGGTACGGGTTTGGCGGCGGCGCGAGCGAGTCCCTAGGGCTGACTTGAAAGACACGCTCGTCCTTGAGCTCTGACCCGGATTTTCAAAAACAAAAAAGCCTGAAGCATTTTGCTTCAGGCTTTTTTGTTTTTGAAAAACGCATTCTGCTTCCGGGAGGTCTTTCAAGTCAGCCCTAGGGACTCGCTCGCGCCGCCGCCAAACCCGTGCCCAAAAGGCAGAGGGAGGCGGAACTGAGGCATGGGTTGAGTGGGCGGCCTTTGCAGGGGGGAAGGGCTCTGACGCTTTAAAATGAAAAAGCCCTTCTTCATTCAGCAGAGAAGGGCTTTTTTGTTCAGTGGACTATTTTCTGACGGATTTGCAGGTGGCGGGGCCTTGGTCGTTCCAGTTGGGATTTGTTGTGGTGATTCTTAGGAGTCCCGATTGGTCGTCGGTGAGGCTTTTCTAAAGAGAAGACTCGTCAGGCCTAGTTTTCGCTGGGCTAATTTGAGAGCTGGAAAACGAAGTCCAGGGCCAGTTTCTTAGGGGCCTTCTTTGTGTGAGAATGAATGAATGTCGCTGACTGGTTTTGGACATGGAGTTCGTCGCTTTTTACAGAGACCTTCGCGGGTCTTTTTGGCCTGTTTGGCCTTTGCGACTTTGAGCCTCGTGTTCGATGGAATTTTGTGGCGCCTTTGGGGTTTGCACCGGGATCACGAGCGGCTCACCACGGACTTGATTCATCTTCAGGGCGAAATGCAGAGCCTGGCCTTGCAATTAAAACAGGCCAAAGACCCTTCCTACATCGAGCGTCAGGCGCGGGACCGGCTAGACCTAGTTGGCGAGAATGACTTGGTTTTCGTCTTTCCGGACGAGGTCCGCTAAAATCAAATCAAGAGAAATCATCGTGTTTCTGAAGAGGTTCACTTGAAAAGGGCCTCCGAAGTGCTAGGATATCGACTCTACTCTGGCTAAAAAGCCGAAGGATAAGAGATGGATAGCAACATAGATCTTCGCAAACTCCGCTGCCGCATGGGATGGACCTCTTCCGATTTGGCCCGTCATCTCAAAGTTGAATCCTCAGAAGTCGAAGCTTGGGAAAAACAAGGTGCCTCGCCGAAAGATCCCGAGATCCTCAGTCGCATCAAGTTTTTGCTTCGTCAGGCAGACATGTGCAGTGACGAAGTGAAGACCGGACCGATTGCCGAAAACTTCCTGGATGAAAGTGCTCTCGGACAAGTTGATTCCGATCGCGTCAAGGAACGTTAGTCCTTTGCGCGTTCTCCCTCGCATCGTAAAAGGTCACGATGAAAACCGTGTACCTCGTCGATGTCAGCTCCATGTTCTTCCGTGCTTATTATGCGATCCGGCCGTTGACCTCGCCTTCAGGCGTTCCGGTCAACGCCGTTTACGGTTTTCTGTCGATGCTGACCAAGCTCCTCAAAGAAGAAAGACCGAGCTACCTGGTGTTCTGCTACGACCGCAAAGAACCTTCGTTCCGTAAAGATCTCTATGAGGATTACAAAGCGAATCGCACCGAGATGCCGGAAGATCTCGCGGCACAGATCCCTTACATTAAAAAACTCGCGACCCTGATGGGGATCCCGACCTTGGAGGTCCCAGGTTTCGAGGCCGATGATCTGATCGGAACTTTGGCTTTGAAGGCCAAGGCTCATGGTGCACAGGCCGTGATCGTTTCTGGCGATAAAGATTTCGGTCAACTTCTCGAGCCGGGAATTCTGCTTTACGACACCATGAAAAACATTCGTTACGATGCCGCCGGAGCCAAGGAAAAATGGGGCGTGCGACCCGATCAGATGATCGATTATCTGGCCTTGGTCGGAGACAGCTCTGACAACGTTCCCGGCGTGGCGGGGATCGGTCCCAAAGGGGCGATCAAGCTGCTTGAGCAATTTCCTTCGCTCGAAGCGATTTACGAAAACCTGGATGCGGTTGAAAGCAAAAGCGTTCGAGAGAAGCTTTTGAAATCGAAGGACATGGCCTTCTTGTCGAAAAAGCTGGTGACGATTTCGACCGACGTCGAAGTGCCAGAGGACTTTGAATCCTATCGGATCAAGGCGTTCGATCGCGCCGAACTGCTGGCGCTTTTGCAAGAGCTCAACTTCAAGAGTTTCGAAAAAACCTTGCTCGGTGAGGGCGACACCGTCGTTTCGGCGGCACCTCCGGCCGCCGCGGCACAGGCGCCGGCATCGAGTGGAGAGACGCCTGCGATCGTGGTCCCGCCACCTCCTCGTGGCGAATACGAGGTCGAAATCCTCTCTGAAAAAGACCTGATCGCCAAACTCAAGCCGGGTGGCACCTACTGGGGTTTTCAAGACGAGCGCGGGTTATTCGTTGCGAGCAATGCAAAAATCTATTCTTTGGATGGAACACCCGAGGAGCTGGGGGCGGCGACGGATCGGTTGATGATCCTGTGGAAAGGCTTTGATCTGAAGTCCTTCTGGCACAAGATCAACGCGGATCAACCGCTGGCGGCGTGGGACTCGATGCTGGCCGCCTATGTGGTCGAAGCCGGGGACAGCTCTGATTTTGGCAAGATGCTGTTCAAGCATCTCGGCAATCCTTTGCCGGAATTCCCTTCGCCTGAACAAGTCCTCTCAGCCCAGATCCATCTCGAGACGGTTTTGCTTGAACGATTGAAGGAACGCTCCGGTGAGCGTGTCTACCGAGAGTTGGAACTGCCTCTGGCGGCCATTCTTTTACGAATGGAAAAACGAGGCATTCGGATTGATCTCGCCCGTCTCCGCGAGCAGAGTGCGGAACTGGCCTCCGAAATCGCCAGCGTGGAAAAAGAAGTCCACGAGCTGGCCGGAGAGTCTTTCAATGTCGGGAGCCCGAAACAGCTTGGACATATTTTGTTCGAGAAGCTCGGTCTTCCCGTGGTGAAAAAAACCAAGACGGGGTTTTCCACGGACAGCGATGTTCTGGAAAAAACCAATCATCCGATCGCGGAAAGAGTTCTCGTCTGGCGAGAACTGTCGAAGCTCAAATCCACCTATGTGGATGCCCTTCCGCAGTTGGCGAAGACCGATGATCGCGTTCATACCAGTTTCAACCAAGCTCTGACGGCGACAGGCCGGCTGTCTAGCACAGCGCCGAATCTGCAGAACATTCCGGTTCGGACCGAGCGTGGTCAGCGGGTCCGCAAGGCCTTCATCGCGGCTCCGGGCAAAAAACTTCTCTCGGTGGATTATTCCCAGATCGAGCTGCGGATCCTCGCTCATATTTCCGGGGACCCGGGGCTGACCAAGGCCTTTGCCGAAGATCTGGATATCCACGCGGCCACAGCGGCCGAAGTTTTCAGCGTCTCTTTGCAAGAGGTGACTCCGGAGCATCGACGAGTGGCAAAGGCGGTGAATTTCGGGATCGCCTACGGTCAGGCGGCCTTCGGGTTGGCCGAGACCTTGGGGATTCCGCGAGGCGATGCCCAGGGAATCATCAAAAGATATTTTGAAAAATTCAAAGGGGTCGAAGACTACATCCAAGAGACGATCAAAACGGCTCATGAAAAAGGATATGTCGAAACCCTCTTCGGACGACGACGCTACATCGACGAGCTCAAGTCCAAGAACGGCGCTCTTCGCAAGTTCGGTGAACGTGCCGCCATCAATGCTCCGATCCAAGGTACCGCCAGTGATTTGGTGAAGCGGGCGATGATCGAGCTTGGCCGGGTGGTCGAGACGGACATGCTGCTGCAAGTGCACGACGAATTGATCTTCGAAGGAACCGAAGAGCATCTCAAGGCAACAGCACCAAAGATTCTCGAGGTCATGGAGGGAATCGCCACCCTGAGCGTTCCACTCAAGGCCAACTATGCGATCGGCGACAATTGGGACGAAGCCCACTGACAACGGGCCGTTTCAGGGAATCGACTCATTCCCAGCGACGAGGTCTTAGTTATTCGGTTTCCCAACCGACGACGCGGCCGCCTTCGAAGTAGACGAATCGTTTTTCCTGTTTATAGCCCTCAGGGGTTGAGACGAAGCGCACGTATCTCCAGCGCTCGTTTTTATAGGCGGGGTTTCCTGAGACTTCGACGTTCTGTGGTTCGCCCCAGGACTTGCGCACATAATCCATCTGCATTCCGACCGAGATGTCTCCGCTGTCGATCAGGCCTTTGACGTTTCCTGGAGGATGTTGGGCTCTTTTCCAGACGTTTTTGGAATTGATCCAGGCCTGGCGGCCTTCCAGTGTCGAGATCGAGAGCAATTCGATTTTCTCTTCGTCCGAAGCCAACCACGGCAGGATTTTCGAATACTGATCACGCTCTCGAGGGGAATCGAGCCGCGATTCCAGAGAGCGCAAACGCCGACGGTTTTCGATCTGCCGCCACTGATCGGCGGTCAGGTTTTCATCCGGAGAGAACCCCATTTCGGCGGCATGCCTTTGTGTTTCCAGGTTCTCTTGTCGAATGCTGCGTTTTTCGAAACCGGCCTGTGAATTTTCCCTCAGGGCATAGCCGCTTTGGGTAGACCGCTGAAACAAAGAGCAGCCGCTCGCCAAAAGAGCGGATGAAAGAAGGACGGCGATCGGAGCCTGGCGCATAGGAACCTCCACCTCTCGATTGTAGGGTTTTCGAGGCGAATCTCCTACGCTCTGGACGTTCTTCTCGACCCAAGACCGAGGGAAATATCGACAGGTCCCGAATCGGAATTTTCCTTGCGGGAACCGGAGCGGCCTTCCTAGAATGTCGGGAGGAGAGAAATCTTTGGCCTCATCGGATGAAAGCTCGACAAAAGACCAAAAGCCTCAGGACGTCTCCGCCGATGCGGAAGCCGAGGGGCTGATCTCTCTCGACGATCTGGACAAGGTCATCAGCGAGCAGGACCCCTCGTTCGGGCTCGAGGTCGCGACCATCGTTTCTCAGGAAAACTCTGCCGATTTGAACATCGAGATGATCGATCTGGATCGACTTCTCGCCGAGCAGGAAGCCAAATCCTTCGGTTCCCGTCTGAAACGCCTGTTGCGAAAGTTCAAAAATTTTCTGACCGGATTGCAGACGACGGCTTTCTATTTTCTGAAAGACGAACTGCCGTCGCTTCTCAAAAACGGCAAAAACGCCCTTGGCGGCTTCATGGGCCGGGTTTCCGAAATGCTTCGTCAGTTCGGATTCAAACCCCGTCGATTCAAATTGCTGGTTGCCGCTTTCGTCTTGCTTTGCGGGGGCACGGCTTTCGTGCTGTTCCTGATGCTGACCAAAGGAATCGTTCCCGAGCAGGAGCAGCTCTTCATCCAAAGTCTCGACTCGCTAGCCGAGCAAAGATGGTCTTACGATCCGAAAACGGAGCAGGAGCCTTTTTATGGTTCTGTCCGTGCGGCTCAGAACATGATGGTCGTTCCCAAACTGGTGGTGAACGTTAAAAAATCCGTGAACTCCGGTCGCAATCCCATGGCGGCAGCCGAACTCTATGTCGAAGGAATGTCCCCGGATGTCGTCGTCGAAATCAAAGATCGTGAAACGGAATTCCGGGACCGCTTCATGCGGGTGATGGAAGAATTCACCTACGATGAGCTGACCTCCGCCCAAGGAAAACTCAAGTTGCAGGAAATCTTGGTGCGAGAGGCGAACCAACTCGCGACCAAGGGAAGAATCCGCAAAATCTATTTCAAAACCATCGTTCTCAAACCCTGAACGAATCCAGATCGATGCCGTAAGTTCGAATGCGATCATGCAAGGTGCTCTTCGGAAGACCGAGGTCATTCGCCGTTCGGCGCTGGTTCCCCTTGTTGGCCCGCAGTCTTTTCATGATCATCTGTCGTTCGATCTCTTGAATCACTGGCAGGGGGGCGCCTCGTGAGGGCTCGGTGGCGGGGATCTCGAGACCGCCTTGAAAGGCTCTGGCCGAGAGCAGTTTTTCGATGTGAGTTTCTTCGATGGAGGTTTGCGGGAAGAGGGCGCAGGCTCTGGCCACCAGATTCTTGAGTTCGCGGATGTTCCCGGGCCACGTGTGTTTTTCGAGGCGCCTGATCGCAGCCACGGAAAAACGCACTCGCATTGAGCGGCAGAATCCGTACAAGAGGTCCTCGAAGTCCTCCATCCGATTTTTCAACGATGGCGGAGAGATCGAAATGACATTCAAGCGAAAGTAAAGATCCTGTCGGAAGAGCCCTTCACGAACCCGATCCTCGAGATCATGATGGGTGGCCGCGACGATGCGGACGTCGGTTCTGACCGTGCGATCCGATCCGACGGGACGGATTTCATTGTTTTCAAGAGCCCGCAGGAGTTTCGATTGCAATACCATCGGCAGATCGCCGATTTCATCCAGGAACAAGGTTCCTCCGCGAGCCGCTTCGAAAGCCCCTTTGCGATCATTCAGGGCTCCGGTGAAGCTGCCCTTCACGTGACCGAACAGCTCGCTTTCGACTAGGCTTTCCGTCAAGGCGCCACAGTTGACGGAGACCAGGGGACCATGGGATCGCGGCGAAAATTTATGAAGGGCTTGGGCGATGACATCTTTCCCGGTTCCCGAAGGGCCCATCAGAAGAATCGGGAAAGAGGTTTTGGCGACGTGGCCCAGGGACTTCAGCAGCTCATTCCATTCGGGGTTGCGGCTGGAGAGCGGAAATTCGCGAGTCGAGGACTCTTTTTCCATCAGAAAAAGTTCGGCCTCTCCGCAGCGGATCAGATCGCCGGGTTGCAGGTAGGCTTCGATGATGCGGTTCCTGTTCAGCCAGGTCCCGGTCGGAGAGCGAAGGTCTTTCAAAAGCCATCCGTCCGGTGTTTTTTCCAGGCGTGCGTGCCGTGGGGCCGCCGAAGGCAGAATCAGGTCGCAGTTTTCATCGCTTCCGATGGTGAACCATTCTTTCAGGGGTTTGAGTTGTCCGTCCGGCAGTTGCAGATGGGCTTTTTCCATTTGAGTCCTCCTCTTTGATTGTGCGAGGGGGCATTCCAAAACGGGGACCGAGGGGTCACGGACCTGGAACCTCATTTTATTCGAGAAGAGCGAGGAAACAGCCCTCCTCGGTGGGTTCTTGTCCTGTGGGCGGGACAAATCCGTCCGGGATTCTGGACGGACAAAGGCTCTCTCCGCATCTCATCATTTTCGGGGCCTCCTTTGTCTCGGCAGGGGGTTTGGGGTATGGTGGTTCATGCCATCCGCCCGTTTTATCAAAAGTGCTGTTCACCCTCATGAGTACCCTCCGGATCGTGGTCTTGAGATCGCTATCGCCGGACGTTCCAATGCGGGGAAATCCTCGTTGATCAATCTGATGACCGGATCGCGGATCGCCAAGGTTTCCGGAACCCCCGGTAAAACCCGATTGCTGAATTTTTTCGAGATGAACGGTGGCAAGTACACCTTGGTCGACATGCCAGGATATGGCTTTGCGGCCCGATCCGGCGATGAAATGCATGATTGGCATCAGATGGTGGAATCCTATTTGGCTTCCCGTCAGGTGCTGCGCGGCCTGCTGTTGGTGATGGATATTCGTCGCGAGTGGACCAAAGACGAAGACATGCTGAAGGGCTTCACTGATCATCGGGGATTGCCGATGGCCGTGGTCCTCACCAAGTCGGATAAACTCTCAAGAAACGAGATTCAAAAAGCCGTCGCTGCCTTGAAAAAGAAATCCAGTCTGAACCATGTGTTTGTCGTTTCCAGTCTAAAAAAGACCGGTCATGTGGAATTCGAAGAATGGCTCTACGAAAACTGGGTTAAACCCGCTTTGTGAGGGAGGAGTGAGCATGAAGATCGTCGGTGTCATTCCCGCTCGCTATTCCTCGGTCCGCTTCCCTGGAAAAATCCTGCATCCTCTGGCGGGGAAGCCCTTGATTCAATGGGTCCTCGAGGGGGCGTCTCAAGCAAAATCGTTGGCAACCTTGCTGGTGGCCACCGATGACGAGCGCATCGCTGCGGTCGTCAAAGGCCTCGGTTATCAGGTCGTGATGACCGATCCGGCCTTGCCGTCTGGCACCGATCGGATTTGGGCGGCGACCCGCGATCTCGAGGCGGACGTGTTGGTGAATATCCAGGGCGACGAACCCCTGATTACCGGGGCCTTGATCGACCGCCTGACGGCGGTTTTCACCCGCCCGCCACAGGGACAAATGCCGGATATGGCGACCTTGGCGCATCCGATCTCGGAATCGGAGCTTTCCTCGCCCAACGCCGTCAAAGTGGTGATGAACGCTCTCGGTGAGGCTCTGTACTTTTCGCGCTTTCCCATTCCTTACTCTCGGAATGACGCAAATAGCCTGGGGACCTTGGCTGGTTGCCAGAAACACATTGGCCTTTATGCTTATTCCAAGAGCTTCTTGAAAAGGTTTTGTGAGGCTCCTCCGGCTTTGATAGAAAAGGCGGAAAGTCTCGAGCAGCTCAGGGCTTTGCACCTGGGAGCAAAAATTCAAGTCGTTTCCGTCGAAGAAGGTCTCCGTGGGGTTGATACCCCGGAAGACGCTTTGGCGCTCGAGTCGTTAATGAAATCCAGGAGGATCCATGGCTAAAATTCAACGGAAGAAAACCATCTCCACCATGAAATCGACGACGAAGGCTCACCGCCAAAAGTTCATTTTTGTCACGGGCGGGGTCGTTTCCTCGATCGGCAAAGGACTGACCGCTGCGAGCTTGGGATCCTTGTTGGAAGCCCGCGGAATCAAAGTCACGATCATGAAAATGGATCCTTACATCAACGTCGATCCGGGAACCATGTCGCCGCTCCAGCACGGTGAGGTCTATGTCACCGAGGACGGTGCTGAAACCGATCTGGATCTGGGACACTACGAGCGTTTCACGTCGGCGACGATGATGCGCGGAAACTCGGTTTCCGCCGGTCAGATTTACGATGAAGTCATTCAGCGCGAACGTCGCGGCGACTACCTGGGGGGAACCGTGCAGGTCATTCCCCACATCACGGACGAGATCAAATCCCGCATCCACGAAGCCGCCCAAGGCAGCGAAGTCATCCTGGTCGAGATCGGTGGAACGGTCGGTGATATCGAGGCACAACCGTTTTTCGAAGCGATTCGACAGCTTCGTTCGGAAGTGGGGATGGATAACTCCATCCTCGTCCATGTCACCTATGTGCCGTACATCGCGGCGGCGGGTGAACTCAAGTCCAAGCCGACTCAGCATTCGGTGAAAGAACTCCGTGCGATCGGTTTGCAACCGGATTTCCTGGTTTGTCGTGCAGAAAAGCAAATCGACGAGTCGTTGAAAAAGAAAATCGCTTTGTTTTGTTCTGTTCAACCTGAACATGTCATCAACGCTCAGGACAGCAGCACGATCTATGAGGTCCCGCTGGCCCTGCATCGCGAAGGTCTGGACGATCTGGTCATCAAGCGTCTGCAACTGGGCGGTGGCAAACCGGATATGAAGGGCTGGAACCATCTGGTGAAGGTCCTCAAGAATCCGGAAAAGACCGTGCGGATTGCCGTGGTCGGAAAATATGTCGATCTCAAGGAATCCTATAAGTCTCTGCATGAGGCCCTGGTTCACGGTGGTGTGGCCAACAATGCAAAAGTCGAAATCGCTTATGTCGATTCTGAAAAATTGACTGATAAAAATGCGGCTCAGGTTTTGTCCGAAGCCCATGGAATTCTGGTTCCCGGTGGTTTCGGCAGTCGTGGTGTTGATGGAAAGTTGGCGGCGATTCGTTATGCCCGTGAAAAGCAGGTTCCTTACTTCGGAATTTGCCTTGGGATGCAGCTGGCTTCGATCGAGTTCGCCCGCAACGTCTGCGGCATTCGCGATGCCACCAGTCGCGAGTTCGTCTCCGAGAACACTCGTGGCAATATCGTGATCGATTTCATGCAAGAGCAGCGGGCCATCACGAACAAGGGCGGCACCATGCGCTTGGGCGCTTACAGTTGCGATCTGCAAAAGGGCTCCAAGGCCGAACAGGTCTATAAAGCCAGCCGGATCCGCGAACGTCATCGTCATCGTTACGAGTTCAACAACAAATTCAAGGCGCTGTTTGAGAAAAAAGGCATGGCGACGACGGGTATTTGCAAAGAGCGGGATCTGGTCGAGATCATCGAGCTGCCGGATCACCCTTGGTTCATCGGCGTTCAGTTCCATCCGGAATTCAAATCAAAGCCGCTGTCTCCGCATCCGCTTTTCACGCATTTCGTAAAAGCCTCGTTACAAAGAAGCAAGCTTCTCGAAAGCGTCACGGCTCCGCGGAAGACGTTGAAGGCTTCTCATCAAGAAACCATAAAAAAAGAAGCTCGAGCTTAGATGATGGATGCGATCAAACTGGGCCGAAAAGTTTTGGAAGTCGAAGCGAATGCCATTCTGTCGATGAAAGACAGATTGGGGCCCGAGTTCGTTCGTGCTGTCGAGCTGATCCGTCAGAGCGAAGGGAAACTGGTGACGACGGGGATCGGAAAGTCCGGTCAGATCGCCAGGAAACTGGCGAGCACCTTTTCGTCCACGGGCACTCCGGCCGTCTATCTGCATCCCGCAGAAAGCGCCCATGGAGACATGGGAATCATCGGCAGCAAAGACGTGGTTTTGGCGCTGTCTTATGGCGGCGAGTCCGCTGAGCTTGTTCAGACTTTGGCTTTTTGCGCTCGTCGTGGAATTCCTGTCATCGGAATGACGGGCAAGGCTGAGTCCTCTTTGGCCAAGGCTTCGAAAGTCGTTCTGGATGTTCATGTCTCAGCGGAAGCTTGCCCCTTGGGTCTGGCTCCGACGGCCAGTACAACGGCTTCTCTGGCGATGGGCGATGCCCTCGCGATGGCGGTTCTTGAGCTGCGTGGATTCTCGGCTCTGGATTTCGCTGAATATCATCCGGGAGGAAGCCTCGGAGCGCGACTGCTCACGCGAGTGAAAGACCTCATGCATTCGGGCGAAGCGATGCCTTTGGTGACCAAGGACACGCCAATGAAGCAGGTCTTTTCCATCATGACTCATCGACAGGTTCGTGGTGTCGCGGGCGTGATCGACGAACGTGGGGATCTGATCGGGGTCATCACGGACGGGGATATCCGTCGACGCTTGGAAAAAAACGGCGATCCTTTGGAGGGGATGGCTGGCGATCTGATGAACCCAAGCCCTCGTACCATCGACCAAGAGGAACTTGCCGAAAAAGCCTTCTTCCTGATGGAGCAGTTCAAAATCCAGCTCCTTTTTGTTTTGGATTCCAGCTCGGGCGTCCCTCATAAACCCGTCGGCATCCTGAACTATCAAGATCTGCTTTCCGCAAAAATCCGCTAAAGGGTCCTGAGGGGCCTCTCTATCTGTGAACGATGTCCGTTTCCGCGGCCTCGGTTGTGCATTCTCTTTCCACGAGCCCGTCAGGGCCAATTAAGGGCCTTTTTGGGTGTCTAAAGGATCGACAAGGGCGCGCGCTTTTTGTTGAGCCTGGTGATGAAGGAGAGCGGATTTTGAAAAGGATCGTCGCAGGTTTCATTCTAACGGCATTGTCTTCTCCAGCGGTTTGGGCCGGAGAGGTGATTGCTCTGAAGCCGATGAATAGCCTTTATGGCGGTCAGGTCTTCCTTCCTTGTGCGATTCTGGGCGAGCAAACCAGTTGCAAGCTTGATACGGGTGCGAACGTCAGTTCCGTTCGCGAGAGTGAAAAGACTCTTGCTCTCGAAACCTTGGGGACGAGCCGCTACTCTTCGGCCTCTGGTTCCGTCGTCAAATGCCGGAATGTTTCGATTCCCTCTTGGTCCATCGGCTCCTTCGAGCGGAAAAACGCTGAAGTTGTGACCTGCCCCCACGTCGATACCAGAACGGATCTGAATATTCTTGGGTTGGACTTGCTGGCATCCAGTGCCATCAAAATAGCGTATCCAAAAATGCAGCTCGAAATTTCACCGGAAATCTTCCCCGCAACGATGGCTGCTTTTGAAAAGGATCCTGTTGGGCATGTCTTGATTCCCGTCGGCACGGGGAAGGCCAAGGCTGAACTCGAAACCCTGGGTATGTTGGACACGGGTGCAGCTCTCACGGTCGTGAGTTTGGATTATGCTCTTGCCCATCCTGAGTACTTCACGCCCGTCAAAGAGCTTTCGAACGGTGTCGATACTCATGGGAACCGACTTAAGTCCGTTCTGATGATCGCCACTTTTTTCGTCGGCGGAAAACAGTTCGTTGCCGAATATGCGATGGCGATCGACTTCACGGCCATTCAAAAGATGACCGGCGAAAAGGTGAACTTCATTTTAGGACACAATATTTTGAAACACGGAACCTGGTACCTGGATTTTCCGAACCGGCGATGGGCCGTGGAATAGAGGTTGGTATGACGACGAAACATCTTTTTCGAATCCTGATCGGCTTGATGGCGGCTTCGCTGATGGCCTGCGGAGACAAGGGCTCGCGAGTTGGCGGAGAAAGCACCAAGATCCGCAAAACCGTCTCGACCGAAGAGCAAGGCGGCAAAGATGAAACGTCGGACGGCGGTGATTTGCCGGGCGGACTCGAGGATGGACCCGAGCGCATCGGACCGGGCGGAACAACCGGTGGCAAGAAATCAACGACTCCTCCTAAAAAAGGAAAGGGCGATTTGCCCGCCGATGATGACTCTGGTCGTACGGGCGCCGGTGGCGTCACCGAGAAAAGTCCTCGTCGCACGACCGAAGTGGAAACACGTCCTGCTCCTCGAAAAACGGGAGGGGATCTTCCGGTGGAAAAACGTCCGCCACGAACCGAAGCCAGAAATGAGGCTCAGCCTTGGTACCCACCCAATGTTGAAGGCTCGCCTGCTGAATCTTGGCTCTTTCACAATATCGACCCGGTTTTGAAATCCATTGAACGATCCGGACCGACTCCGAAGTCCTATCAACAACGTCTTTTGTTGACTTTGGCTTTGGGTTATTTTGATGGCTTTCAGACGAATCCCCTGAGCTACGATATGGTGAACTATGGAACTCATGCTCCTGTGGACCCTTTCCTGAGAGCTGCGGCTCATGAGGTTCTGACTCGCCCATGCCGGGGAATGCTGCAGGTTTGTGGATTCGAGATGATCAAGGTGAATCAGGTCGAAGCCGTCTATCGCAAGAACGGCCTTGGCGGAGCGATTCAAGATGTGCGTCTGGTTTCAGGCGCCGTGACCGAACAGCACAAATTCAATACCGGTTCGAGAGCTGCGGAACAGAAGACACGGAGCGAACGTGCGGAAGCGGTCTTTTTGAACTCGCTCAAAGACTCGGATCTGGTCGTTTATGTCGGGCACTCTCGTGACGGCGGTGGACCTGACTTCAAGGTGCCTCGGTTGAATGGAAGCCGTGTCGACTATCCTTATTATCGTGCGAACAAGCCTGGCCTGAAAAAGCTGGTGTCGGCCTTGAAAAGTGGCAATCGGCGGGCCCGTGGTTTGGCGATTCTGTCTTGTGACTCCACCAAGTTCTTCCGCAGCGCCATTCAACAGGCGGCTCCAGGACTGACCACGATGACAGTGGCGGGCCAGGTGTACTCGGAAGATCTGTTGGCGGAAGGCCTTGTCGCGATGGATTTCTTCTTGCGTCAAGGAACCCTCTCGGGACTTCGTTCTCACTAAGTCCCTTCCCTCACTTATAAATACGGATTTGACGCCCTGAGCGCCGCCACTGGCGCGTAAAACAGGGCGTTAGAGGCCGCTCATTTTTTCTTTTTTTCATTGCGACCCGTCCTGGCACTGGTTACAACCTGGCACCACGTTGGGAGGGGGACACATGAAGGTCTCAGGGAAAAAAGTCAGTTTGATGCTCGGATCGCTTCTCGCGGTCTCTATGATGAGCGCAACCGCCGCTGCCGAAACCGTTTGCCAGGATCTGTGGACAGTCCGTGCATTGAAAGCCAAGCATGGTCTCCTTTTGGACCTGAAAGAGAAAGGTCAACAAGGCCCGGCCTGTGACCTCGTGGTCGAAAGCTTCAATTATGACGAAGCTGATAAATCGATCGCTCTTCAAATCCGCCCGGCGACCTTCTGCCCGCTGGAAGCTCTGACCGAGCGCCGCGCTCAGTTCGTCTGGATGCTTCCTTTCGAACTGCGGACCGCAGGAAACCTTCGTTTGATCGTCAACAACCGCGAAACTGGATCCATTAACATTGAGAAAGCCTCGGCCCTGTTCGAGGGAGGTTGCAAGTGAAAACAGCTTTGTTGCTCGCATTGATGATGTCTCCAGTGATGGCACTGGGTGCTCTTGTTGATCCTAAACTCCAAAACTTTGCTCGTGGCCAAAATGGAACCGTCCGCGTGATGGCTTTGATGGAGCTTCCTTCAGCAAACCAACTCCCGGGCCGTGCCGATGCCGTCACTGTTCGTAAGTTCCTCCGCCAAGCGACGGCGACTGCCTTCAAGGCTTTGAAGAGCGATCTTCAAGAGTCGGTTTCCCGTGGCGATATCCGTGTTAAAAACATCTTCTCGATCAACTTGTCGTTCACGGCTGATGTGAATCCAGCAGGTCTTCGTGCCTTGGCCAACGCCAACGGCCTGACCAAGATCTATGCTGACGGCGAGATCTCTTACGCCATGCCTTTGCGCAAACAGTATGTTCCAGGTCGCTTCACTGAAAGCATTCCTTATGACATTCAGGCGATGGGCCTCGATAAGCTCTGGAAAGAAAACCCAGAGATCATCGGAACAGGCGTTCTTGTTGGTCACATCGATACCGGTGTCGACGGCAAGCACCCTGCTTTGGCTGGAAAAATCGCAGCTTTCTACGATGCCAGCCGGGATCGTTTGGCCGAGCCATTCGATGCTGATGAACACGGTTCGCACACCGCTGGAACAGTTCTGGGTTCTCCTCAGAGCGGACTTCCACTGGGTGTTGCTCCAGGTGCTCGCTTGGTTTCCTCGGCGGCATTGAGCGGATACGACCATATGTTGAAAGCCATGGAGTTCATGTTGGATCCGGATAAAAATCCGAACACCAACGATCAGCCTCGCTTGGTCACGAACTCGTGGCATGCAGGTGGTGCTCCAGACATGGAAGCCTTCTACCGTGCGATCAACGCATGGGAAGCTGCTGGCATCCTGACGATCTTCTCGGCCGGAAACTCGGGCCCACGCCCTGGCTCCATCACTCGTCCTAAAGAACATCCGCAAGCCTTCGCTGTTGCAGCGACCGGTCCCGGCGGTCAAATCGCTTCGTTCTCTTCCCGTGGTCCAGCTTTGTACCAAGGAAAAGAAATCGCTAAGCCAGATCTGAGCGCTCCTGGTGTGGACATCGTTTCCACAGTTCCAGGCGGCAAGATGGCAGCGATGTCCGGAACGTCGATGGCAGCACCTCACGTTGCTGGTCTCGCGGCTCTCCTCTATCAGATGGAGCCAGGCCTGACTCCGCAAAAGATCCGTGAACTGATGCTTCGCTCGGCCGACTTCGTTGATGTTAACGGTCAGTCGATCAACGAGCCTCGCTGGAACGCCAACTTCGGTTACGGTCACGCGAACGCTTACAAAGCGGTCAACAGCCTCAAGAAACTCCGTGGTGCTCAAGAACACCGCTGGGGGAATTTCATGATGGCTCCAGCGATGGAAATCATGGAAGGCGTTCAGAACATCGCCGTGAAGGCTCAAGAAGACCTGATGGGCTTCTCGAAGACGTCCACTTTGTTCCAGTCTTTCCCGACTCAGTCTGAGCAGTGGATCGACGGCGCTAGCCTCTAATTCTTTTCTTCTCTGAATTTTTA
>JAHBUU010000024.1 GCA_019637895.1 Pseudobdellovibrionaceae bacterium | reverse complement strand
GTGCAAAGGCGACTCAGATCACCATCGATCCGAGCAAGTCGAGTCCCGAGGACATCGCGAAATGGCAGCAAGCTCAAGGCAATCTGTCCCAGGCCTTGGGTCGATTGATGATGGTCACCGAGCAGTATCCAAACCTGAAGGCGAACGAAAACTTCCGCGACTTGCAAGCTCAGCTCGAGGGCACCGAAAATCGCATCACGGTGGCTCGCAATCGCTACATCGAGGAAGTGCGCGCATTCAATAACCTGGTGACCGTTCCTCCGACCAACTTCACGAATATGATTTTCTACCACTTCGACAAGATGCCTCAGTGGGATCTTTCTCCTGAAGAGAAAGCCAAGGCCGAGCAGGCTCCAGCGGTGACCTTCTGATGAGATTTCCGGTGGCTGGTTCCCTGCTCTTGTGGGCGATGGTGAGTTTCACGGGTTTGGCTCGTGCTGAATTCGTGACGCCACCTCTTGAGGGGCCGGTCATGGATCAAATCGGTCTGATGACGGCGGGCGATCGTCGGGCTTTGACGAACACGCTGATCGAAATGAATCGAATCGGCAAGGCTCAGATTCAGGTGCTGATCGTCGCCGATCTCGGGGGCGAGGCCATCGAGTCCGTAGCGATCCGATTGTTCGATGCCTGGAAGCTGGGCCAAGCCAAGCAAGACAATGGAGTTCTGTTTCTGGTTTCACGGGGCGATCAAAAGATGCGCTTCGAGGTCGGTCGCGGTCTTGAAGGGGCGATTCCTGATGTCGTCGCCAAGCGAATCCTGGCCGATCAGGTGGCGCCTCTGTTTCGAGCGGGCCGCTTTTCCGAAGGGATCGTTCTTGGCGTCAGCGAAGTCATGCAGCTGGCAGATCGCGAATTCGCGGAAACCCGTCCCTTGGCTCAAGAGTCCCGGGGAGGCAGTGACTTCTTCATCATCTTCCTGATCGTCGTGGTCTTTATCCTCGTGAACATCATGCGCGCTTCTGGCTTTGGCGGTGGGGGACCTCGAATGAGGGGGCCTCGCGGCGGAGGTTGGGGTGGACACGGCGGGGCCCCTTGGGGTGGCGGCGGCTGGGGTTCTGGTGGCGGAGGTGGTGGTTGGTCCGGCGGCGGGGGATCCTCGGCCGGAGGAGGAGCATCCAGTGGCTGGTGATCAAATTCCCGTTTGGCTCGAAGGCTTCGTGGATTCTGGCGATCTCAAGCGGATCGAAGAGGCCGTGGTTCGGGCCGAGTCAAAAACCGCAGCCGAAATCGTTCCTCTGATCGTTCGCAGGTCGAGTGCCATCGGCCATCTGCCGCTGATGATTTTTTCGTTGTTGTCCTTTTTGACCTTGGTTCTTTTGTGGCCCTTTCACGATCTGGTCGATGCGGCTTACGGTGATTATTGGTTACCCCTTTTGTTGCTGGGCTGGTTGGCCGTGGCCTTTCCTTTGGCCAAGCTTCATCATGTGCAGCGCTGGCTCATCCCGGATGTGGACGAGGATTTCCAGGCTCGGCGCCGGGCTTGGGCTGAATTCGCCGCGAACCGAGTGGCCTCGAAAAAGGATCGCAAAGGTGTCTTGCTGTTCGTCTCGATGATGGAGCGAAAGGCCGTCTTTCTGGTGGATGAGGGCCTCTTGGCCTTGTGGTCGCCGACGGATTTAGAGCATTTTGCCGCTGATTTCGGGCGCCGGCTCCATGAACTTCCTTGGGGGCAGGCCTTCGAAGAGACCATCGAAGAATTGGCCGAAAAGCTCGAAAAAGCTTTGCCGCGGGAGGCAGGAAGTCGGGATGAGCTTGGCAATCGCCTTCAAATGAAAGAATAAAGAGAGTTCAAGCGCACTCGTAGCTCAGTTGGATAGAGTACAGCCCTCCGAAGGCTGGGGTCGCAGGTTCGACTCCTGCCGGGTGCACCAAAGTTTCAGAGTCCTCGAACTCTCAGATTTAAAAATCAGATGAAAATTTAAAGGTTCTTCTTAGGTCCAGAAATACGCCACAGATCGCGGACGCTAAGGCGCGGTGATTTGGACGGCCCCACTCTATAACGGTACGATTGAGCCGTGAAGCTAAACGAGAAGACTATTTTCTTACTTGATGGGATTGGCGCTGCCTTAAGCGCCACTGCGAACGGCCTCATCCTTCCTCTGTTTTCCGAGCGGATAGGGTTTTCTGCTACAAATCTTCGCCTCCTCGGTCTGATTGGATTTTTATTTGCCGCATATTCTCTGACCTGCTTTCTAGTTGTTAGGCGTCCTAAGTCGCATATGTTGCTGGCGATTATTCTTGGTAACTCTCTTTATTGCTTATTGTTGCTAGCGATTGCGTCTCTTTCTTCTGAACTGTCTGTATGGGGGCGAGCTTACTTCATTGGCGAGGTCGCCATCATTGCCGGAATTGTGTTCCTGGAAGCAAAAGTCTATCGAAGTTCTTTTCGCCAAAAAATTGGAGTGACCCAGGATTAAAGGGCTCTGGGATCACTTGTTCCCTGATGGCCTAGCCGTCAGATAAGTGGTCGGGGTCGAAGGTGTCGAGGCGCGTCCAAACTTCTAATTAACTAGTTGCAAACCGATCGGTTTCTCGGAAAGCTACTATTTAATTAGTAGATGAGGTGAGAGATGCCGAGACCACGACAGCCTGGCTTGACCGAGAATGAGTTCGAAATGATGAAAATCCTTTGGAGTGAATCGCCGTTGAAGGTCTCCGATCTCTTGGAGCGAGTGACACGAAAACCGAAGCCGGCCTATACGTCCCTCCTCACTTTGATTCAGGGGATGGAGGCAAAGGGATACGTCCGTCATATTAAAGATGGAAAGGCCTTTCTGTATTCCCCCGTCCTCAGTCAAAGCAAGTTCATCAGCGCGGAACTGAAGAGAATCGCGAGGAGGCTCTTTGATGGCACTCCGGGGGCACTTGTCCTGAACCTGGTCAGGCAGGAGCAGTTGAGCAGCGAAGAAATCGCTGAAATTAAAAAAATACTGAAAGAGGAAAAATGACGTCTCTTTCATTCGTCCTTTTTTTGGGTCTTTTCCTTGTTTTCTCGCTGGCGCTTTATGTGATCGCAAACATCCTCGACCTCATGAAATTGGGGGCTGCTCAGAAGTTGGTGGTCTTGAAGACAGGCTTGCTGTTTTTGATGATGGCACCACTGATTTTTTTGTCTCTGAGTGCGGTCGCCTTTAAGACCATCGAAGTCCGGATGCCGAGTTTCTCTGTGGAGCCGTCAACCCAAATGCCGAATCTGTTGCTGCCGATGTCTTCACAGAGAATCGACTGGCCTCTCTCTGTCGCGCTGGCCTATGCCTTGGGCGTCTCCCTGGTGACGATCAGCCTCGTTCGGAATTATTTTCTGACGAAAAAATGGTTGTCGGATTCTGTCGAAGAGACTCTGCAGGGGCAAGCGGTGCGACTGAGCTCGCGAGTCACCAGTCCCTTGAGCTTTGGATTCTTTCATCCAGAAATATACTTTCCGCGGGCAGCGCGGGACGGATGGACCGGGCGGGAAATCCAGATGGGTCTCAGTCACGAGCGGAACCACATCATGAGGAATGATCCTTTGTGGAAGCTGATTTCACTTTTTGTCCGGTCATTGCTGTTTTTTGCGCCATGGATGCATGCTCTCCACCGAAAGTTGGAGCTGGAAATGGAGATCCTGTGTGACGAATCGACGCGTCTGCAGACTCAGGCCGAAATTGAGGAGTATGGTTCCTTCTTACTTTCCTTGGTCGTGCATGAAAAAAGTAGGAATTCATTGGTCACCAATATGTCCGACTCAACCCTTAAAAGGAGAATTATCGCTATGAAATCAAGGAAGATTCAGCGTCCGGTCTTTGTTGCCGTGTTAAGCGCATGCATGTTGCTCATTGGAACGACGGCCATTGCAACCTCAAGCGGAGTTTCGGAAAAGAAAAGCATCTACAAGATCTCGTCGGTTTTGTCCTTGAATGGGCGAGAGCTGTCCCGGCCAAGGCTCGTTGTCGTTGCTGGTGAGGAAGCACTGATTCGACAAGTGAGTGATGGCGAGGATGTGGACTTGAAAATGACCCTTGTTTCGAAAGATGCCTTTGTTCCGAAAATGGGAAATGGAATTGGAATCGCTTTCGACATTCAATATCGTATTGGGGATCTGACCGGCCGTGCGAGTCCTCAGATCATCGTCATGCCAGGGCGCGAGGGTCAGATCACCATCGGTGGAGACGATGGACAGGTCTTCGACCTGCGTGTGACGGCTGAACGTCAGTAGAAGCCCGCTCTTGATTTCCGGGAAAGGGATGTTGTAACATCCTTTTCAGAGGCAATGGAGTCTGCCTTTAACCGCCGCTCGAAATCACGAGGTCGCGCTGATGGCTCCTACCAACCCGAGGTAGGAGTGCGCCATGAGTCTGGGAAAAATGATTAAAAAATATCTTCGATGGTCCTTGCTGAGCGTTTTGAGCGGTGCCTTGTCGGGTCTTGCTGCCGCCGTTTTTTTGATTTCCCTCGAATGGGCAACCGACACTCGGAATGGGTATCCCGTTTTGATTTGGGCGTTGCCGGTGGCGGGTCTCTTCATCGGTTGGCTCTTCCACCGATTCGGCAAAGACGTCGAAGGCGGAAGCAACCTCATCATCGATGAAATTCATGATCCGAAAAAAACAATCCCTCTGCGCATGGCGCCCTTTGTTTTGATTGGAACCTTGCTCACGCACCTTTTCGGAGGATCGGCCGGACGCGAGGGGACCGCCGTGCAAATGGGGGCCTCGCTGTCCGATCAGCTCTCTCGTTTTTTCAAGATCGAGCCTGAGGAAAGAAAGATTCTGCTCGTTTCAGGAGCCGGAGCCGGCTTTGGTGCGGCCATCGGAGCTCCTTGGGCGGGGATGATTTTCGGGATGGAGGTCATCCGCATCGGACGTCTCCGGCTTTTTGCCTGGTTTCAATGTCTGATCGCTTCTTTCGTTGGTTATGCGGTGACCTTGCTCATGAGAGCTCCGCACACTCGCTATCCGATTCCTGAAATCCCGAACGTCGATGTTCGTCTCTTGCTCTGGGTCGCTCTGGCCGGGGTGATCTTTGGCTTGGCGGCCCGATTTTTTTCCGTCCTTACGCATGCCGTGGAGGAGGCCGCGAAGCGATGGATTGGATTCCCCCCGCTCAGACCTTTTGTGGGAGGAGTGATCCTGATCCTCTTGTTCTATGGGGAGGGTTCCTTCCGTTATGTCGGGTTGGGGATTCCTTTCATTCAATCCGCACTCGAGCAGGTGGCCGGTTTCGCTGATCCTGTTTGGAAAACAGTTTTCACCGCACTGACGATCGGGACCGGTTTCAAAGGGGGCGAGTTCATTCCTTTGGTGTATATCGGAGCGACTTTGGGGAGTGCGCTTTCCGTTGTGATCCCATTGGGATTTTCCTTTTTGGGTGCTTTGGGATTCGCCGCTGTTTTCGGAGGGGCTTCGAATACGCCTCTGGCGTGTACGATCATGGCCATGGAGATTTTCGGCTACCGAATCGCACCTTTCGCTTTCATTGCTTGTTACATGAGTTATTCTTTGTCAGGTCATCGCGGAATTTATCGCGCTCAGCGAGTTCATCGACGGAAGGGGATCCCATGACATACCGAGGCTCTTGCCTTTGTGGGCAGGTCATCTACGAGGTCGAAGGGACCTTCGAAAGCTTTTTCCTCTGTCATTGCAAGCACTGTCAGAAAGACACCGGCTCGGCCCATGGTGCGAACCTTTTTTCGACAAAGGCGAAACTGCATTGGCGGTCCGGAGAAGACAAGGTAAAAACCTTCGTTCTGTCGGGGACGAGGCATGCCAAAAGTTTTTGCCAGGATTGCGGATCGGCCTTGCCCGGTCTTCAGATGGACGGACAACTGCTCGTGGTGCCGGCAGGCAGTGTGGACGGAGATGTCGATCTCCGACCTGACGCGCATCTTTTTTGTTCGAGCCGGGCCGCCTGGGATCAAAATCTGGAAGCCCTGAAAAAGTTTGAAACCTTTCCCTCATGAATGCCGAGCGCTTCTGATTCCTTGAAGAAAGATGACGAAGCCACCTCGGTTGTTGGGCGATTTTCCGACCTTCCAAGTCCAGCCGTCGGTCCCATCGGATGTCATGAGTTCTTTCAGACGTTCCGGTGAGCGAATTTTGAACAAGGCGACGATTCCGTCCCAGGCGATCATCAGCGGCAGCAAGGGGATCAGGAAGGTAAAAACCAGGCGAAGAAGCCGGAAGGGTTTGACGAAGGGAGCGCAGACGATGGCGACCAAGGGAGCCAGGATCAGCATCCCGATCACTTGTCGGCCACTTTTGTTGTTCCCTTCGCCGATCAGAATTTGATCGAACTTTGTCTGAAAGTCTTTAAGCCGGGCCATGAGTTCGTCATCCGAAAACAGATGGGCTTGGTTGATCGAAATCAAAAATTTTTCCGAGTGATCACTTCTGAGACCGATGTCCTTTTGTTCGATAAATCGAACTTGTGAGCTCAACTCTGGAATCAGGTTTTGAAAGTGAGCCTTTCTTTCCGGGCTCAGATGATCGGCCAGGACAGAGATTTCGCAGCCTGGAAAGTCACGCAGCAGATGGGGAACCAACAGAATCGCAGATCCCCCGGCCTCGGGTGAGTCGAGAAAGAACTCGGCCTTGAGGTTGGTCTGTCTTTGCAGCAAAGGGATAAAGGGTTTATTGGCTTCGACCAGCGAGACGATGAAGTCCAGGAACTCCAGCATCAGATTTTTGAGGGAGGCAGGGAGCCATTTCGAGCGCGAGATCTGCAGATTCATGTTTTCACTCTCCATTTTTTGTCGAACCAGTCGATGGCTTCCACAAGATCCCGTTTCGTCGGGGCAAAGGGATGGTCGATCCCGGGCAGCGGGAAAAAGCCAGTCAGGCAATGCAGAAAAATTTTGAGCTCCTGAGTAAGGGACGAGAAGTGGTAGATGTTTTTCGTCTCGCCTTCCTTCAGGAGGGTCCGGAGGGTTTCAAGCCACAGGCTTTGTTCCGCTTTGGTGATTTCAGGGGCAATCGAGATCATGACCGAGGCCAGGTCCGAACCGGACGTCGAGCCTATGGTTTCTTTTTCCCAAACGGCATGACGGTTCAGCAGGTATTCGCGAAGCTTCAGGCTGGTGCCCTTGTCCGTCGCCAGCAGGGATTTAACGAAATTTTTGTGATGGGTGTGGAAGCGCTGAGCACAGGCTTTGAGGATCTCTTCTTTGCTGGAGTAATAGAGGTAGATGGTGCCGCTCGCGACCTCGGCCGCTTTGGCAATATCGGCGATCGTGGTCTTCGAAAACCCATGTTTCGCGAAGAGCTCCAGAGAGGAATCGAGGATCAGGTCGGCTCGGCCTTCGGTTTTACGTCTTGCCATGACGGATATTTCAAATAAATGAATATTTTTGTCAAATATTCATTTATGGGAACCTGTCTTGGATTTTGCTGTAGGGACCAAGGCCGCCGCCGTGCATCCTGCGGCAAGAGAGCTTGGCAAGTGGGCCCTTCTCACGGAATATCGCCTTTCACGATGTGCGGCCGTAGCTCAGCTGGATAGAGTACCTGGCTTCGAACCAGGGTGTCGGGAGTTCGAATCTCTCCGGCCGCACCATTTTCCCCAAGACTCCTTTTCCTCCCAATCCATGCGAATAGAACGTCACGTCGGGGCGGTTCTTTCGGCGATATCATGACTATGGGATCAATGTTCAACCGAGGGGACGTCATGGGCAGCGCTTCTTATAGTCCGTATTCTCTGTGGCAGAAAATCGAAATGCCGGTTCTCCCGGAGCTGGATCGTCATGTGACCGTGGACGTCTGCGTGATCGGCGGCGGGATCGCGGGCTTGATGACGGCCTATGAGTTGCTGAGAAGCGGCCGCAAGGTTGCTGTTCTTGAAAGGCATCGTCTAGGAATGGGGGATACGGGACTGACCTCCGCACACCTTTCCAACATTCTCGATGAAGGTTTCAAAAAAATCATTCAGCTGCATGGTCTGGACGGCGCACGGTTGGCCTACGAAAGTCATGCCGCCGCGATCGATGAGATCGAGCGGATTCAAAACGAAGAAGGAATCGATTGCGAGTTCAAGCGAGTCGATGGCTATCTTTTCCAGGGAACCGAGGGAACGCCGAAAGAGTTGAAAGACGAACTCGATGCCTGTCGGGACCTCGGTGTTGACGGCGTCGAGAGTGTTCGGACTCTGCCTCTCAAGTCCTTTGACCCTGGTGGGGCTCTTTTTTTTCCTCGGCAGGCTCAGTTTCACTCGCTGAAGTTTTTAAGAGGCCTGGTTGGTGCGATTTTTCGGATGGGTGGAGAGATTTATACGGAAACCACTGCGACGGAAATCGGTGGCGGATCTGCCGCCTTTGTGCGGACTCACCGCGGTTTCACCGTGAGTTGTTCTTCGGTGGTCATGGCGACAGGGGTCCCCTTCCAAGGAGGCCTGTCGATTCATACGAAAGAAGCGGCCTATCGAAGCTACGTCATCGTTCTTGAAATCGAAAAAGGAGTGATGCCTGACATTCTGCTCTGGGATACGGAGACACCTTACCATTTCGTTCGAAAATTTTCCGACCTTGAAACCGGTCGTGAATATTTGATCGCGGGTGGTGAGGACCACAAGACCGGACAGGACGCTTTGCCTTTGCAGCATTTCGAGAACCTTCAGAATTGGGTGGTCGACCGGCTTGGGTTGACTGGAACTTTGGTCAATCAATGGTCGGGACAAATCACGGAGCCGGTCGATGGCTTGGCGTATCTGGGACGGCATCCGAATCTGGGGCCGAATGTCTACAGCATCAGCGGTGACTCCGGTCATGGTCTGACACATGCGACGATCGGAGCCCTGCTTCTGACGGATCTGATCAACGGCCATAAAAATGAATGGGAATCCCTCTATGATCCCTCGCGCACAAGTTGGATGGGGCTAGGAGGGTTTCTGGCCGAAAACTCCAACTTGGTGGCTCAGTACGCGGATTGGGTTTCGCTCGGGGATGTGGCCTCCGAATCCGAAATCCCTCCAGGAGAAGGCGCTGTCATGAGACGTGGCCTTCGGAAAGTGGCCGTCTATCGAGATCAAGCGGGAGACCTTCATCGCCTCTCCGCCGTCTGCCCCCATCTCGGAGGACTGGTTCGTTGGAATTCGGCGGAAAAAACCTGGGATTGCCCCTGTCACGGGTCCCGTTTCGACAGCACCGGCGATGTTTTGAATGGCCCTGCGATCGAAGGGCTCGGCAAGGAAGACGTCGAGGAGGAAATTCAGCGAGAGCCTCGCGATGAGTCGCTCAATACTCTAGAATTGAGACGGACTGACTAACGCGAGAGAAGCTGTCGTCCTTTAAGTCGTCACCGAAAGTCAGGGCTGATAAAACATAGACCTTGGCGCCAGTTTTGAATACGAATGCTTTCGCGGAAATGGTTTTTCCTTTAACTGTTTTTTGTCCACTTGCTAGTATCCCGGAGACGGCTCCATTGGAGTACTTGTCGTCTTCGATCTCTGGCTCATCGCTATTGAAACGCGATAGTGCTTCGTACACTGCGCCCCTCGCACCCATCTGAAGGTTGTATTCCACGCCGTTTTTATAATTGAGGACACCGATATTTAGGTAAGTGCTTTTACTTTGCCCAGTAAAGGCTTCATATGAGTTTATCATTTCCTCAACTTCTGGAGGAAATTTGAAGTCATTTTTGTCCTTTACAAGAGTTGTAGGCGTCTCAAGCTTTAGCCCAAGTAGCTCCTGCTCGCGCCAAACTCTTTGAATTGTACTTTTATTGTAGTTCTTGTTTGCTGTATGTCCAAAAATGTCCCTAACGAAGACTTTCGTGGCGCTTGCAACAATTAGAATTACTGCAAAGTAGCCGATCTGTTTGATTGCATTTTTTATTGTACTCATTTGATATTTTCTCCGCTCTATTTAAATTAGACATGAAGCAAGCAGCGTGCCTATCATTAAATATAAATAAATCAATTATTGGTGATGTCGGATGATCAGGCTGTTGACATATGTTGGCTTTTAAATGGCCACATGGCGGTTGGTTTCAATTTGAGATTGTGATTGGGGATTGGTATAATGAAGTGAAACGTCCCCATTTATAAAATTCATCCCGATCAACGAATGAAGGCCTCTGAATAGAGGCCTTCATGGCGTCGGAGATTGCATCAAAAAACTTTTAGCGTTGATTGTTCTTCTGGGATTGGGACGGGCTTTTCATTCCGCTTTTTGCGGAAGGAGAAGACGACGAGTTCATCTTGGATGATGGGGTGTTGGATGAGCTGGCGTTTTTCTGGTTTTGCGATGTGGGCTTATTCGAAGCAGCCGATTTCTTTTGATTGTTCATGATTCCTCCGTGATTTTTTATTTTGCTCGATGCAATCCCGCTTCACTGTTGTCATCCCAAGTGAGTTGGAACTCCAATGAAGATCCCTTCTTAAATGCAACGGATGTCCAGCAAAGGTCACTGGTTCCGTGGGTGATGTCTGACAAAAGATGAGACTTTGAAAAGGAGTTCGCGATGCCTCAATATACTCAGATTAAAAACGAACCCAAACCGCCGTTCCGGGAAAAGAAACAGAAGGCCCCGGGTCTTGAATCGAAAATGCGAATCAAACCTCAGTGGGAGGCGCCTCTTTACAAAGCCGCCGGCAAGCTCGAAGGCAAAGTCGCCCTCGTCACGGGAGGCGACAGTGGAATAGGTCGAGCCGTCGCGGTGCTCTACGCTCGGGAGGGGGCGGACGTGGCGATCACCTTTTTGCCGGAAGAACGGAGGGATGCCGAGGACGTCAAAGTCTTCATCGAAAGCATGGGCCGGGAGTGTCTCTTGTTGAGTGGCGATCTCACGCGTGAAAAGTTCTGCCATAAAGTTGTCGAAGAGACGGTGAAAAAACTCGGGGGGCTCGACATTCTAGTCAGCAATGCCGCCCATCAGATGCGCAAGGACTCTTTGGAGAAAATTTCATTCGAGGAATGGGACCGAACGTTCAAGACGAATATCTACGCCTACTTTCACTTGGCGAAGACGGCCGTCAAACACATGAAACCCGGATCAGCGATCATCGCAACCAGTTCGGAGACGGCGATGAAGGCGCCCGAGGAGCTGGCGGACTATTCCGCCACGAAAGGAGCGATCAATACCTTCACCAAATCCTTGGCGCAGATGCTGGCAAAAAAAGGGATCCGTGTGAATGCGGTGGCTCCAGGACCCGTATGGACGCCTCTGAATCCTTCAGATGGTGGAGCTAGCGTGAAAAAGATCCGAAGTTTCGGTCAGGATCAGCCCACCGGGCGTCCCGCTCAGCCCGAAGAGATCGCTCCGGCTTATGTATTTTTGGCGGGCGATGCGGATTCGAGCTATATCTCGGGAGCAATCTTACCAGAGACGGGCGGAGAACCCGTCTTATAATCAAGTTGCGATGAAGGATTCGATATCTTTGAGCAGCTCCTGCCAGAGCGTGGTCTCGAATTTTTTGCGGAAATATCCAAAGTGAGCGATTTCGCGCAGACCGAAGTCTTTCGGTTTCAGTTCCTGAATCCGGATGGACGAGGTGCTTTTGATTTCGCTCCAAAACTGAGCCACGGATCGACGATTCGCGATCGGGTCATCCGAGGCCCAGTAGGCACTCACCGGGAAATGATAATCCTTGAAGTGACCGACGGGAATCGTCCGGCCCAGGAACTTTGGTGAAAACAAGTATTCGGCTTCCGCGCACCAGTCGCGCCATTCTCGGACCACGGTCGTCGGCAGATTTTCCATGTGGCCGAGCTTTTTGCCCGCGCAGTATCCCAGGAAGACATGGCTGAGCGGAGTGAAGAGATAGAAAAAATAGACGGCCAAAAACCAGTAGCCCCACGGCATATAGCGAAGCTGCCCACCGGAGGTTCCCAGGGTGACGAGCCCAGAGAGCTTGTTCCAATTGTCCATCAGGCCGATCAGTTGTCCGCCGACGCTGTGACCGACGGCGATTTTTGGAACACCCGGAAATGTTTGATCCAGGAAATCAAGAATGGCCGGCATGTCTTTCAAGCCGTAATCGGCAAAGGTGTCCCGATAATCCTTGAGAGGCTTGTTGATGGATTCCCCTGAGCCTCGATAGTCCCATAGGCACACGGCGAAACCATGATCCCGCAGGAATTCGGCAAAGGGGCGATAGTAGCTGCGTTTGGCCCCGGTGGCGCTATTGATCTGCACCACGGCTCGGGGAGCCTGTTCCGGAAAAAGCAAAAGGCCTCGGAGGGGATGTCCATCCCGAGCCTGGATTTCAAAAGTCTGAGAGCGATTTTCAGAGGTCATGTCCAGGATAGAATAATCCAGAATCTTTTTGAGACAAGGATTTGCGAAGTTTGCCAGAAACCGAACTCCTCGCGTTGACGGTCTCAGCAGGGCGTTCCATCCTGAATGAAATCCACCAATGGAGGGTGACTCGATGAAAAATGCACTTTTGCTGCTCTCGATGATTCTTGTGGGAAGTCTGGCTTGGGCAAGACCTGGAACGAATGGTCAGCGTCTTTCGGTCGGTCAGGGAATTTCTTCGCCCGCCATCACCTCGCCTGTGAATTACTCGAATGGTTTTACGACGACGAATGCGGCTGTGGCCTCGCGCTTGAGTGGACCTCAGGTTTCCATCGAGTACGACAAGGGGGATGACAGCGCCGGAAATGATTCGAGCGGTGTCGGAGCTGAATTGGGATACGGAAACGGCAAGGTCGGTGCGATGCTCGGTTATTATGACCGGGACTGTACGGGCTGCGAGGGGCGCTGGGGAGGAATCGTCGGCGTCGACACGGGATCTTTTTCCTTCGGGATCGGGTACCGTGAAGAGAAACAATACTCTTTGGGAGCGCTGATCGGTGGCAGCGGTTCGAGCCGTTTCGGTTTGACCGCCGACTTCGTGGATCTGGACACTGGAAATGATGTCACCGGTTACGGTGTCGGTTATTCCTATCTGGGAGGATCTTGGGTTTTCGCCCTGGATGCTTCGAAGCGGGATCAAAAGGGTGCAGCGAACAACGATGTGATTCTGGTGACCCCAGGTCTCATGATTCAAGCCGACTGGCTGGCGGTTTCGGTATCCTATGATCTTTATACGAACGACAAGAACGACATTTTTGACGATCAGGTTTGGTTCGGTGTCGGCTTCGGCGGAGATCAGGCCCATCTCGCGATTTATCACGATTATGTGAACGAGTGGGCCCTGGTCGGAACTTTCGGTTTTTAATTCGGACTTTGGGCGTTCCAGTAGGCCGTGGCCTTGAGCCATTCCTTGTGGGCGCCCTTGGTTTCCAGCAAGAGTTCAGACGTGGATTTGACCCACGAACCTTCTCCTGACACCCAGGCAAAGTAATCGCCTTCAGGGAAAGCCAAATCCCTGATGGCGGCTTGGATTTTCGAAGGATCCGACGCCTTGGAGCCGTTTCTTAAAACCCAGTGAATTTTCATTCCTGCCGGAGCCTTGAACGACGGCTTTTCGGATTCATTTTCGACTTCGATAAAAAGATGTCCTTGGGTTTCCGGCGACATTTCCTCGAGTCGGCGTTGAAACGACGGCAGCGAGGATTCATCGCCGATCATCAGATACCAATCGAAAGCCTCTGGGACGATTCGTGAACCGCGAGGTCCGGCGATCACCAGCTTGGATCCCACTTGGGCGTTTCTGGCCCACTCGGCCCCCGAGCCACCCTCATGCAGAAAAAACTCCAGGCAAAGTTCTTTGTCGCGGAACCAGCGAGGTGTGTAGTCGCGCATCACGGGGGTTGGTTTTCCTTCTTCGAACGTCAAACCGTTTGGACCCAGACTTGGGCGACCGAAATCAGGGCCTTGTCCCGGCGCTGCGAAGAACGCTTTGATATGATCGTCAGGGGACAGAGAGACGAAATCGAACAGATCCGGCCCGCTCAGAATGACTCGCAGAAAACGGGGTGTGATTTTCTCGAGTCTTTTGACGGTGAGTTCGCGCACTTTGACGGGGTGACCGACGGATTTGATTTCTCTTGAAGTGTTTGATTCAGACATGGTGATTCCTTTCCGTGATCCTTTAGCAGGTCACGATCAATTTACAGTTGAGGCGTGGATGGTCAGTGACCATGATATTGTGTTGAAAGGCGGCGCTCAGGATATCGGCTTTCAACACATCCGCGGTGGGGCCGAAGGCCACTTTTCGACCTCCCGCAAGAATGAGAACTTTATCGGCGTACTGAGCCGCCAGATTGATGTCGTGAAGGATCGCAAAGACTCCCGCGCCCTCATGACAGATCTTTTTGGCGGTTTCCAAAACTCGATGTTGGTGAGAAACATCCAAGCTGGAGGTCGGTTCATCCAGAAACAACAAACGTTCGGGCGAGTCCGTCGCAATTTGACAGAGCGTGCGAGCCAGTTGCACTCGCTGCTGCTCGCCTCCTGACAGCGTCAGATAGTTTCGTCGCTCAAAGCCCTGCAGTCCAACTTGGGCCAGTGCCGCCATGGCGATCTCGAGGTCTTGCTCAAAAGAGGACGCCGTCCGTTCATGAGGGATGCGTCCCAACAGAACCACCTCGAGAACTTCAAAGGCAAAATTCAAAGGTGTCGATTGGGCCAGCACGGCTCGTTTTGTCGCCAGGTCTTTTTGTGCGAACTCGGCAAGCGGTCGTCCGAAAATCTCGATCTTCCCCGTTTTCGGAGTCAGATCATTGGTCAGAAGACGCAAGAGAGTCGTTTTCCCTGCGCCATTTCGACCGATGACGGCCAGAAACTCCCCGGGCTCGACCGAGAATCCGACATGTTGGAGCAAATAGCGTTCTTTGACCTGAAAGGACAAATCCTGGGCTTTCAACAAAGACATCACAGACCTCCCATCTTTCGGTCCCGCAGCAGCAGAAACAGGAAAAACGGAGAGCCCACAGAGGCCGTCACAATGCCGATCGGAAGTTCCAGCGGAGACACGATCGTGCGCGCGATCAGATCGGCGAGCACGAGCAACAGGGATCCCAACAAGGCCGAAGCGGGCAGGAGAAACCGATGATCGGGACCCAAGGACAAACGCACCAAATGAGGCACGACGAGTCCGACGAAACCGATCAAGCCCGCGACGGCGACTCCCGCACCCACACCCAAGGCGACCAGTAAAATCAGGACGACCTTGACGCGTTCAACGGGAATCCCGAGATACTTGGCATTGCTTTCCCCCAGCAAGAGAGCATTGAGGGCCTTGGCGAAAAAAGGAATGCCCATCACAGTCAGCAGGATGAAGGGAGCCACGGAAAACAAAGCGCTCCAGGTGGCGCCTCCGAGCGAACCCAACTGCCAGAAGGTGATCGAACGCAACTGATCGTCATTCGAAAAGTAGGTAAAGAACCCGGTCACGGCTCCGCACAAGGCACTGATGGCGATTCCCGCCAGAAGAAGCGTCGTGATCTGAGTTCGTCCCTGATACTGGGACAAAAGATAAACGACGGACATGGCCAGCAGACTTCCGCAAAAGGCGGCAATGGGAAGGGTGTAGATTCCGAACCAATGAATTTCGAGAACGATGGAGGCGGCGGCCAGAACCGAAGCACCGCTGGAAATCCCAAGAAGACCGGGATCAGCCAGTGGGTTTCGATAAAGACCCTGCATGGCGGCCCCCGCCGTCGAAAGGCCGGCCCCGATCAAAAGACCCAGCAGAACCCGTGGCAGACGAATGGCTTCGAGAACGGCCGCCTGTTGCGGCGAATAGTCCTGAAAGCCTTCGAGTCCGACCAGAGAACGCAAAATCGAGATCACCTGAGCAGGTTCGATCTCGACGGCCCCCGCCCCGATGGAAAAGATGGTCGCCAGGGCAAGGCAGGGAACGAGCGCCAGAACGGCGATGAGTTTTCGAGTCACGTTTGGTTACTTCGCGATGATGTCGTTGAACAGTTTGTCGCCGAATTCGGGGAAACGCGGGCTGACCCAGCGAATGCTGTCGTCGACAGCGACGATTTTTTTATTTTTTCCGGCAGGCGTGAGCGAAACGCCCGGCAATTTCAGGGCTCCGTCGATTCCACCCACGGCTTTCAGACCACGATGAAGCATGATGATCACATCCGGAGACGCTTGCACCATGGCTTCTGACGTCAGGGGTTTCGTGCCCGTCGTGAAATCAGCGGCATTTGTTGCGCCGATCAATTCGATCAGGGCGTGGGAGCCTGTTTCACGTCCATAGACATAGGCATCACCGGGACCGTGGGCATACAAGAAGAAGACCTTAAGGTTTGGTTTGAGGGTCTTTGTTTTTTTGCTCAGAGCGAGCAGGTCATTGTCGATCTTTTCGACCAGGGCTTTTCCTTTGTCTTCAGCGCCGGTCAGGGTGGCGATGAAGCGGACACGGTTTTTGAGTCCTTCGATGCCATCCTTCCCCGAGTTTTCGATGATGAGCACGGGAATTTTCGCCGTCCGCAATTGTTCAGCGGTCGAGGGCGACAGGTTTTCTTCGCTGCTCAGAACCAGATCCGGTTTCAGGCTGATCATGCCTTCGACGCTGGGACGATAAGGGTGTCCAACCTTAGGGATGGATTCCGTTTCCGGAGGAAAGCGAACCGACATATCCGTTCCGACGATCAGCTCCTGTTTGCCGAGGCCATAAAAAATTTCGACGTTCGAGGCGTTCAGCACCAAGATTTTTGGGGGAACTCCGACAAGAGAGACCTTGCGTCCATCGACGCCGGTATAATCTTTTGCAAAGGTGAAAAGAGGGAAAAGCAGAGAGAGAGCCAGAAGTGTGTTCCGCATGAGGACTCCTTTGTGGGGGAGACCCTAAGCGAGGATGTTGAAAAGGCTCAAGAGCGGAGGGGCGAATCGGGGCAAATGAAAATGCGTTGACGGAAAAAGCCGGAGTTCTCTCGGCTTTTCCGTCTAATTGAAAACCAACTATCGAATCACCAGGCTGTAGCCCGTTGGCAGAGTGGCTGCATTCACATTCAAACGATCATTTTTCACCGGGATCAGGACGTCTTGAGAGTCCTCAGTGCTGAAGGTCAGTTTGATTCCGAAGCCTGCGAAGGCTTGGACAGGATCGGTGATGCTATCCGAAGACCACAGGGTCAGACGGTTGGCGTAGCCTTCGTTTCGTCCGGCCAGATCGACGATTTCACTGGAGGTCGAAACGCCCCAGCCTTCGGGAACGATGCCGTAGACATCCACGATCTGAAGTGCGCCGTCCAAAGAGGCATAAGTCAAAGTCGCGAGTTTGGTTTGTCCGTTTCTGTCGGCGGCTTCGAAATCACGGGCCGCATCACCCGAAATCACGCCGATGAAGCGTTTCAGACCCGGATAGACGTTGGGAACTTCGATGACGAAGGGTGTGGTGACGGCGCCTTCGGCGGTGCCTTGGTTGCCGTCATAGGCGGCAATCAGCTTTCCGTTGCGGATGTTGTAGGCGCGGTAAGCGGCAGCCGTTCCACAGCATCCATCCAAGCGGGTCAGGTACAAATCTTGTCCGTCGAAGCTGGCGCCGTGCGCGTCTTCTTTGAGGGTCCATGCGATCCGATCAAAGTCGCTCCGGCCTGCGGTTCGCGCTTCGACGGTCAGTTTGGAGGTGCTGCCATCGACGTTGTCGAAGGAGGTTTCCGTGAGGGTCTTTTTCAGAAGGAAGGTTTCAGGAACTTCCGACGAGTAAAGCCGTGCGACCTCAAAGTTGACATTGGTGGTGGTGATCTCGGTTTGTCCGTCGGCGTTCTTTTTGATCGAAACCGACGAGCGTCCTTGATCTTGATAAGTGGTCTGAGCGGAAGCGGCGATCGGCATCAAGACGAGCGCGGCCAGAACTTGCAAAACTGTTTTCATTTGATCCTCCTGCCGGGATGGGCATGGGGCCCGTCATCCCATGGCAAGGAGGTGTTGGCAACAAAAGGTGAGAGACTTTCCGAAAAGGAAAAGTCCGGGGATCAGTGAGCGCTGCGGATCCAGGCCAGAACCGAGGCCCGTCGTCCGATCACACACTGAGTGAGACGGCCTTGTTGGGACACGCAGGCCGCAGCTTGGACGCCGGTTTCGTAAGTGATGGGGCCTTTCAGGGTGCCGTAGATTCGGCTCAAGAAAACGCCGCCACCGAGCGGAGACTGAACCCAGTCGAATTCAGAAAGACCCGAGCGCAAGGAGGTGTCTTCGAGGGTGTAGCGAATCCCAGCCACTGCATAAGAAGGACAGGCGATGATGTCATATCGGGAGGCGCCTTCTTGAGGAACACAGAGATCAATGACATTGACCCATTTCAGGTAGATTGCATTTTGGCCGGATGTCGGAGGAGTGTTCGGGATATCGACTTTGGGGCGTGGGACCTGGTCGCGAGGCACGGTGTCGGTGGCTTTTTTATCGGTCGTCACTTGAGGTTTGGTTTCGATGGGGGTGCTATCATCGACGGAGGTTCCGGGTTCGATCGGCTTGACGGCAGGAGGTTGCGAGCCTTCGTTCGTCGTCTCCGGGATATAATCACCCGGTACGGGCAGAGAAAGCTGAGCGTTCGCCTGAAGGGCAAGCAGGGTCAGGGTCGTGATGAACCATGTTTTCATAAGAGGCCTCCGACTTCGAAACGCTGCAAGACGAAGTCCATCGAGTCCGCGTGAGAGGACCTCGGAATCCATTGAAATCGCTTCAATCGCGGGCCTTGGCGCCTGATTCAGGGGACTTAACTCCACAGAAGCCTGTCATTTTTTTACACAAGTGACATATTGTGTCATTGAGAGGAAATGAGGTATAAGAAAGGCCTCTGCTCGAAATAAATCAAAAATGGGGAGGACAGTCTGTGTTCGAAAACGACATCTTGAATCCCGAGAATCCAATGATCGACGCCAACGTGACGCCGATGACTGGAATTCACGCGAACAACATCAATGCGTTGATGGTTAACGACGAAGAAGAAGATTTGAACCTGGATGAGATCAACAACATCCTGGATTTGGGAGAAGAACAGTACCCTCGCTTCACTTTGGCGAAAAACAAAGCCCGCTTTTTGCGGATGGTGAGCTGGTACCGCGGTAAAGAAGAGTGGATCGAAGTCGCTCCTCTTTCTGGCGTGACCAAACTGTTCAAACAACAGACCAAAGAACTCGAAGGCATCCGGTCCGCGAAAATGGATTATGAGATGGAACTCGAGACGGGCACTCTGACCCCTTCTCAACGCTCCTATCGCCGCGATGAGTTGAAAATGTGCAAGGTCCAAGAAAAAATGGCCGTGCATCTGATCTCCAAACTGCAAGTCAAAATCAAATCAGGTCGTCGATAAGCGACCTGAACCTTAGGCTCCGCTGTTCTGCGGGGCCTCGTTAGGGACCGATTCAGTTTTCCTTAAATGATGTGACGGTCCCGTCATTTGTCTCTAGCACTTATTTTGTTTATTCCTCCTCTTTACATCCTTGAGGGGGCATCTTTGATCCGGAAAAAGGTGAGTGATTGGTCTCCGAAAATCACGGAGGCATTTTTTATCGTCGTCCCGCTGTTGCTGGTGGCGAACCTATCGATCTTTTTCCTTCAACTCAATGGCACCGAGCGGACTCTCAAAGAGTGGAATCAAATCGTCAGGCCTGCCGATGGCGGAAACTTGCCGGCAGGGATGGTCAAAAAGCTTCGGCAAAGTCGGCTGGTGTCGGTGGGGTCCATTCTGTTTCTGACGGTTCTTGGCGTCGGGCTCGTGCTGGCGGTCTATCTGGTCTGGCGGCAGAGCCAGCGCCAGCAAAACTTGGCCTCCAGGTCTTTGCTGGATCTGCAAGAAAAGATGAACGCGGTTTTGCACAGCGCCCCTTTGATTCTGTGGGCGATGGATAACACCGGTGCCTGCACGATGGCTCAAGGGCTGGGGATCGAGTTTCTCGGAGATAGTCGCAGTCTTTTGGGTCGCAATCTGTTCGATGAGCTTGCGGACTTCCCGGTCATCTTGGGGGCCATTCGCAGTGCTCTGAGCGGTCAGACGTGCAAAGGGGAATATGCCTTCGAGGATCGTTGGTATGAAACGACGATGATTCCGATGTACTCCCGAACCGGAGTCAAAGGCATGGTCGGGATTTCGGTCGACATCACGGATCGGAAGAACCGCGAACTCGAGGTGGAGCTGGCCAATCAGGCGAAGAGCCGTTTCCTGGCGAACATGAGTCACGAGATCCGCACTCCATTGGGGCTGATTCTGGGCTTCATCGATTTGTTGGCGGTTCCGGATCTGGAGGGCAGTGAGCGCGAAAAGTACATGTCGAAAATCAGACTGAACGCCGAGGCCTTGGCGGCCTTGGTGAATGACATCCTTGATTTGTCCAAGGTGGAAGCGGGTCGGCTGGATGTGGATTGGGCGGAGGTCGGTGTGCAGACTCTTTTGAATGATCTGAAGGAAAGCTTTGAAACCAAGGCGGTCAGCAAAGGCTTGGCCTTTTCGGTCGAGACAAAAGGGGAGCTGCCGAAAGGTATTCGAACGGATCCGACTTTGCTTCGTCAGATCCTGGTGAACCTTTTGGGGAATGCCGTCAAATTCACAGAGCGCGGGGCCGTCCGCTTGGTGATCGAGAGCCATCCTTGCGAGCAGAAAAGTTTTCGGGACATCACCTTCCAAGTCATCGACACCGGCGTCGGAATCATGGGTGATCACCGAGAGAATCTTTTCGATCCGTTTCGTCAGGGAGACCCTTCGACGGCACGGCGCTATGGTGGAACGGGTTTGGGTTTGGCGCTTTCCCATCGGCTGGCCGAACTGATCGGAGGAGATCTGCAACTGATCTCGACCGTTCTTGGCGGAGGAAGCGTTTTCCAGTTGAATTTGCACGCCGAGATTTCAGAGAGCTTTGTCGATGATCCGGTCTCTTTGGCCAAGGAACGTGAAGAAGGTTTGACCCGCTCGGTGCGATTGGCGGGACTGCGAGTGCTGATGGTGGAAGACTCGGTCGACAATCAAGTCCTTGTCAGCACTCTGCTCAAACGAAACGGTGCCGAGGTTTCCTTTGCTGGAGATGGCAAAGAAGGTGTCGAGAAGGCCTCTGTTGGTGATTGGGATCTGGTGTTGATGGACATCCAGATGCCCGGCATGGATGGCTTCGAGGCGACAAGGCAGCTTCGAGAGAGGGGCTTTACCCGGCCCATCCTGGCGTTGACGGCTCATGCCCTCCGGGAAGAGCGTGACAAGGCCATCCGGCACGGATTTGACGACTATTTGACCAAGCCCGTGGACCGGAACGAGCTGATCTCGAAGATCGAATCCTACGGCCATGGTCCAGGCCACCGCCTAGAACCGGACATCCGTCAAGAACCCCCTGAAACCCGTGATTTTCCGAGGCCTTAGGGAGGTCGGAATTTTTTTTTGAGACACCCCTCAATTCTCACAATGATTCGCCGATAGAGTACCTGTCGAAACACGACTCTTGAAAACGTCTCAATATGGGGAGGACGATGATGTCTCGGACGATGATGATCATGGTTTGTGATAACCATGAAACGATTGAGCAGGCTCGCAAGTACTGGGAAGCTCAGAATGTCACTTTGCAAGTTTACTCGTCGGCGCAATGGCGTGAAGGGCTGGAAAGCGTCTTCTTCCGTCAACAGCTGGTTCAGGGAACTCCTGCCCTCAGCGTAGGCCACAACACTTCTGAAGCTTACACTGGTGGAAACGTTGTGCCGTTTCCGACTCCGAACTTCGGTGCTGAACCCAAGGTTCAGAAAATGGAAGAGCTCGAGGCGAAAGCCATCGAAGACGCCATTTCCCAATACAAAGGCAATCTGACTGAAGCGGCGAAAGCCCTCGGTATCGGACGGGCGACTCTGTACCGCAAAGTGAAGCAGTACCAGATCGATCCTTCTGCCGCTCGTCGCCGCAAACAAGCTGCGTAAGCTCATCTTTGATTCGTTCGTGACAGGAGGGCCGACGCTTCGTCGGCTCTCTTGCTTTGAAAGGATCCTCGAATGCGAATATTGATTGCCATCGCGATCTTTGGATCGGGCCTCTGGGGGGGAATCCAGTGGGTCAGGCATCAAACATTCGTGAATCCCTACGCCCGTCTCTGTGAACTCATCGAACAAAAAATTTATCTCGAAGCCAAAGACACCGTCGAGTGGAATCAGGTTTGTCGTGCCCGTGCGGCTTTGGTGACGCCATCGACATCAAGAGAAACCATTCTCCGGGACTCGCGCTTTTTGATGGGGCGGTTGGGTGTTTCACACCTCGAGATTTATCATCCCAATGAAGTCGCGAGGCTTTGGCGGGGAGTGAACGTCGAGACCGGTATCGAAAGCGAATTCGTCGACGGTGAGCTCGTCATCTTTCAAGTTCATGAAAATTCGCCCGCCAGTCGCGCCGGTCTGCAGGCGGGAGATTTGATTCTGTCCATTCAGGACACGTCACCGGCTCCGGCTTTGGCGAGAACCATCGGTGGTCTGATGCGGATCGCACGTGGTGCTGAAAAATTTGAGGTTCTCGTCGAACCGATGGAAATCAAAATCGACGAACGGCCGTCCTATGTTGAAATTGACCCCAAGACGGTGTTGATCAAAGTCCCTTCCTTTCGCGCCGAGTTTTTCAATGAGACCCGATGGAATCAATTCATTGCCAAGGTTCCAAGAACCGCCTCGATGATCGTGGATCTGCGGGGCAATGGCGGTGGGAATTTCGTGGCGGGCCTGCGTTTCCTGGCGCCTTTCATGTGCGGTGAACAAGAAATCGGTTTTTTGATCAAACCCCGGGCGAAGTTGTCTCGTGAGGCGGTGTTGCCGAATGACCTGCGAAACCAGGAACAACTGACCGTGTTGGATGCTCATGACCTCATCCGTCTGAAAACCGAAGCGGCCCCTCGTTGCTTGACGGCGCGGGTGACCGTGCTGATCGATGGGCAAACGGCGTCGACGGCCGAGATGGTGGCCCAGGCTCTGCGTGACTATCTGGATGCGCGAGTTCTTGGGGTTTCTTCCGCAGGACAGCTCTTGGTGGGCGTTTGGTATGACTTTCCCGAACTCGGCGAGGGCTGGCGAGTCTCCGTTCCCGAAGCGGTTTACCAGACCCGTCGGGGAAAGCGTCTCGAGGGGGCGGGGGTCCGAGTCGACCGCAACCTTTATTACGAACTGAAAGAGATGGTGGTTGGTCAGGATAGCTGGATTCTGCGTGCTCTTACGGACTTCCGTCGAGAGCCCGCCATGCAGGACTCGCGAAGATCCGTCTCGAAATGAGATCATCATTCTGAGACGTCAATCAAGACTCGTTCAGGTGTTCAGTTCATGGTCATCCATGTCGAAAAGAACAGGGGAAGACACGGCACGAACCTCGCAATGTCAGTCATTGAAACATCCGCGAGGTAAAGGGGAGCCTTATGATGAAAAAGAACGACAATGTGATTCCTTTTCCAAAAGACCAGACGATCCGGGCCCGCATCCGCGAGCGTGGAGCGAACCAGAAAGCGGTCTTGGCTCTGTCTATCTTGTCTATTTTGATGATCTCTGTCTTTTCGAATCAAATGATCACGCGTCCCGAGCAGCAGGCTGCGGGTCGTGGTATCGCGAGTTTGGGTCCTCTTCAGTCTCAAGCGGACGTGAAGTGGGAACATCAGATGGCTCGCGAGTTGGGTCAGCAGCGCGGTTTGGCCGCTCATCTGGCTGTGAAACCGTCGCTTCGCGATGATCTGATTTATGGTTATTTGCAAGGCCGCTATGCCATGCGCTTGGATGGTGATCGTGTCAGCTCCATCGAATTCATCCGTAATGACCGTTCGGATTCTCCGCTCGTGATCAAGGATCGTGCGGCTCTTTTGACGAAGTATCGTGCGGCTTTCGCAGTTCCCTTCCAAGAGGTGAGCCTGGTGAAAACCGAAACTTCCGAAGAAGTGTGGAATTTGATCGGCTCTGACAAGACCATCGTCGGAACGGCGAAGGTCGGTCTGGATGAGTCGGGTCATATGACTTCGCTCTCTGTGAAATAAACAGTTTGAATCCAAGATTCAGGACCTGAGAGATCCGGGAAGCCCTCCGAAAAGGAGATATGGTTTACCCGGATTTTTCTTATCAAAAACGCGAGCCTCGGACCGATCTTCCCGCTATTGCACCGGTCGCCGATCGGATGTTGGCTTTCCTGATCGATTTCCTGATCTTCACTCCGGTCTTTGCTTTCGTCACTTCGGGATTGCTGAAGAGTTTACGAACGATGGTGTTGGTGCAATCCGACAGCACGGCCTCGTGGATGTTGTGGTTTTCATTGGTCTCGACCTGGTTTGCACTGTTGGTTCTGGCCGAAGCCCTGTTCGTTTTTTACTGGGGAGCGACTCCTGGGCAGAAATTCCTGAAGCTCGAGGTCAGATCTTATCAGCAAGGTCATTCGTTGGATCTGATGCAATCATTGGGGCGAAGCTTCCTTCACTGGAGCAGCTTCTTTTTCGTGCTTCCGGTTCTGGCGGTTTACACTCATCCGTTGAGACGCGCTCTGCATGATCGCGCCTTTGATACCATCGTCGTCACTCTGAAAGAACCCAGCGATTTTGGGCCTATCGATCTGGAGCGGAATTTTTTTCGTTCGTGGTCACGGATGATGGCCTTTGTCGGTGCCATGGCCTTGGTGGGTGTTTCCAATGGTGTGCGCACTTCTTACGAGCGTTTGAACGTCGTGTCCAATCAGGATTCCGCTTTCTGCGAAGACGTGGATGGATCCTGGAAAGGTCAAGAGCGTTTGGACCGAGCCACGGGCTTATTCGTTGCGGGCTTGATTTCGTCGGCTTGTCTGGAAAAAGAGGCGAATGCCATTTTGTGGAAACAAGAGGGGAGTCTGAAAGCCTTTGCCGAACTGGCGAAGGGTTTGCTGAATCCCGAGGATGAGGTCAGTCGGTCCTATTTGGACCGAGTCTGCGAATCATCACCAAGTGGTGAAGCCTGTGCCATTTCGAAATTTGCATCTTCGACGGATCCTGAGCGCGGGAACATCCTGCGAAAGAAGGGTCTTGGCAGCTTGACCGCACGTTTGCTGCTGGTGCGAGAAACCATCGATCGTGAGCAATTCGCCTCGGCTGCGGCTTTGATCGCCGACCTTCGACAGGAAGCTTTGTTCGACGAGTACCTGGCTCGTGAGGAAGTTCGCAATATTTGGAAAATCAAGGGCAAGTCCCAGGGGCGTGAGCCCGCGTCTAGCGATTTGCGGGACATCATCCGTGATTTCGAGGAAAGGTACGAGTTGCGATGATTCTGCCATGTCCTGAGAACCCTCAGTCATGGAACCATCGTCCCATCACCTGGATGTTGGTGTTTTTGAATATTGCGGTTTTTTTGATTTTCTTTGCCGATGCTCCGGCGTCTCCGACCATGGATTTAGTCAAAGAAAAAAATCTCGAAACCGCTGGTCGGGCTTTCCTGCAGATGATCGCTGTTTCTCCGGAAGAGGTTCGTGAAAAGACTCCGGATTGGATCTTTGAAGTGTCCACTTCCAGATCGGTGGATTTGCAGTTGATCGGTTACTATGCGGTCAGGCAGAGCTTTTTCCTGGAAGGTGTTTCGTCTTTCGCATTTCATGGCGATGAGGTTGCTCTGGCTGAACTCCGAAAATCGGTCGCGACTTTTCAGGACAAATTTTCCGAAGATCGGCTGCATCGCTTCGGTTTGAGCCCGCTGCGGAATCAAAGCTTTGCTTGGTTGACCTATCAGTTTTCGCATATCGGATTTTTACATTTGGCCAGCAACCTGGTTTTCCTGATTTTCATCGGTTGGGCGATCGAAGGACTTTTTGGCGGGACCGTCTTGTTGATTCTGTATCTGATGGGCGGGATCGCCGGCGGAGTGTTTTTCCTGGGGCTTTTCCCCGGAAGTTATATTCCGATGGTCGGTGCCAGCGGATCCGTGAGTGCGTTGATTGCTTTCTATGCTTTGGCTGAACCGAAATGGCGAATCCGGTATTACTATCTACTTTTCCCCACACCGGGTTTGAACGGGTTTATTTATTTGCCAACACTGTTGATCCTGCCTTTGTATTTGCTGGCAGATGCGACGGGCTTGCTCGCTTCTCCGGATGGCCTGATGACGGGTGTCGCCTACAGCGCCCACTTGGGAGGCGCCGCCTTCGGTGCGATTGCGGCCTTGCTGGTGCGTGGCCTTTCTCTGGTCAGAATCAATCGAACGTCGTAATTCATGACATGAAAAAGCGGATTTCCCCATCCGCCCGGAGCCGAAACCCCTCTCGAGTTGTCAAACGACCGAAGCGCAGTCACTCGCCTCAGTCATGAACACGTTGGGCAACTCCTGAAAGAACGTTACCTAAAAAGTTCGAACAAAAGTTTCAGAATCTTCAGTGCCAGTAAAACCAGACTTAAGATCCGTCGAGCTTTGTCCAAAAACTGTCGAATAGACACATATTCGGTGTGTAGATCCGGCATTCGGAACTCCTTTCGTGAGAGAGAAGTTCCGGGTTCCAAAAAAAGCGAGATGGGGAAACCCAATCTCGCTTTTTGCATTTTAGAAGCCAGGAAGGCCCACCCAAAGCCCTCCACAAAACCTGGAAGCCATGCTCCCAGTTGGGGGCACAAGTTCTCGTTGTTTTGAGTGATAAGTAATGATTCGCGAGATCAATGCGAAGAGCACACACACACACCTCCGCAGGAATGAGCAACGCCTCCAGGTTTCCGTTTGGAGCGGGGATGGGGCAGCCTAGGGGGAGGGTGATCTGGATGCGAG
>JAHBUU010000235.1 GCA_019637895.1 Pseudobdellovibrionaceae bacterium | reverse complement strand
TGGTGAAGACGCTTATCGAGATCTGGCGTTCCGTCTCCAGGCCGAGCGCGCCGTCGTCTGGCCCGAGGGTGGCCATATCCTTAGCAAATCGAAACCAGACGAGGTTTCGTTTCTGATCGAAGAATTCCTTAAAATGGTTCGCGAAGAAGCGGCCTAATCAGCCAAAAACTAAACGTTGAAGCTCGAGCCGCAGCCGCAGTTCTTAGAGGCGTTCGGGTTGTTAAAGACGAAACCCTTGCCGTTCAATCCACCGGAATAGTCGAGAGTCATGCCGATCAGATACAAAAAGCTCTGAGCATCGACGGCGATTTTTTGGCCGAAGCTTTCAAAGACTTTGTCGGTGGCTTGAGGCTCGTTGTCGAAGTCCATCTTGTAGGAAAGACCGGAGCAGCCGCCTTTTTTGACCTGCACACGAAGAAGAGCGGTCTCGGGACGACCCTCGTCTTTTTTAAGAGAAGCAATCTTTTGTGCGGCCGTTTCGCTGATCTGAATCACTTGGATTCCTCCGTGTCAGAAGATCAATGTATCATAAGCCTTCCGGAAAGAACAGAGGGCGAGCGGTCTTGAGGCAATCTTACGAAGGTCGAGCAGGACTTTTAGATAGCGGCGTAAATATTTGAAATTACGATGCTTAATGTCCAATGTGAACGAGTCTCTGAAGTCTTCAGGAATTAACCTTGATGGGCCTTGAGGATCATTTCGACTGCTTTGTCGATCTGATCCTCGGTCGTCCAGCGGCCCACCGAGAGGCGCAAAGACCTGGAGGCTTCGTCCTCGCCAAAGCCAAGACCGGCCAGAACATGGCTGATGGAAACGCGTCCGGCACTGCAGGCGCTGCCCGTTGAAAAGCCCAAACCCTGAAGGGTCGGCAGCAAGGATTCCACCGTTCGCTTCGGGAACATCAGGGCCAGGTTGATCGGGGAGCGTTCTTCCGGGTGACCGTTCAGGCGAAGACCGGGGAGTCCTTGGCTGAGTTTTGTCCAAAGACGTTGGCGAAGTTGCAGGGCCTTTTCCATGTCCGCAGGGAGTTCCTGCGAGCAGATTTCCGCCGCAGCCCCAAGTCCCACGATTCCGGGAACATTCGGTGTTCCAGAGCGCAAACCTCGTTCATGGCCACCGCCGAAAAAGAAAGGCTTGATCGAGACATGGGGGTCTTTGTTGCGCACGAAGAGGGCGCCGACGCCTTTTGGGCCATACATTTTGTGTCCAGAGAAGCTCAGCAGATCGATCGGCATCTGGGACAGATCCACGGGGATTTTCCCGACGGCTTGGGTGCCATCGCTGTGCAGATAGACGTTTTTCCGACGGCAGATTTCGCCGATCTCTTTCATGCGGTTGATAGTGCCGATCTCGTTGTTCACCCAGATCACGGAGACGAGCTTGGTGTGCGGTTTGATGGCCCGCTCGACCGCTTCGGGTGAAACCTGTCCGTTCTTGTCGACCGGAAGGATGTCAATTTCAGCCCCGAGATCGCCGAGGGCTTTGGTGGCATTCAGAACCGAGTTGTGTTCGATGGCCGTC
>JAHBUU010000234.1 GCA_019637895.1 Pseudobdellovibrionaceae bacterium | reverse complement strand
AGATTCCGCTGAGATGACGATGGGCGGACCCTTTCCTAGCCCGACATCCTTTGCGATTGCGGCTGCAGTCTGAGGGTGGTCGCCGGTAATCATCAAAACTCTGATTCCATTTTTTCCACAATATTCGATAGCCGGGCGAACCTCGGGGCGCGCAGGGTCTTCGAATGCAAGGAGGCCCGCGAACCGAAACCCAGAATCCGGCTCTTTTTCGTCCCGCTGCTCGGCGGCCGTCATTTCACGAGTTCCGACAGCCAAAAGCTTATGCCCCTCCCGCGCCCAGTTCGTGGTTCGGTCGAGCCACTTGTTTCTTTCCTCGCTCGAAAGCGTGGACTTCGACAAGATCGTTTCTGGAGAGCCTTTCATCGCGCAAAATGCACGGCCTTGATTTTCGAAGAAGGCCGTTTCTCGCTTTCGATCTTCAGTGAACGGAATCACACTCGTCCGCGGTGGAATATTCAATTGTCTTTCTTTTGAGGCGGCGAAGATCGCCTGGTCGATTGGATCAGTGCCGTCAGGGTTCGATGCCGCGCCCGCAAAGAAAAGAGCTTCTGATTCCGAGTATGGGCTAGCTGCATCGACATGGGTAAGTTTGAGCTCGCCGGCGGTAATCGTTCCGGTTTTATCCGTACAGATTCGAGTGATTCGCCCGATATTCTCGACAGAGACTGCGCGGCGAACCAGGGCGCCCCGCTTCGCCAGCCGGTAAACACCGACACCGAGGAAGAAAGAGAAGACGACCGGAAACTCCTCTGGGATTGCGGCCACTGCGAGAGTCGCGGCACTTAAGAGCGCATCTAGCCATCCGTGCCCCTGGTAAACTCTGATAAAAGCGAGAAACAGGCAGAATGCGATGGCGGAGTAGATAAGCCCCTTGGTTAACCTCGCGATCGAATGCTGGAGGGCGGTGCGTTCGTGAGTGATAGCGGAGACCGACTGCACGATTTCACCGTAGGAGGTCTCTTTTCCCGTGAACAGAATGCGGAGAAGGCCGCTTCCCGTTAGGACCCGAGTTCCGGCAAAGCCCAGCGACTCGGAATCGACGAGCACCTCTTGAACGGACCGAAAAGCATCAAAAGGAATGGTTCTTTTGGTGATCGGAAACGCCTCCCCAGTCAGCACCGACTCGTCCACTTGGAGCGAGTCAACGTTTTCCCAGAATCCATCCGCAGGTAGAAAATGATCCTCTGAATTCAGAACAACCAAATCGCCAGGAACGATATCGTGCGAATCAATTCTAAGGCGTTTTCCGTCACGGATGACCATGGCTTCCGCAGCTAATTGTCCCTTGAGGGACGCGGTGGATGCCTGCGTTCTCCAGTGGAGAAAGGCATCCATGAAAAGCAATGGAATGGTCGCCAAGAACAGAATGATCGCCTCTTGGCGATCACCTACAAAAAAGAACGCCGTGCCGATACCAACCAGGAACCAGATCATCGGGTCCTTGATAGTATCCACGAAAAGCTCAAGCCATGGGTTGCCGGTGCGTTCAATGATCGCGTTCGCTCCGAAGCGTGAACGCTGAGAGGTAACCTCAGCAGCGCTCAGGCCGGTGGCTCTGCCATTTAGCCCGCTTAGAGTTTCAAGGGAGATTTTCTTTTTC
>JAHBUU010000233.1 GCA_019637895.1 Pseudobdellovibrionaceae bacterium | reverse complement strand
GGATTTGTCCGAGCCTCGTCAGTTCAACCTGATGTTCAAGACCCATATGGGTCCCGTCGAAGACGGCGGCAGTGTCGTGTACCTGCGTCCTGAAACCGCACAAGGCCACTTCGTGAATTTCCAGAACTGCCAACAAAGCTCCCGTTACAAAGTGCCGTTCGGAATCGCCGCCATTGGAAAATCCTTCCGGAACGAAATCACTCCGGGGAACTTCATCTTCCGGACTCGCGAGTTTGAACAAATGGAGATGCAATTCTTCGTCAAGCCAGGAACCGACGCCGAGTTCTTCGAGATGTGGAAAAAGATCCGTTGGGATTTCTACAGCAAGTACGGCATCAAAGCTGAAAACCTGGAATTCAAACCCCACGGCCCCGACGAACTGGCCCACTATGCGAAGGCCGCCGTCGACATTCAGTACAAATTCCCGATGGGCTTTTCGGAGCTCGAAGGCGTGCACAATCGCGGCGACTTCGATCTGTCCCAGCACTCGAAATTCTCGGGGAAAAACCTTGAGTACTTCGACGAAGCGAAAAAAGAAAAATACATCCCTTACGTCATCGAAACCGCCGTCGGTTGCGATCGTTTGTTCCTGGCCTTCCTTTGCGACGCTTATCGCGAGGAAGTCACCACCGATGAAAAAGGTCAGGAAGACACCCGGATCGTTCTGGGGCTTCACCCGCAGATCGCTCCGATCAAGGCCGCCGTCCTTCCTCTGTCGAAAAAAGAGGAGCTGACTTCGGTCGCCGAAAAACTGCGCGATCAGATCGCCGAGGACTTCGACGTTCAGTACGACGAGGCCGGTTCGATCGGAAAACGCTACCGCCGTCAGGACGAGATCGGAACGCCGTTCTGCTGCACGGTGGATTTTGACACTTTGAACGACCAAGCCGTAACGGTTCGTCACCGCGACACCATGAAGCAGGAGAGAGTGAAAATCTCCGAGCTGAATGCGTACATCGCGGCCAAAATGAAGAACTTCTAAACCCCTCACAAAGGAAAGAGGAAATGAGTCGGAACATGACGGAAAGCTCGCTTCAGGAGACGAAGAAGATGGTAGCCCCCGAAAAGTTCGTTTATTTTTTCGCGGCCGGTGAAAGCGAAGGCAATGCGGGAATGAAAAACACCCTCGGCGGGAAGGGTGCGAACCTGGCCGAGATGACTTCGCTCGGACTGCCGGTGCCTCCGGGATTTACCATCTCGACGGACATCTGCGCCCACTTCTACGAAAATGGCGGAAAGCTTCCGGACTGGGTAAAACCCAAAGTCCTCGAAGCCCTTCAGCGCGTAGAAAAGAAAATCAATAAAAAATTCGGTGATGCCAAAAACCCCTTGCTGGTGAGCGTGCGCTCGGGGGCTCGTGCCTCGATGCCGGGGATGATGGACACCATTCTGAACCTCGGTCTCAACGACCAAACCGTCGAAGGACTCGTTCAAGGCAGCGGCAATGCCCGCTTTGCTTGGGATTCCTATCGTCGTTTCATCCAAATGTACTCGGATGTCGTCTTGGGCATGAATGCCTCATTGCTGGACGTCACCATGGAGGACATGAAGGACGAAAAAGGCTACAAGCTCGATACCGAACTCACCGAAGCTGATCTGAAACTTCTGGTGAAGAAATTCAAAGACATGGTTCGCTCGTCCACCGGCCAGGCCTTCCCTGAAGATCCGATGGAGCAACTGTGGGGAGCGATCAGCGCGGTCTTCCGTTCATGGAATACC
>JAHBUU010000232.1 GCA_019637895.1 Pseudobdellovibrionaceae bacterium | reverse complement strand
GAGGCTTATTGAATGCGGCGACCTACGATCAATTCGCGGGCGCCTTCGATGTCTTCAATTACAGTTGGGGCGATCCGCAGTGCATGCTGAACGAATATCCGGATGCCTTGCGAGACAAAATGAAAACCGGAGCCACCAATCTCCGAGGCGGCAAAGGAGCCATCTACGTCAAAGCGGCGGGCAACGATTTCCACGGCTATTTGGCGGACTGCTCGACGTCGGCCTCTGAATCGGATCCCGTTTTCGGCAATGCGAATTTCAGCGAGGATTCAACTTCGCCCTACACCATCAACGTCGGAGCCTTGAGCGCCAAGGGGCAAAAATCCAGTTACTCCTCGCCAGGTTCGAACATCTGGGTTTCAGCACCCGGTGGTGAATATGGCTTCGCCACTTCATCGACGGCCATTGACAAAGAACCCGCGATGCTCACCACGGATTTCCAAGGCTGCTCGTCAGGGATCAAAAGACTGAACCGGCTGTACAATCCCTTCGAGAAAGGCACTTCGCCCAATGGCAATTGCCGCCACACCTCGACGATGAATGGAACCTCGAGCGCCGCCCCCGTGGTGGCCGGAGCCGCGGCCTTGCTGCTGTCGGCGAATCCCAACCTGACCTGGCGAGACGTCAAACATATCTTTGCGGTCACCGCAGACCAGGTTCATGCCAGTGTGGGCGTCACCACTCATCCGATGGGTGGTAACCTCGCGGGACACGACTACGAACAAGGCTGGGTCACCAACGACGCCGGGTACGCCTTTCACAACTGGTATGGTTTCGGTCGGATCAACGTGGATGCCGCCGTCACCATGGCCAAAACTTATGTTTCAACACTAGGTCCTCTGCAGGAAACAAACTCGGGCAATACATGGACGATCGATTCCGGCCCGATCAATCTGGCGATCACCGGCGGTTCGATCACCGGGACCACTTCCCAGTTGAACGTTCCAAACACGTTGACCGTCGAAGCCGTACAGGTACGGGTTGCCGCCGCCGACTGCATCGGAGCCATCGGCCTTGAGCTCACCTCGCCTCGCGGAACGAAAAACATCCTGATGAACATCAACAGCCGTTTGCTGGATGATCAGATCGAATCCCATATCTTTCTGAGCAATGCCTTTTACGGCGAAGCTTCGAACGGCCCCTGGACGCTGAAGGCCATCGGCGGCATGCCCGCCTGCAATTCGACCTTGAAGTCCTGGCAAATCAACGTGATCGGTCATTAAGATTTTCCCCACAAACCATCATTGCGAAGACCCGACTCCAGCCGCTATCATTCGGGAATGAACTTTTCAAATTTGAAACTCACCGCTCTTGTGAATGGCCTCAGCCTTTTGAAAATTCCCCTGCTCGCCTTCGTCACTCCGCGAGTCGTGGAGCTCACCGATGAGAAAAGCGAAATCAAAATCGGGCTCGGCTACCGCACCAAAAACCATCTCCGGGTCATGTACTTCGGAAGCCTGGCCATGGGAGCCGAACTCTCCATCGCCCTCATGGCCGTCGATCAAATCCAAAAAAGCGGCCAAAAGATCGACTTCCTGTTCAAACAATTCGACTCTCAATTTTTAAAACGCGCCGAAGGCGACGTCCACTTCGTCTGCCCCGAAGCCGCCGGAGTCAAAGACCTGATCGCACGCTCACTAGAAACCAACGACAGATTGGAACAAAAATTCCAAGGCTACGCCTACGTCCCCTCAATCAGCCCAGAACCGATCATGACCTACGCACTCACCTTGTCCGTCAAAAAACGCTCAAAAAAGAAAGCCTAGTTTTCCGCTCTCAGAGCGACCACATCAGTTCAGCCAATATAAAAACGCAAAGCAAAGACTCAAGCCCCCTCAAAACTCAGCACTGCCTCCAGGTTTTCCCGAG
>JAHBUU010000231.1 GCA_019637895.1 Pseudobdellovibrionaceae bacterium | reverse complement strand
GTTTCATGGCTGAGGATCTGGCTAGCGGCAGACGAATTATTCGCGGCTTCGATCAATTGGGCAGCAATCCCAGTTCGGACAAGACTCTGGCGATGATGGAGATCCTGAGTTTTACCTCTCAAGGGGGCCCGCCGGCGGATCTCCAGAACGCAAAAAAGACTTTCGAAGCTTGTCTTGCCAGCGGAGCCAAAGGGGCGACCCTGCTGGCCAGCTTCAGTTATCTGTCGATGTCGCTCATCAACTATTTCAGCACGGTCGTGAGCTGCGCCACAGCTCCAGTCCCGAACGGAACCTACGATTTCCCTTACTATGATCTTTCGGATTGTGCAGACGTGAATTCTTTCAATCCGCTGGATCCAGCGGATCAGGCAAAGGCCTTGGCCATCGTTCAACTAGTGAATGCCAACACGCCCAGCAGTGATGCCGTCAACGCCCAGAGCGGAATCGGAGCCGTCCTCGTTTCGGCGGCACAGATCAGTTGTCCCACCGGAGGGGTCGCGAACAAGACTCTTTGTGGAATGATGACCGAGGCTATTTCTGCGGCGGGTGGGGCCTCGAACTCCCGAGCGGTGGCGATCGAGTTTTTCAAACGGGCCTTGGCCTTTCCTCCCTAAAAGTCGCGGTTTTCCGAATCAGACTCTCCTGGCCTAACCTCTGGTGACTTTGGTCTGAATCCTTTGTTCTGGACTCAGAGGGAGGGGCGGGGCGCACGCATAATAAAAGGATGAAGTCCGCTCTTGTGGCCTTTGTTTTTGGAGCCCTGTTTGCCGTTTCGGCCCAGGCGCAGGAACGAAGGGAATTTTATAATGGCATCCGTTCGCTTGGAATGGGTGGAGTCTCTGTCGCCACTGTGAACGATGAGACGGCGCTGCTTTTGAACCCGGCCGCCTTGGGGCGACTTCGGGATTTTTACGGAACCATTTTAGACCCTGAAATCGAGTTCAATAATCACGTTTCACCAATGCGCAGGGAAAAGATCTTTAACGGTCCCTTCAGTATCAAGGACATCTCGCAAGTCGCTCTCGATAATCCTGGAAAACAATACCATGCGCGCGCGCAGATCTTTCCCTCCTTTGTCGGACGGAATTTCGGGATCGGTTTGCTGGGACGTTATGTCTTGGATATGAGAGCGATCGACCCGCAGACGATCGAAACCTTTCATCAAGACGATTTGGCCTTGGTGCTTGGATACAACTTGCGCCTCTGGGGTGGTCGTCTCAAGATCGGTTTTTCCGGAAAGGTCATCTCGCGTCTCGAAGTGAATGACGACCTTGATTCCGCTTTGCCTCTCGACAATGGATCGCTTGCGTCGGCGGGAACTTTGCGAGAGGGCGTCGGTGTCAGCACGGATATCGGCGTACAATTGACCGCCCCATGGAAACTTCTGCCGACTCTCGGTGCTGTATTACGTGATGTTGGTGGGACAAGCTTCGATAAAATGACAGGCTTTCGTGGTCCTGATACCACCGAACGACCCTCCTTGGTTCGCCAAGATTTGGATGTGGGACTTTCGATTTCTCCGATTCATAGCAACGGAGTCAGGTCGCAGTGGTCCATCGAATACAAAGGACTCCTTTCGGCTTCGGATGTGGACGACAAAGCCAAGCTCATGCATTTCGGTGGAGAGCTCAACTTCGGAGATCGAATTTTCCTGCGAGCCGGTTATCACCAAAGATACTGGACGGCGGGACTTGAAATCGCGTCGGAGCGTCTGCAGTTTCAAATTTCCTCTCATGGCGAAGAGGTCGGAGTCTCCGGAGCACCTCGTGAAGATCGTCGGGTGGCCGCGAAGCTGGCGGTGAGGTTCTGATGGAAAGTCATCATCGCAGACTCTTTTTCCAAATTCTCGTCATCCTGCTTTTGACGAGTACGGTTTTTGTTTCCTGCGGCGGCGATAACTATT
>JAHBUU010000230.1 GCA_019637895.1 Pseudobdellovibrionaceae bacterium | reverse complement strand
GCCAGACCCCCTCAGCCCGAAAGGTCTTCGTAAAACCTTGAGGCCTTGGTTCTTGCATCGGCTGAGAGCTAGAGATCGAAGTTCCAGCCGAGCGTGAATTGAAGGGCTCCGCCGAGGCTGCCCCATTGCAGGTCGAACTGGGCGCTCCAGTTTTCGTTTTCGTCGAAGAGGTTTCCGAAGCCGACTCCTCCGGAGACTTTCATTGTTTCGAAGGACAATGCCTGGGATGGAAAACCGTCGAAAGGGACGGTTTGTGAGGCGCCGACGCGAAGATAAGGGCGATGTCCGCGATCGGTTCCGACATAGAATCTTTTTCCGCCATTCAGGCGAAACCAAGAGCGGGCCGCAAAGTCCGTCGAAATATCCCAAGCGGTTTGTGGATCGAATTTTCTCAGATACAGAAGGCCGACGAAGGGTGAAGACTCTTGTTTGTTTTTTTCGATCAGATCTCCGGCAAGAAGGCCCGCGTGGACTTGCAGGCGTTCGTTGCTTCGAGATTTCCATGAGACTTTGAAGCTCGAGATGACCGGAGATTCTTCGGTGCCTGAGGGACCCGACATTTGGACGGATTCGGTCTTTTCGATATCGACCGAAGGCGCGTGCGAAGACGAATCCTCAGAGGAGAAAGACGGACGACCGGTTTCTTCGTGAGGAGCACCGTGGGAAAGGCTCCCGACCAAGGTCAAAAAAAGAATCGCAGGGAAAAGACGCATACCCAGCATTCTATTCAACACTTAAACTTTTGGGAAGCGGGGGCCTTATCGGATGAAGTCAATTTTGCGAAGAACCGGCATCAGCTGTGCGGCGCTTTTATGCCTTTCGAGCATCGCTCGGGCCGATGCTGGCGTGAGCCGGACCATCCATCACCATTATGTGGGAACACGACCCCTTGGGATGGGTGACGCTTTTGTCGCGGTCGCGAACGACTACAATGCGATCTTTTACAATCCGGCGGGCTTGGCGCGCAGAGACGATGGAGAGATGAATCTCTTTATCGACTTAGGGGCTTCAAGTTCTTTTCCGACGATCACGAAAGACATCCAAGAGGCGCAGAAAACAACAGGCACCGATGCTGACAAGCAGCAGGCGATGCTGGACGCCATCGAAAAAAACTACGGAAAAACTTTGGGGCTCCGTCTGACGCCCTTGAGTGGGATTGTGGTGCGGCCCAATTGGGGGGTGGCCATCATTCCCGCAGATCTAACTTTGGAGGGAACTCTCCATCGTTCTGTCGGTCCTTCGATCGATACGACGGTTTATCTGGATTCCACCGTGGCTTTTGGATATGGGGATGACTTCCGAGGGATTCAATCGGGTCGTCTTTCCTGGGGCGTGACGGGGAAGCTGATCAATCGAGCTTATTTTTCAAAAGCCATCAGTTTCCTCGAGTTGGCAAGTGATTCGAACCTGGTCAAGATATCGGATTTTCAAGAAGGCTTTGGGGTCGATGCCGATATCGGATTTTTGTACACGCCGATGCTGCCTTCGGAGGGATTTTGGTCCCTTCTGCGTTTGACGAAACCCAGTTTTGGATTGGTTGTCCGCAATATCGCCGAGACGAAATTTTCCAATTCGATGAAGCTCGTGAACAAAGAGTCCGCAGGTGCTCCTGAGCAGATGTATCGGGTGATCGATATCGGAACCCGCTGGGAGTATCCTTCGTTTTGGCTTTTCGGCGGCCGTGGGGTGATGGACTTCCGGGACATCATGCATCCGGCGGTGAATTTTAGAAAGAGCCTGCATCTGGGATTCGAGTTCGACTGGACCGTGGCCAGTTGGTGGAAGGGTGCCTACCGGGTGGGTCTGAACCAAGGGTATTTCACCGGTGGTTTGAGCGCCATGTTCACTCTCTTTAATTTGGATGCGGTCACCTACGGTGAAAACGTCGGAACCTACTCGAAGCCGGAAGAAAATCGGATGTATTCCGTTCGTCTGAATATCAACTGGTGAGGAGCGAAGATGAAGCCAATGAAAATCGCATTCATCGGATGTTTGCTGCTGGGACTCTCTTCGTGTGGAGGAGAGAAAGAAAGTGATCGTCTTGGC
>JAHBUU010000023.1 GCA_019637895.1 Pseudobdellovibrionaceae bacterium | reverse complement strand
AACAAGCGGGCTAAACTTGCAAAACCGCTGGATCAAAAACGGGTCTCAGGTCACGCTGATGATGCTACCTTGAGCGTTGGTAAAGAAATTCCTGACTATGTTCCAATGGCAAGCCAGCCGATTTTTGAGGAATTGACGAAACTTTCACGAGAGAAGAAGTCAGCAATTCAATCAAAAGAGCAAACGAGTTTCGTTCAGACTTCGCTTTGGTGGCATCCAACTGGAAAACATTACGACTCTGCCGAACTGAAATCACGCATGATGGCTTTTTTGGATGAACTTGTAGACATAAAAGCCAAAAACCTGAAGTTCCAGCGAGCCACCGGAATCGTGCCAGTAGGAATTTCTGGCTACCTTCCTGAGCGCGTGAAGTTCGAGAAGCCAGAAGTACAAAAATCGACGAAGAAAGAAGTTCTTTCCGTGGCAGTTGTAGGTGCCTTCGATTTCGTATTTGAGGGCGAAGACGTAAAGAAGTTAGCTGATGGCTACGGCCTCGAAGTGAATGTTATCAATATCAAGCCTATTGACATTGGCACTATCAGCTCAAAAAAGCCTGATGTGGTCATGGCAGCGTGGGCCGGAGGCTTTAACGACCCCGAAGGATTTCTGCCGCTTTTGAATCAGCTTCTGGGGGTGGATTTCGTGGAATACCTCGGCGATCTGCGGCCAATTTATTTGCAAGCTCGTGTGGAACAAGATTGGTCTAAGCGAAGTGACTTGTTCCGTTCGTTCAATAAAAAGATCGTGGAGCAGAAGCGAATGGTCCCAGGCTGGAAAGTGCCGATGTATGCCGTATCTCGTTCGGGTCTTACCGAGGAGAATATCGGCTTTAGATACACACCACGGCTTATCAACGTGAAATACACGAAATAAGGTTGGATTCCGTGAAGGCACTTCCGAAGAAAATCAGATTTGGCCAGTTTTTTGGAATCGTCGCATTCCTGGTGGTCATCATTTTCTCTGGCGTTGCCACGACGATTCAGATTTATCGTGATTTTGAGGAGGCAAAAGCCGCTCGCATAGACCACCAAAATGTGGTTTCCAAACTTGCTGTTCAGACTTTGAGAGCACCACTGATTCAAGGCAGTTTTGTTGAAGTGCGGCTTCGGGCACAAAGCATAATCCAGAACTCGCAAGTCGCTTGCGTAACGATTACGGCCAAAGATGTTCCTGTTACTAACTGCGAATCAGATTCTGAGAAAAAAGCGAGCCTTTATGCCGTAACTGACGAAGTGTTTTATGATGAAGCGCAAAGTGTTAGTGCCGCAACGGTGACTCTCTACTTTGATAATTCAGACATCTACCAATCGCTTCGTCAAAAAATTCAGTTTGCGGTTGTTGGAAACTCGGCCCTCGCGCTTCTCGTTTTGGGTATTTTGTTGTTTGCTAGTCGAATCATCAAACGTGATTTGAAGACTATCATACTGGAATGCGAACGCCGCCCATCGCAAGAAACGCCAATTTACCTTGCTGAGTTTTCGTACCTCAGAGAGAAAATCAATTTTCACATGGACGCGGCAGAGGTGAACGCGGAAACTCGGGCTTCGGGTGAGCTGGCAAGACAGGTTAAGCATGATATTCGCTCGCCACTTGCAGCACTGAATAACACAATTAAATCACTCGTCCTGCCAGCCGACAAAAAGGCATTAATTCAAAGCGCAATTAAACGGATCAACGATATTGCAAACGACCTGCACCGCTCAAAATCCATTGTGTTGTCTGAAGAGATTGAGAATCAGCATACTGAGATCAAGAATCGCGTTTCTGAAATCGTATTCGCGGCAGTTGAGGAAAAGAAAATTCAATATAGAGATCGCGCTGGCCTTGCTTTCGATCTTCGGATTTCATCGGAAGCTCAAAACCTGACTTGCGCTTTGGATTCAAAAGAACTGAATAGGATTTTATCGAACGTGTTAGATAACTCAGCAGAGGCGATAAAATCCGAAGGGCTTATCCGAGTTGACCTGTTCGGCGACGCAGAATCTGTACGCCTTTTGATTGTAGATACGGGTGTAGGCGTCCCGCCTGAACTAATTCCCACGCTTGGCGCAAAAGGAAAGACCTTTGGGAAAGAGAATGGCAGTGGGCTTGGGCTTTATCACGCCATAAACACGCTTGAAGGCGTCGGTGGAAGCCTAACCATCAATTCAGATGGGATTAGTGGCACCTGTGTTGAGATGCAAATTCCGCTTTCTCAAAGGCAGGAAACTTCCGCCAAAATTCTGTAAGCACTCCTAAAATTTGCAGTGCGTTCTATGTCTTAGATTTCAGATATTTACGCGAATCCTCTGCAATGATTTGCAGTCGTGTTGGTCTAAGCAGCAATAAATCAAAAAACTGAATTTGAAATTCATCAAAGATCACACCTCTTTAGGCAAAGGCACTCCACTTCCTAGTTTCGGCACAGACATTGATATGAATACTTTCGAGAGCTGAATCATCAGCTCCGAAAGGAAGCTATATGAAATTCATAAAACAGAGTCGAGAAACTGTCCCGCGCAGGATGGCATCAGTTTTTCGTGCGGCCACGCTGGTAGCAATGGGAATTTGTCGAGCGGTTTGGATAGTGCTTTTTGTTCCACCGATGGCACAAGAAAGAATCGACCAAACTCGCCATCGAGCGGCGGAACTATCGGGTTATTTCCAGAAACAGGGAGGAAGTTAAAATGGAAAACAAAAATACGGCGGCATCTACTAAAGACGCAGAACAAGCGAAGAAGAAGCGCCTATCTGAAGCCTTAAATCTGCTGTCAGAGATGTTCGGAATCGAGTTCGGAAGCATAACTATCAAATTCCATAATGGAAAATGGAGTCCAAAAATCGAAATCGAAAAGCGCGTCGTTGAAGAAGTGAAAGACTAGAGAAAGCGCCTACCCTAAAAAGGGCGGCTATGTGTAGCAAAGGCAACGCTGACCACTACAAAGGAAGCGGAGCCGTGAAGTTGGCCTTAACCACATCAGACTTAGGAATCTGATCGGCTGGACTTCTGAAAGGAATCCAAAATGGATTCGATCAATCATGTTGCCTCTGACCAGGCTCTAACCTCCGTTCATTCGGAAAAACCTTGGCTCAACAAAAAAGGTCACGCTCTCAGCGAACGCGATCTAAAAGAGGTATCTAAGGGCTGGGATCAAGAAACTTGGGAGAAATATCTAAATTCTCTCGACGGAACTTTATCTGACCAACAGCTAAAGCCTTACGAGTATGATTACCTTGCTGAAAATGCAGAGCTTACCTGTTGGGACTTGTCACAATCGAGCGCGGATAATGGGGCAAAAGACTTTGTAGCCAGTCTCCTAAAGCTCCTCACGCCTCAACAGCAGAGAATTATCCAGATGAACTTCTGGGAAGGCCGCAGCGAGCGTTATATCGCCGAGGAGCTGCAAGTTTCCCGTAACACCGTCAAAACGCTGAAAAAGCGAGTTCTTCGCAGATTGGCCCGCCACTTAAAGGGGGTGTCACCCATCTCGCCATTAGTGAAAGGGGAAGAAAATTCCTCGGTCACGAAGGGAGGAAAGGATGAAGGGAATCATCTGCTGGCTGACGGCCGTTTGGCGGAAGCTGTTTAAGAAAGAAGAATATACGTTTGAGGATTGGCAACGCCTAGAGTTTCGAGATCGAAAACCCACCCATACGAGAGGGCACGAATGAAACAAACGATCTTGAAAAAGGCTGCCGATCTTCTACCTGAGAGAAGTCCTGAGAAAGAAAAAGATTTGCGACTCCTCTACGAACTTATGCCGAGCTTGAGCGATGAAGGCATCTTAGCCATTTACTTCCGATTCTGGGAGCGGCTGTTGATCGAAGACATTGCTAAAATTCTCGGCCTTTCGTGGAACGAGACAAACAAACTTATTGAGAACTCCATCAAAGAACTGCGTAACGGATTTCTGAAGAATCAAATGAGTGGGCGGCCCATAGCCGCATAAAGAAACGAAAACAAATTTTAATAAAAGAGAGGTTTTTCCTATGGAAAAGCAAATGAACACTGTTGCCAAAAATGGCAACGAATTAAACCAGTATTTTCGCTTTCAAGTCTTTCAAGCAATCAAAGACGTGAGCGGAAAGTTGAAAAAAACAAAAAGCGTGGGCATGGCCTACCTCAAAGACGGCCAGAACATTTTCAGTCTCCGACTGTGGATGTTTTCGTGGGATCGGTACTACATTCTTCCCCACAAAGACGATCCATCCAAATATCTCGTGATGACAAGGGAGCCGAACAAAAGCCCCAAAGCTCGCACGAAGTATTTTTGGAACATTGTTGGGAACGGGACTGTCGATTCTGTTCAAGGAATTATCGAGCTTGAGTTCGATCTTTTGAGTAAGCCCATCTACGTCAATATCCACCCCGAACCATCTGCTCGCGCAAATGACTTGCCCGAGCCTGAATCGTTCGATCAGGCGGCGTAGGTTTTAGAGAATCCAACTGCGAGATCATTTGAGCTTTCCTTTGATTTTTTTAAAAGGAGCAAAAATGAAAAACGAAAAATATCTGATTCTCTTTGGTCTGATGATTCTTTCGATGGTGCTCGTTCCAGACTTCGCTCATGCGAGTCTGGAATCAAGTCTCATCGGGATCAAGTCGAAGTTGACGGGCGTAATCCTGCCACTTCTGTCTGTGATCGGGATTGCGATTGCCGCGATTTCCTTCTTCACAGGTAATCCGAACGCCAAGCAGCACATCATCTATGCGGTGCTTGGCTGTATGTTCGGGTTCGGCGCACAGGCCATCGTGGACTTTATCGCCCAAACGGTTCGCTAAGGATGGTGAACAATGGACGATGAACTTCTAACGAGCCGAGTCCCGCGAGCGTTGGAAATGAAATCAAAACTTTTCGGATATGAGCTATCCGATTTGCTTTTGATCTTTATGAACCTCGCTGTGACCAACCTTGTTTTCGGGGCTACGTCCTTTCGCTACCTCATGGTGTGGGGAACAACGCTTTTCTTGGCGTTGTTCCTCTTCTTTGCGAAGCGCGGAAGACCCGACAACTATTTGCAACACCTAATCGAGCATTATGTACGCCCAGCCTACTTTGCGGCTGGACGCGGCGACAGAATTTATCGTCGCTATTTCAAGAAGGAAGAGAAAGATGAATAAGAAATTAAAAGACGCAGCTCTTGCGGAGGAGTTGCCTTATTGGGATTTCATCGACGGTCCGCAGGCTCATGCGATCCTCTTTGACGGCTCCCTTGTGGGTGGCCTCAAAGTCGGACTTATCGACGTTGAGTGCTTTGACGAAGCCAAAACAAACAGCCTCACACTGGGTCTGCGATCTGCTCTTAACTCCATTTCGGAAGGAACGAGTTTGCAGTTCGTTCTTGGGGTGAGATCGGATTTCTCGGACGTATTGACCGCACATTCTCAAGGGAAAATCGAAAATATTCACCCACTTGTTCAGAGCATCGCGGACTATCGAGAGAAAAAACTGAACAAGGCCATGATGGATGGTGAACTCTACAGGCCAGAGCTCTTCATTTATGTGCGTGTTCCTGTGGTGGAAGCCAAAGCCGTCAGCATTTTCAAGAAGAAAGAGCTGTTTTCAGAAAAGGCCGCTGAAGCCTACGAGGAAACACTGGAAGTCTTGGGGCAAAATATCGAAACGCTTGTTTCGAGTTTTGAAGCCTTGGGGATTTCATGCCGCGAGCTCAATCGCAATGAAATTCTTGAAAACGTCTATGAGTTTTTGAATCCGAAGCGATCCACTGGCGAGCCAACGCCTATGGTGAAAACTTTCGATGAGAGCGACATTGAAAAAGATGTTTTGGCTGAGGTGGATTGGTTAGCTACGCAATCCCCACGGGAGCAACTGGTCTTCGGCGATCTGGTTTTGGGCTTTGAGCAATTCACCCTCGATGGCTTTTACCTTCGGGTAATTACTCTCAAAACCCTACCGGAAGTCACCTATGCCGGGATGATTGCGGACTTCTTGCGTCTGCCGTTTCACTACGACTTGATTTTATCGCTCGATGTGCCGCCACAGGCAAGCGAGATGGCGAAGCTCAATCAAAAGCGCAAGATGGCGCACTCGATGGCCGTCACGAGTGGCAATAAGGCCAGCGATCTTGAGAGTGAAACGAAACTCTCCTCCACCGAGGAGTTGATTCGAGAACTTTTGAACACGGGCCAGCGTATTTACGCTGTTCAACTGAGCGTGGTCTTGAAGGCCCCCGCTACACCCGAAGGTACAAAACGCTTGAACCGTGATGTGCGAGAAGTGTTGTCCCGATTTCGGGCCTTGCAAGGAGCCGAGGGGCTAGAGGAAAGCGTGGGCGCGTGGAAGGTGCTAAAAGGCAATCTTCCCGCAGCCCCGCTTTCTTTGGAACGTGCGCGGAAAATGAAAACCAACAACCTCGCAGATTTCCTTCCGGTGTATGGACCGCGTGAAGGCGACCGCGATCCGGTGGTTCTCTTTCGCAATCGCTTGAATGGCCTTGTGAGCTTCAATGCCTTTGACCCAGGACTGCCGAACTACAATTCGCTGGTCACGGGTTCATCCGGCGCGGGTAAGTCATTCTTGAACAACTGCATTCTGCTTCAAGAGCTTGCCCGTGGGCTTCGCGTGTTCATCATCGACATAGGAGGATCGTACAAGAAGCTGACCGAATCTTTGGGAGGCCAATACCTTGAGATCAACCTATCTGAACAATACCGGATCAATCCATTTGATCTTCCTGATCCAACTCAAGAGCCAAGCAACCAGAAAATAAAATCGTTGCTGGCGTGTGTGGAAAGCATGGTCAGCGAGGATGAAAAGGCAAAACTTCCGAAACTCGACCGCGCATTGTTAGAGCGAGCGATCATCGAGCTTTACAAAAGCCGCAGAGCCAAGGGTGAGGTGCCAACATTGAGCGATCTTGCCCGCTATCTCTCGGCGTTTGAAGAAGATTCGATGCGAGCGGTGTCGAAGATGCTTTATCTCTGGACGGGAGAGCGCCCCTACGGGCGGCTTCTTGACGGAGTGGGAAGTCTCCGCACAGATGCTTCGATCTGCACCTTCGACTTGAAAGGGTTATCGGCATATCCCGATCTACAGAGTGTGATGATCTTGATTTTGACGGACTTCATTCTCACTCAGGTTGAGGGAGATCGAACGACGAAAAAGCGGATCATTCTTGATGAGGCATGGGAGCTGTTGAAGTCCAAGGCGGCGGCTTCGTTCATGGAGTATTGCGCGAGAACGCTTAGAAAAACTGGTTCGGGAATTACCTTCATCACGCAAGGCGTGGAAGAGATCGTGGCAAGCCCTATTGGGCCAGCCATTCTCAACAACACGGCAACGAAGTTCATCATGCTTCAACGTGGAGACTCGGAAATCTTGCGCGAAACGCTAAAGCTGAACGATCAGGAACTTGGCCTCATTCACTCTCTTGGACAAAAGAAAGGTGAATTTTCTGAGGGCTTTATGATCGAAGGCGATCACCGTCAAGTAGTTCGGATCTATCCAAGCCCTTTTGAATACTGGCTATCGACTTCGGATGCTCAAGACAATGCGTATCTCGGCACACTTCGAGATTCGGGATTTGATTTGGTTCAGGCGATTGAGAAGGCAGCACTTGTCTATCCAAACGGCGTGGCTCAGGGAGCCTCGAAAGGAAGTGCAGCATGAAAAAGATGAAGAAACTTTTTATTGTGGGGATTTTGTGTCTTTCCATCACCATACCAAAACCCGCGAAAGCGGATTTGTTCGGTGGCGATGTGGCTGTCTTGATGCAGATTCTCGCCAATGCAATTCAACAACTGGCACAGCTTGAGAAAATTTTATCCACAGGTGGAGATACCTTGGGCTTACTCAGAGACATTAATCGAGGGATCAGGGATGGCCTCACGGTTATGCAGATGTTGAACCCGCGCTTCAACCCTGGAATTTACGGGAATCTTGAGACAGCCGATCAGGTGCTAAGGATCATTGACGATTTGTATGGGAAGATCCCACAAACGGCGGAACTTCGTTTGCAGCAAGCACAAGATCAGTCAGCCTCGGAGAGCATTTCCATGAATGGAACGCTCTTTCGATTTGCGGATCAGGCCGACGAGGAAAGCAAACGAATTTTTGCTCACTCACAAGATGTAAGCCCGCAAGGTGCTGCGAAACTGACCGCGCAGAGCATGGCGGTTCTGATTGGAGTCACAACGCAAGTTCTTCGTACCAATTCGATGATGCTAAAAGCGATGGGCGAAAACATGGCGCTTCAAAACCGAAAGGAAAAACTGCAATCGGCGCAGTTCCGAGCGCAGTACGACGGCCTATCTGATGGCTTTGGCAAACTTCCGAGGGAAACCAAACTCGGCAACCTCAAAGGAGATTAGCCTATGCCAGATTTTAATTTGATGGGTTCACTCATGCGCGATCTTCATCAAGAGTTCGTGCGAATGTACTACTTGATGTTACCAGTATTCTTTTGTCTTTCCATTGCGGTCACTTGGTTACGATCACCAGGAAGCAGCATTGATTTTATTGATGTGCTTAAACGAGCAATGATTTCAACACTACTTCTTGCTGCCTTCCCTGAGATCAGTCAGAGCATTGTTTTTGTGGCCGATGGTATTGCAGAAAAGATCGACTCCATGAATACGCTCGATGCCGTGATCCAGATGGCAAAGGAAAAGAGCGAGGGTTATCCAGCAGGAAGCGCGAGCATCCTTCTCGGATTCAACGATCTTCTGATGGCGGTACTCACGTTTTTGAGCTTCCTAATTCTCTTCATTGCCCGCTACCTGATGATTGCCATGTATCACTTCTTCTGGGTGTTCTACATGGTATCGGCTCCGCTCTTACTGCTGTTCAATTTGTTTCCAGCAACGGGAAACATTACAGCCAACCTCTTTCGAGGAATGATCGAGGTGGCGTGTTGGAAAATTATCTGGGCGATCTTAGGGGCTATGCTTGCTTCGTTGGCCTTTGGAGATGCGTATAAAACGGAAGGTGCCTATGTGACCATTGTCGTGATGAATTTCGTCATTGCGATTGCGATGCTCGCTACTCCTCTTTTCGTGAAATCTCTTGGAAGCCAAGGAGCACAAGCCATGTCGTCAGGGATCGGACAGCAAGCTGTGGCAGCAATGGCTGCGGTTCCGACCAAAGGAATGTCGCTCGCGGTAAAAGGTAAAGCGGCTTACTCCGGCGCGAGTGGATATGCCAAAAACAAAATTGCGAATTACCAAGCTGAGAAGAAACGTAAGCGGGATATGTACCGCTACTAAAAAAGGAATTTATGAACGAATCAGTAAAACTAAAACTTAGAAAACTACCGAAAGCTCTTGCAGAGCTTTCGCACTCGAATCAATTTTTGAAAATGTCGGCATTTGCCGCGTACCTCACTTGCGGGCTACTAATAACGCTCCTATTTTACCAAGCGATCAAACCCACGGCGGTTTTAACGCTTGCACCGGACGCCTCTTACTATCAAGAAGCACCGAAGCCCGATCCGAAGTTTGAGATCGAGCGAGCTGTGCGCGAATATTTGAAATATCGCTACAACTGGACGCCGAAAACCGTTTCCTCTCAGGTTGGAAAAGCAGGAGACTTTATCTTGTCTTCGACCAGACGAGCCTTTGACGGTTCTATGCAAAACGTCATTCGTTTTTCCGTAGATAAGATCGTTGCACAGCGCGCTTATCCCGTGGAAATCCGAGTGGACCTGAAGAATGGCGTTGTCGTCATTGAGGGAGATCGAATCACTTCCATTCAGGGACTAAAAGCTGCGGGCGATCTTCGCTTAGAGCTTGGATTTGAATCAGGCCCGCGCACGGAGAAAAACCCGTGGGGCGTGTATATCTCGAAAGAAAAAGAATACCAGAACTGATTTTAAAAATTGAGACATGAAAACCCTCTTTGTCGGAGGCTTTTATGTTTCCACGAATTATTTTTGCAATTCTCATGTTTCTATTTCCGTTAAGCACTTGGGCAAGAGTGCGAACGGTCGATGTAAAAAAAGATCAGATTGTGACAGTCAGGACGGCACTTGGAGTCGCAACGATCATCCAAGTGCCGGATCGACCGAACAGCCTTGTGGTCGGCGATCAATCTGCATTCAAAGTTGAGTATCTGGATCAGGCCATTACGATCAAACCCCTTCGTGGCAGCGCACGAAGCAATCTGTATATCTACACCGATTACAGGCGCTTTAATGTGCAGCTTGTGAGCGGGCCTGAAGGAGCTGCTGATTACGTCGTTTACCTTGAAAATCCTCAAGAGAAAATAAAAAGTTCCGCGATTGGATGGCGCAACTTCCGCAATCACTTAAAAAACGAGTCCTTGGTTTTTGAAACCAGGCGACTTGCGAATACGGCTGATGGCGTTCTTTTGATCGAGTTTGAGGTTAGCTCAAGCACGCGCGAAAAATTCCGTCCTGATTGGCTTTGGCTTACGCAAGGCGGAATGACGAGGCCCATTCACAGTCTTGCGCTTTCGGGGCAAGACTTGGGAAATAGTCGATCTATCAAAGGCGTGATTCAAGTCCTAAAGAGCGACGCATCTACGGGAGAAGCATTAAGGATTGAGCTGAGGCGAAAGAAAAATTCGCATCTCACGATTCCCAAGGGGGTCGCATGGAAGTAGCGGTGAAAACTTCTTTTATGGATCGAGTTAAAAACTTTGCCTTCAAGGAAAAGGTCTATTTTCTAAAAAGAAGAGAGATCAACTGGGCTTCACTTGCAAAGTGCGGAATGATTGCGCTTGTGATCGGCGTTGTGGGGATTTTACTCATCCCTGCACCTAAGGAAACCATTGGTGAGTTTCACGAACAAGCCCCAATGGGAGAGCGCCCTTCAGTCGCATCAAGCAGTGATCCAACTCAAGAGGCCGCTAGTCAGATCGGAGCGGGTCAAGGTTATGCGAGATCAACCCCATCGAACTTGAGCCATCTCTATGCGCCAACTTACGGTAGCGGCGGCGGCTCTGCCTCTTCGGGCGATGAGCGCAATAGCTCGATGATTCTTGCCCGTGGAGGATTGGACATCAAAACCCAACTTCCCCCCGGAAGTCGGATTGCGGTCAAACTCTATGAGAGAGCCATCGTTGCAAACCAAGGAATGCCCGTTATCGGTGTCGTCACTCGTGACTACATTCACGAAGGTGCACTGGCAATTCCCCAAGGATCGAAGCTCTTTGGGGATGTGACCTTTGATGATGGTGGGGATCGAGCCAATGTGAGCTGGAAGTCCGTTCAATTCCCTGATGGAAGAGAGCGGGAATTTGCGGCTATTGGTGTTGGTTCGGATGGACAGGTTGGAGTTTCTGGCCGCGTTCACTCTGAAGCCTTGAAAAACACCGTTGGACAAACCCTTACACGCTTTATCGGAGCGTATGCGGAAGGCTCCATGCAGCGCGGAGCCTTGGGTGGAAATCCTGGCGGAAATGACAACGGCTGGAAGAACGCTATTGCCGAAACCGCAAAGGATCGAGCCGAGAGTTGGGCGAACAACCTCAAGAAAGAAAAACGATGGATTGAGATTTCAAATCAAACGGAATTTTACGCCGTTCTAACGGCAAATTTCGGTTTCCGTGACCCTGGAACTACTTATGGCAGATAAGAAAAAGGAAACATCCCAAGTCAGCGATCAAACGCTGCTTTGGGGGGCCGGAATTGTTTTTGGCCTGTTGGCCTTGAACAAGGCCATTAACTTTTTGAACGTCTGGATCAGAGAGCCACGAAATCAAGTCATTCTTCTTGGATTTTTCGTATTGCTTCTAACTCCGCTTTTTTACTGGATGGCAAGAAAGCGCGAAGCCAATTTGAAAAAACAAAACCAAGAAAAGGCAGTCATTGGAAAATCTGAAAACTCCGTTTTCTGTGGGATTACAGACAAGAAAGAGGAAGTCCATATCAAAACCCGCCAACGGGCGATGCACACTCAAGTCATCGGCACAACCAACGCCGGAAAAACTGAGAGCGTGATTTTGCCGTGGGCGATTCAAGATATTGAGCAAGGGCGTGGTCTGATTCTCATAGATGGAAAATCAGACCGAAGCCTTCTCGACAAGCTCTGGGCGTATGCAGTGAAAAACAATCGGCAAAAGGATTTTCGATTGTTTTCACTCAGTAGCCCCGATGAGTCGCACCAGTTCAACCCTCTTCTTGGCGGTAGCCCCGAAGAAGTAGCCGAGCGTGTGTTCAATTCGTTCGAGTTTGAAAACGAGTATTACCGAAGCGTGCAGTTTGAAATCTTCGCGCAAGTGATGAGGATTTTTTCGGAGAGCCAGGAGCTTCCGACCTTCTTAAAGGTCTTTGAGGCCATCTCAACACCGAATAAGCTGAAGGCTCTAGCCGAGAAAACCGGAAACCGAGGATTGAAGAATTGGGCAAAGCATTACGCTAGTCTTCCGCCAACGGAAACCGCGCAAAGGACAAGCGGCCTAACGGCAGCTCTGAGTCACTTTGCTTTTGGAAAGACTTCGGCTTTGTTCAATACAGAAAGCCCAAGTATCGACTTGGATAATGCTTTGAGGGAAAATCTGATCGTGTATTTTCAACTTCCCGTGATGCTTTCGCCTTTCTTGGGAAAAGCCTCTGGGAAAATGATTCTGCAATGCCTTCAAAGTGCGATTGCCAACCGTCACCGTGGGGAAAATCGGAATCACAATTTCTATTCAGTTTTTCTCGATGACTTTTCTGAGTATCTTTACCCTGGCTTTGTCACGATCTTGAACAAATCAAGAAGCGCCAATGTCGGGATCGTCTTCGCGCATCAGGCTTTGGGTGATATTAAGACGATGGGAGATGCCATTGCTAATTCGATTCTCACCAATGCAAATCTCAAAGTGTTCATGCGCGGCAATGATCCCGAGTCGGCTGAATACTTCTCTAAGGTGATCGGAACCGTCAAGAGTATGAAATACACCTCGCGCACGAAGCGCGGCGTGTTTGCTCAAGAGGACACGGGCGATGCTTCGGCTCGTGAGGTGGACGAATTTATCATCCATCCCAACCGATTCAAAAATGAACTGGGTGTCGGCCAAGCCGTGATGGTCATTCCGCATGAGGCCGGAAGTAGAACCATCAACATCAAGTTCCAGAAATTCGACGATCTACTTCCTGAGCCATTTTTGAAAATTGAAAAAACGGCATCAACCGGACTTGCTGAATTACCTGAGACTGAAACGCCTCAATTTCATGGAGGTAAAAATGCAGCGTAAAATCTATGTGATTTTTTGTACCTTGGTTTTCGCGCTTATCCTAAACGGATGCGCGACCCAAGGAAAGAGTGCTGGACTTGGAGGATTGATTGGAGCAACGGGTGGAGCCGCCCTTGGCGGCATCGTAGACCCTGGAAAAAATGGAGAATACCGAACCCGAAACGTGGTGGTTGGTGCGACGATTGGTGGGATGGCGGGCTTGATTGCTGGCTCTGCTCTCCACGATGAAATCAAAACGCGAGAGACCAAAGCCTACGCAAACGGACGCGCATCGGCTCCTCGTCAGGCAACGGGAGCCATGCCGTCTTTGAGGGATGCCAAGGTGGAGTCACGATGGATCGAGGGCCGTGTGGTGGGAAATCGCTACATCGAAGGGCACTTCGAGTACATCATTACGGAACCGACTCGCTGGAACGCGCAGTGAGCGAAAAGCACATTCCACTGAAGGAGATCATCTTTGCAGCGAAGACCGGATTCTTGAGCAAAGACCTTTGGCAGAAGTTCTTTACTACTCGATCCTATAGCCGGAACTCGCGGGTGTGGCATCGGCTCAAAGAGGACGGATTTTTCCGTCCTCACGAATCGAAGATGCTGCCCAATGTTCTGATTTTAGGAAATCGTTCTTTGGTCGAACTTGAGCGGCGCGGGATCATGGCTGTTACAAAGCCTCATCTTGGTCAGTTCGACCATGACGAGAAAGCCGCCAACATCATTTTAAGCCTTGAGCAAGAAAAGGTATTGGACGGCTTTACAACAGAAGCGGAGCTGAAACGAAAGAATTGGCTGTGGATGAAAACCACACGGGATGGCAAGGATACCAAGTTTCCCGACCTGACTTTGCAGCTTTCAGGCTCAGTTAGGTATCGCAACGTCGCCCTTGAGATTGAGCAGTCGAAGAAAGGTTTTGATCGCTACAAGAAAATGATGAACAGCTATGCGAACATCAAAGGGATTGATGTTGTGGTTTTCATTTCCAACCAAGAGTACATCTTCAACAGCATTTCTCGTGCAATGAAGGAAATTAGCTATCCATCGTGGGAACGACCCGTGGGCTTTGGTGAGATGGATAAGTGGCTTAATAACCCGCTTACAGCGCCGATCTACTTGAGCCGTGGTGTTGAGTCCATCGAGCAATGGATGGATGAAAAGCGTGAACGCGCTGGCTAAACACTAGCAACACCACTAGCAAATCGTTTGCTAGTTAAGAGCGTTTTCGTCTGAGTTAATTTTTGAGTTAAATTCGATTCAAAACAAAGACTTACCCACCGCCTCACTTTATAAAATCTGCCCCTGATCGCTAGTGACCCCTCCCACCCAACGAGTACATTGGTTGGAAGGGGTCACTAGCTGGTGCAGAAAATAAATTTCGGCGGTGGGTAAGTTAGAAAGGATTTTTATGAATAATTTTAATAATGGGGAGAAGGGAGAAGCGGCCTTGGGTGTCATCGAAGATCGGGAGAACAAAACAAGTGATGTGATAAATGAAGAAGCTCCGGTTTTCAATCGTGGGGGCCGCAAGGGGCGCTCAAGCGCCGCGCAGCTTGGGGCCGATCAGTCCTCTGATAGCACAGCCGATAATACGCAATATCGCGTTCTTATTTCGCCGGAAGCAAATCATGCGGTGGATGATCTGATCGGCAAGGTCAATTCGGGGTTCGACGGCGGGAAAGTCACGCGGCCTCAGCTTGTAAGCTGGATTCTGTGTAAGTTCGGCCTAACCATCTCCGAACCTGATTTGCAGGAAATCCGCGCCGTCCACTTTGACCGAATTGCTTATTTTGAAGCTCTGCTGAAGCGAGCTAAGGAAACAGGCGTTATCCCGCCGGAATTGGCGGCATTACTCCCTGCGGCCAGTATTCCTTCGGCCACTGGCAAGAAAAAAAGAGCCGCTTGACAATATATCACCATTGATTTTATCATCAATGGTGATATATGATGTTTTTTTAGAGCTAACGAATGGAATCGAAATGAAGAATGGAGAAATTCAAAAGCTCAGAGAACGGCTTGGGCTTGACCGTCATCAGTTCGCAGAGTTTTTGGGGCTGACCAGCTACCAAAGCATGATGAACATCGAAAATGGAATCAGGAATCCAAGCCGTTTAGCAATGAAGGTGTTGCGCTACATTGACTCGCTTCCCAAAGCAAAGGCTTTGGCCTTCGTTGAGGAGTTAAATCGCCATGAGCCTAAGTAGTCTCTGGCAAAAAGTAAGGAAGCTAATGACACGCTCTTCGGGAAACGCTGGCAAGAAAGCCAGCTCCGATCAGTTGAGTGTCTATTTGATTCCGGTCGCAGAACAGGTAGCAAATGATCCAATACGACAAGCAGAAATTGTTAGCCTTGTCGCGCAGATCATCCTGTTAGGGAAATCGCGCAAGCGTATGAGCCGGAAGGAAAAGGAAGAAAAATATGCCGCATAAAATTGGTGCTTACGTTCGAGTGTCCACGGAAGAACAAGCTCAGGTAATGGATGGCTCACTTGATAGCCAGCAGTACCGCTTAAAAAATTTCGTGCAGTCGAAGAACATACAAGAGAAAAATTGGGGAAAGATTGTCGATACCTATATTGATGACGGTTTTTCAGCTAAAGATACCCGTCGTCCGGCGTATCAACGAATGCTCCGAGATATTCGTGCTGGCAAAATCGACTTGATCTTAGTGACAGACTTATCACGCCTTTCGCGCAATATCTCAGACTTCTGCGGCTTGCTTGAGGAATTGGAATCACACAGAGCCAAGTTTCTTTCTGTCAAAGAGCAGTTTGATACCAGTACGCCCGTTGGCGAAATGATGATTTACAATATGATTAACTTGGCACAGTTTGAGCGTAAGCAAACGTCAGAACGTGTTTCTATGAATTTTAATTCACGCGCCCTTCGTGGCTTGTTGAATGGAGGGAATGCACTTCTTGGATATGATAAAGATCCCGCAAATCCTGGTAAGCTTGTAGTCAATACCGACGAGGCTCCTGGCGTGAGAAAAGCCTTTTCGCTGTATCTGGAAACTGGAAGTTTGCAGACAACAGCCGTAAAGCTAAACGCCACGAGCATTCGCCCGAAAGTCGGCAAAGGAAGAAAGGCTCGCCATGCCATCGAAGGACGATGGACTGTTAGTTCAGTCAGGAATCTCCTGACGAACCTTGCTTATGTTGGAAAACGTGAGGTCAACAAGAAGAACAAAGATGAGCCTCAAGAGGTATTGAAGCCGTGGCAGCGTTACCAAGTGGTAAAGGCATCGTGGCAAGGAATCGTCGAAGAAAAGCATTTTCTGACGGCTCAGAAATTGATTGAAGAGAATTGGAAAAAGGAAAGAAGTCGTATCGCCGAGGGCGAACGTCGCTTTTTCCCACTGTCAGGCGTTCTTCGTTGCGGTGACTGCGGCAGAGCCTTGATCGGCCAAGCCTCGCACGGAAGAAATGAAGTGCATAGGTACTATGGTCATAAGATGGTGGTTGGAGAAACCATAAATTGCAAAACCAAACGCCTTCGCGCTGATGAAGTTGAATCAGCCGCCATAGCGCATTTGACCGAGATTCTTTTCCGTAGCGGCCATTTTGATCTTGTGGAAGACAATTTGAAAAAATCTATTGGCGCTGAAGGAAGCGATCTCGTGTCCGAGCGTGACCGCGTTCAGCGCGAGATTGTTGGAGTCGAAGGTGAAATCGAAGGGGCCATGAAGCTCATGGAGCAGGTTTCCCAAAACCCTGATGTTATCAATCTTGTTCAAGAACGACTTGAGAAATTGGCAGCTCAAAAGCGACTCTTAGTATCTGACCGCGATAATCTGTTATTAAAAATTGATGAAATTAACGATGCGAGGGCCAGCCGCTCTGTCATTGAATCCAATGCCCACGAGTTCAAGAAAGGTTGGACGAAAGCCAGCCAAGCCATGAAACGCCGTCTTATTCGCCGCCTTGTGGATAGCCTCGTTTACACTCGTGAAGGGCTATATGCCTACTATGTGACTGCCAAAGAGCGGATCATTGTTCAGCCAATCCCACCTAAAAAAATGGCCTCGGAGGAAAACTCCGAGGCCACATCTAACAATGTCTATTCCATAAAAAAGAACCCTAAGTGTCCACCCCGCATCTCTGAGGACGGCGGTGTACTTAGGGTTGGTATTGGTGGACCTGACAGGGATCGAACCTGCGACCTCAAACATGCCATGCTCGCGCTCTACCAACTGAGCTACAGGCCCACATGACAGGAAAAGAATTTTTAGCGAAGACGTCCGACCGTGGCAAGCGGTAAATTCAGTTTGCCCTTCGGTCCGAGGTCGATTTCAATACTCCTGAATTCTCAGGAGGTTGCACTTGAAGCTTCGTTCTTTGTCTTTGCTCGTTTTTGGCCTTGGCTTGATGGCCGCTGGCTCTGTGTCTGCCAAGGATCTCACCAGCCGTCTTGGTGTGGGGATCAAAAATAACACGTCTTTTGATCTGCCTTCTTTGGGAGCAGTTTACTATCCCTCGGCGGACTTGGGATTGACTGGTGGCGTCGGAATCGACACCCAAAAGGACGAGTCTCGATTCACCCTGAATGCGGGTCTTCGCCGGATCTTGTTCCGTGAAGACAATATGAACTTCTACTTCGGCGGTCAGGCGGGCTTGATCAACTATGAAACCGTCGGCAAAAAAGAGTCAGGCTTCGAACTGAATGCCTTTTTCGGGGGCGAGTTCTTCTTTACCGGCCTCGAGTCCCTGGGCTTTTCGTTCGAGGGTGGAGTCGGTGTGGCATCGCTCGAAAACGTTCGTTTCCGCACCTTTGCCGATCATCCCTTCCGCGCCGGAATCACGTTCTACTTCTAAGGAGATTTGCGATGAGAAAAGTGATCGCCACCCAAGATGCTCCCGCCGCCATCGGTCCTTACTCGCAGGCCGTTCAGATCGGACCGATGCTTTACTGCTCGGGCCAGATCGCTATCGATCCTCAAACCAATGAGGTTCTTCGTGTCGACGTGAAGGCTCAAACCGAGCAGGTCATGAAAAACATCAAGGCCGTTCTTGGTGCCGCGGGAATGGATTTCAGCCATGTCGTGAAAACCACCATCTTCGTCACGGACATGAACGATTTTGCGACGGTGAACGAAGTTTACGGAAAACATTTTGTCGGCGAGCCTCCAGCTCGGTCCACGGTCGCGGCAGCGGCTCTTCCCAAGGGCGTGAATGTCGAAATTGAAGTCGTGGCTTACCGAAACTAAAAATCAACGGCGTCTGCTCCTGATCTCCTGCGGAGTCCTCCTGATCGGAGGGGTTTTGCGTTGGGGGCGGGAGGTGCGGTTGATCCGAGCGACGCCGGTGAGCTCTTGGCAAAACGAAGTGAATGCCGATTGTGCCGTCGTTCTGACCGGTGGACCCGGTCGGATTCGCGAAGGCTTTGATTTGCTGGCCGATCGCCGGGTGAAGAAGCTCATCATTTCCGGAGTGTACCCCGAGACTCAGTTGCGGGACCTTTTGCCGTCCTGGACCTTTCATGGTCTGCGTGAAGAGGACATCGTTCTGGAAAAACGCTCCGAGACCACCTGGGGAAACGCCCAGCAAAGCTTGCCCATCGTCGAGGCCCTGCGCTGCCGTGACATCCTGTTGGTGACCTCCAGAACCCATATGTCGCGGGCCTATCGCACCTTCCGGGCGGTCTTTCCTCAGCATGTTCAGATCCAGACCCAAGCCGTGGTCGGGAATCGTTGGGATCCGACCACTTTCGAGGTCGGATTCGAAGGTCTCAAATCATTTTTTTATTCCTTCTGGGCTTACGCGGACTAAACACCCGCCGATAAGTTCCGTATGAGCGCATGGATCGAGCGGGTCGATGGACTCGGTCGTTTTCTCACATCCAATATCGAATACACCCTGAGGATTTTCCTCATGGTGTACCTGTCTTTGCGCGCAACGATTCTGGACAAGGCCCAAGGTTTTCGCACCATCGTCGGAGTCATCGCCGCGCAGGTGTATTTCACCGGCTGGCAGGCTCTGCCGATCATCTCGGCCCTGGCTCTGGCGACGGGAAGCGTGCTCGTCCTGCAAGGATTGGGGAATCTGACCTTGCTGGGTGGTTCGGAAATGATCGGCAGCTTGCTGCTGGTGACACTGTCCCGCGAGGCTGGTCCTTTGTTGGTGGCCCTCGTCGTCGTGGCCCGCTCAGGAACCGCGGTGGCCTCCGAAGTCGGGAATATGCGGGCGAACCGTGAAATCGAAGCTCTTGAAAGCATGGGGATCAATCCGCTGTCCTTCATCGTGTTCCCGCGGATTCTGGGTGGCGTGATTTCCGTTCTGTGTTTGGCGTTCTATTTCAATCTCATCGGAATCCTGGGCGGCTTTTTTCTGACGAAGCCCCTGCATGACATGCCCTTCAGCTTTTTCATGGATTCCCTGTCGAAGGCTTTCACCATGGACGATGTTTTCATTTTCCTTCTGAAGAACTCCTTCAGCGGAATGATCATCTTCGTGGTCTGTTGTTATCAGGGGCTTTCGGTCAAGAAAAGCCCGCATGAAGTTCCACAAGTCACCACCCAGGCCGTCGTGAACAGCATCATTTACGTCACCGTTTTCAATCTGACGGTTACGGCCTTCTTCTACATGAGCAAACTCAAAAGCATGGGGGTCCTCTGATGGACGTCAAATCTTTGCCAAGCATCGAGAGCATCCGTTTCGAAGGGCTGACTTTCGCCCACGAAGGATATGATCCAACGTTGCGGGCTTGTGATTTCGAGTTTCCGATGAACTCGGTCGTCTGGGTGAAATCCGAAGAAGGGGCTGGGAAAACCAGTTTGCTGCAGGTCATGGCGGGGCTTTTGATTCCCCAAGGCGGTTCTTACTTTCTGAATGACCACGACGTCGTGCCGATGAGCTTTGAAGAGTTCCTGCCTTATCGTTTGAAAATCGGGTTTACCTTTGATTATGGCGGACTGATCAATAACCGAAGCATTTTTGACAACATTATTTTGCCTCTGAACTATCATGATTTGCTGAGCCCCGCAGATGCCCAGCATCGGGTCAAAGAGATGATCGAACGTTTCGACCTCGGGAAATATCAAAAAGAGCGTCCGGCCCATGTGCCGGGTCGTGTTCGCAAGCTGGCGGTGCTTTTGCGGGGGCTTATTGCCTACCCGGATATGCTGTTGTTGGATGATCCCTCGATCGGCTTGGGGGATTCCACGCAGATGGCTTTTGCTGAGCTTTTGAAAGAGCTGCATCAGCAGGGGCATGTGAAGCATCTCTTCGTCAGCTCTCATGACGAACGTTTCATGAATCTGTTTTCTCATCAGATCATTCATTTGTCCGAAGGCCTTTTGTACAAACAGGCCAATGTGACCGAGAGAATCGTGGTGAACGGATGAGACATGTGCGCTTGAATCTGTATGAGCGAGTGGCTGGATTTTTCGTGCTTTTCGCGGCCGTTGGATCTGTGGTTTTTGCGGCTTCTGTTGCTGTCAAGCAGGGCTGGTTCGATGCGCGGGTCGAATACTCGACGATGTTCGCCAGCGCCGAAGGGGTTCACACGGGGACATCGGTAAAAATGGCCGGTCTAAGTGTCGGGTCCGTGCGCGAGGTCGAACTCCTTGCCGACAATCGAGTCAAAGTGACCTTCGATGTTCTGAAAAAATTCAGCGACCGTTTGCGTGAGGACTCGCGAGTGTCCTTGGTGAGACCTTTCATCATCGGAGATCGCGTTTTGGAAGTCAGTGTCGGCTCGGAAGGTTCGCCAGCCCTTGCGGATCATGCGGTTTTGACCTCTGAAGAGACCATGGACATCATGTCGGTGATGAGTGGACGCAAGACTGGTCAGTTGATGGCGCAGCTTGCTCAGGTGATGGGGAATTTGCAGACGGTGGTCGAAGCCTTTGCAGACAAAGAACGGGTCCATTCCGTGGTTCGTATGTTCGATCGCATGGAACCCCTGATCGACAATGTGTCGGTGATGTCCGAGGAAGTGGTCAAGTTGTCCCGACAAATGAACAAAGATCAAAATCTGGGCAAAGTTTTGCAGCAGGCGGTGGTTCTGACGTCGGAATTGAACCGAATTTTGCCCGAGCTGAATCGGGGCAATCCGGAAATGGGTGCTGATTTGGCGAAGCTCACCAAGAGCCTGGGGCGAGTGACCGCCGAGTTGGATCGGTCCTTCTCGGAAGTTGATGCGGATATGCCTTCGACGGCGGCTCGAATGGTCGAAGCTCTGAACGAAGCCACGGTTTTGATCAAAGCCATGCAGAAATCGCTCTTTGTTCGCGGTTCCGTCCGTGAAGTGCGCGAAGAAGAAGCGCAGCGTAGGCGTCTTCCGGCCTCGGCGCCGACAAAGTAATTGCCAAAAAAGCAGGCTCCTGAAAGTCTGAAAGGGTGTTGGATTGGCACCTTTTCAGACATTTGGTTCTGTCTCGTCGGGCGGGCTCTTTGGTTCGCCGAATTTCCATGCTGTCCACGGCCGCGATCTTTGTGAGTGTGACGGCCTTTCTGGTCGTCCTTTTTGTCATGAAGGGCATGAATCGAAGCATCGAAAAAAGAGTTCTGGCATTGGAACCTCATTTGGTTTTGGAACTCGAGCCCGAGGCCAGTGGCGAGGCCCGTGAATTTGTGGATCAGACCCTTCAGCGCGAGGATCTGAAGACCTCTCGTTATGAATCCCAGGATGTGATCTTGCGAAGCTTGGATGGACAGTTCCAGGGCGCTGTTGCACGGGGGCTGGACACGCAAGGCTTGCGAGAATTTTGGACCGAGGTGCAACGTCTGCAGCGACGTCAAAGCGGCCCTGTCGATGTGTCTTTGCTGTGGAATCCTTCAGATGAACTGGGTGATGGGGAAGTTCTGGTCGGCATCGATCTCGCTCGCTCTTTGGGGCTTTTCGAAGGGGATCTGGTGGTGGCTGTCGCACCGGAAGGGCTTTTGGCCGCCGCCGGAGAGGCTCCAAAAACCGAGCGTCTGCGGGTTAAAAAAGTCGTGGCAACTCAGTTGGCCGATTTGGATGCGGGGCTCTTTCTGTATGGACGGGATAAGTCCCTCAAGACATGGAAGCGCAGTCCGAGCCGCCGCGAAGGGGTCGAGGTTCGTCTGACGGATGGGACCAAGGCCGCTGCCGTCAAAAAATCCTGGGGAGAGTTTCCGGGTCTCCGAGTCTCGACCTGGGGTGAGCGAAACTCCGATTTGTTTTTCGCTCTGATGTTGGAAAAGCTCGTGATTGGAACTTTCCTGGCGCTGTCGGGATTGGTGGCCGGCAGCTCGATTTTGACGGTGATGGTTTTGCTCCTGACTCAGAAACGACGGGATATTGCTTTGCTTCGGGTGCTTGGGCTTTCTGGGCAAAAAACGATTCTGATTTTCACCCGGATCGGAATGATTCTGGCCGGAGTCGGGATCGGTGGCGGCCTTGTCGTGGGTCTTTTGTTGGGTGTTTATCTTGAAGCCTATCCGCTGCAGGTTCTGCCGGAACATATTTACTATGACTCTTCGATTCCAGCCGAAGTGGATTTGCTGCTGACTCTTTTCACATTGATTGGCGCAAGCGTTCTGACTTTCTTGGGCGCCTGGATTCCCTCACGTCAGTTGGCGAACGTCGCGCCGACGCAAATCCTCCGCTAAATAAGCGGTCCCTTTCACGTCCGCTCTCTCCCGACAACCTGGAAGACTGACTTCCAGGAGAAGGGACGAGAACTCTGGTGTGGAGGCTAGACCGAGACTTGGTGGTCTCGGAGGGCCTCGGTGAGGGATGTTTTCAAATCTGTGCTTGGTTTTCTTTGGCCGATGATGAGAGCGCAGGGGACTCCGAAGGTTCCGGCCGCAAACTCTTTGGGTAAAGATCCAGGGATGACGACTGAGTTTTTGGGGACTCGGCCCGTATAGACTTTTGCTTCGGGAGTAGTGACGTCCACGATTTTGGTGCTGGCGGTGATGGTGACGCCCGCGCCAAGGACGGCACCTTCTTCGACCACAGTGCCTTCGACGACGATGCAGCGAGAACCGATGAACGCATTGTCTTCGATGATGACGGGAGTGGCTTGAACGGGCTCAAGCACTCCGCCCAAACCCACGCCGCCAGACAGATGAACGTTTTTACCGACTTGGGCGCAAGAACCGACGGTGGCCCAAGTATCGACCATGGTGCCTTCGCCGACGTAAGCGCCGATGTTCACGTATGACGGCATCAGGATCGCGCCACGCTCGATGTAAGCGCCTTTGCGAACGAGGGCATGAGGAACGACGCGGACGCCTTCATCGCCGACCCAGCGTTTGACGGGGATCTTATCGACATAACTGAAGGCCCCGGCGTCGATCACTTTCATGTTTTGAACACGGAAGTAAAGAAGGATCGCTTTCTTGGCGTCTTCGTTGACGATCCATTTTTCATCTTGTTTCTGGCTGACGCGCAGACGACCGGTATCGAGTTCGTCGATGGTGGAAAGGATCAGGTCCTTTTCGAGCTGTTTCAGCTCGTCGATTTTTTTTCCTTTGGAGATATCGTCGAAAATCTGTTGGATGGTGGCGGTCATTTGAGTCTCTCCTGGGTGATTTTCAAAGCTTCAAGCACGGCGGGAACATGGAGGCGCAGAATGTCCGGCACTTCTTGTCCACGTTGGATTTCATAAGTCAGGGTCGGGGATTTGCGTTCGAGTCCCGCATAAGTCCCCAGGCATCCTGGAGTCGGATAGCCGATGTCGTCGTCGATCTTGTAACCCGTCAGTTGAGCAATCACTTCAGCCTCGGGGCGGCAATCGCCATTGATGTTGAGCACGGGATTCCACGAGTGCAAAGAAATGATCAGCCGTGGAGCTTTCCGCTCAAGATAGCTCATGAGGGCTTGGTTTTCAGGTTCGCTCCCTGCGGCTGGGCCAGGGAAGTAGCGAGGCGTTTTTGCCTCTGGAGACCAGTCTTTGGTGGGCAGGTTGCGATTGAGATCGACGCCCTTTCCGTTGCCCCGCGTTTTGAACAGAACGCCGTCGGGATTCAGGCGGGGAACCACCGTCAGATTCAGTCGATAGGGGTTTTTCTGGATCAGCTTTTCCAGAATGCCCTCGGTGGCCACGACGCCTTCGTATTCGTCCCCGTGGACGCCGCCAAGAATCATGACTTCGGGTCCGGGGCCTTCGAATTCGAAGGCCGTGATCGGAAGTCCCAAGGAACTGTGGCCAAAGGTAGAAACTTTCATTAAGCTCGGTCCTTAGAAATGAGAAAAACCAATTTTTCCTATATCGATGACTCCCTTTGTTTCGGTGAAAAGTCAATTCGCTTGGCCGATTTCGCGAAGGCTTCGGGGCCTGTTTACCTCTATGACCTGGCTTTGATCAGATCCCGTTTTCTCGAGATGCAACAGGCCTTTCCTGGAGCGAAACTTTACTACGCGATGAAAGCCAACAGTCATCCCGATGTCATGAGGACGCTCAAAGCCGCAGGAGCTGGGGCCGACGTCGTTTCCGGCGGCGAGATCTGCCGAGCCCTCGAATCGGGTTTCGAGCCTGGCGATATCGTTTACAGCGGAGTCGGTAAGACCGAAAAGGAAATCCGCGAAGCCCTGACTTTGGGAATCTTTCAGATCAACGTTGAAAGCGTTCCCGAGCTTGAGCGGATCGGCCGATTGGGCCGTGAGATGAAGAAAAAAGCCCGCGTGGCTTTGCGCCTGAATCCGGATGTCAGCATTCAAACTCATCCCTATATCGCGACCGGGCTTGCCGAGAACAAGTTTGGGATGGAGCTCAAAGAGGTTCCGCGATTGACCGAGATTCTGAAAACGTCTTCGGATTCTTTGGAGCTGGTCGGAGTGAGCTTGCATTTGGGATCCCAGATGCTCGAGTTCGGGGGTCTTGAAGAAGCGCTTCGATTGCTAAAGCCCGTGTACCGAGAACTGGCGGCTCAGTTTCCAACGCTGAAGAAATTCGATGCGGGCGGTGGTTTGGGGATCTTGTATCACGAGGACGATCTCGTGAAAGAGTCCGAGGCTTTGCGAGTCTATGCGAAAGTGATTCGTGACGAGTTGGCAGATCTCGGGGCCGAATTGCAGCTCGAACCCGGTCGTTGGCTGGTGGGTCATGCGGGTGTTCTGTTGACCCAGGTTCAATACGTCAAACAGACCTCTCATCGATGTTTCGTGATTGTCGATTCGGGGATGAATCACCTGATTCGCCCGGCCTTGTACGAGGCTCATCATCGGTTGCTGCCCTTGCAGAAAAATCCTCAGGCACCTCTAAAAAAGGTGGATGTGGTTGGGCCGATCTGTGAATCCGCCGATTTTTTTGCCAAAGAGCGGGAGCTTCCGGAATTGAAAGAGGGCGAGTGGTTGGCCGTGGCGGATACTGGAGCCTATGGATTTTCGATGGCCAATGTCTATAACCTCCAAGACCTGCCGACGGAAATACCGATTTCTTGAATTTGGTTTCCAGATTTGCTAGATTCAATTTTGTGACATTCGTCACTCGGACGAGACGCGCCGTACCCGGTTAAGACAAGACGACGCTCCAACCAAAGGAGTGTCATATGACATCAGCATGGATCGTTCTCGTGTTCGCGGGTCTTCTGGAAGTCTGTTGGGCCATCGGCTTGAAATACACAGATGGGTTTACAAAACTTTGGCCTTCGGCTTTCACTCTGGTGACTTTAGCGGCCAGTATGTTTTTGCTCGCGAAGGCGGCGCAAACCCTGCCGATTGGAACGGCCTATGCGATTTGGGTCGGAATCGGAGCCTTGGGCGCAGCGATTCTCGGGATCTTTTTGTTCAAAGAACCCGTGACCCTGGCTCGGATGTTTTTCCTGGGCCTCTTGATTGTTTCAATCGTCGGAATGAAGCTCACGGCCTCGAGCTAGAGTCTTGAACTGGCCTCACAGTCAGCAGGCCTTACCCGGTTTTTCCGAGATCGGGAGAGAGGCCATGCTGGCTGTCTCAGACACTTGTCTTGTCACTCGCTTGCATTCGCAAGCTCGCGCCAATCCAAAACTCGCATCCAGCATGGCTTCTCTCCCGATCTCGGAAACACCTGGAGGCTTTGCTGTCTTGATGCAGTTCTTCGAATTAACAGGGGACTTTGGGCGGGTGGTTTAAATATTCGTCAGTTCTGGGGCGGGGGCATCTCCGCCTAGGATTTTTCGGCTGAGTCCTTCGAAGGGGCCTGAGGCGTCTGTGATGCAGATGCGGATGGTGCCGTTGTCAGAGTCGCTTTTTTTGAGGCGGCCCGAGGTGAAGTCATTTCTCATGAGTTCCGCAATGGCTTCGCCAGAGTCGACAAGTGCGACGGAGGATCCGGTCACTCGTTGAATGGAGCCTGCGAGTAGAGGGTAGTGGGTGCAACCCAAGATCAGCGTGTCGATTTGTTCCTGCATGAGTGTTTGCAGATAGCGATACACGATCAAGTTTGTGACGGGATCCGCATCCCAGCCTTCTTCAGCAAGGGGCACAAGCAGCGGACAGGCTTGCGAGAAAACTTGAAAGTCCGGCTTTAACTTTTTGATTTCTTCGGCATAGGCGCCACTGTTGACCGTAGCTCGGGTTCCCATCAGTCCGATGCGGCCTCGGGAGCTGGCTTTCACGGCGGCTTGTGCACCGGGATCGATGACGTTGTACAAAGGCTTTCCGTCAAAGCTGTCATCGCGCATCTGGGTCGAGGCCGAGTTGCAGGCGATCACCATGGCTTTGACATCGTTGCGAGCCAGGAAATGCAGGTTCTGCTCGGAATACTTCCGAATGGTCTCGGGAGATTTGCTGCCATAGGGCAAGCGGGCGGTGTCGCCCAGATACAGAAAGTTCTCGGTAGGGAAGGCATCTCGCAAGGCCCGCAAAACGGTCAGCCCGCCCAGGCCAGAGTCAAAGACTCCGATCGGGCGATTGTCTGACGATGAAGAGCCAGCGGGATTCGAACTCACAGTCGGACTCCGTGGGCTTTGGATTCGGACAGTCCGCTTCCGGACATTTCAATGAAGCGAGCTTTGTCTTTGATTTCGGCCAAGGATGAAGCGTTGACATAGCTCATGCCGCTGCGGATACCGCCAGCGAGTTCGGACAGGACATCTTTGGCGTGGCCTTTGACCGGCACGGAGGTGGATTCCCCTTCTGGGGCCATGCCTTCTGGAACGCCACCGCGCCAGGAGTCTTGCGCGGATCTCGAGGCCATGCCGCGATAAAGTTTGCGAC
>JAHBUU010000229.1 GCA_019637895.1 Pseudobdellovibrionaceae bacterium | reverse complement strand
CTGGACGAAGTTTGCAATCGTGTGGTGGAGGCGATCAAGCCCGTCGGTTTCGGCATCCTCACGCGGATCGATTTTGACAAAAAGATCAAAGAAAAGACGGGGAATGAGATCAATCCCTGCGTGATTCTGGGAGCCTGCAATCCAAATCTGGCTTACCAGGCGTACGCGCGGTCCAGCGATACAGCTTTGCTTATTCCCTGCAATATCGTTTTGACGGAAGTCCGGCCGGGTGAGATTCGCGTCGAAGCCATGAGGCCAACTCGGATGCTCGAGTTCCTGTCTGGGAGTGAGTCGTTCCCGCAGGCCAAGAACGCGGAAAAAGATCTTCAGCGGGCTCTCGATGGGATGGTTAAATAAGAGGGCTTCCGTGATCACTGAAACCAACCGCGCGGAGGTGTTGAATCGACGGGGTCGATTGGTCGTTGTCTTTTTATGAGAGGTAGCCCAGGTGAGACAGAAGAATTTGTGTCCCGATGAGAATCAAAGCGATTCCACCGAGGGCTTCCGCCATTTTTCCGACTTTGGCGCCCAGATAATGTCCAGCCATCGTGCCGATAAAAACCATGACAGTGGTGGCTGATCCGATCGCGGCGGCCGCAACCAAGATGTTGACTTCGATGAAGGCGAGGGAAACACCGACAGCCATCGCATCAATGCTGGTGCCGATCGCTGTCAGGATTAAAAGCCCGAATGTTCCATTTTTTTTCGAAGCCGGTGAATCGTCTTCGTCTTGAGAGGGGTGCGATTGAGCACTCTCATAAATCATCTTTCCGCCGACGAGAACGAGAATGGCAAAGCAGATCCAGTGATCAATGGATTCTATAAAGTTGCTGGCAGCGGCACCGGCCATCCAGCCGATAAGCGGAGTGAGGGCTTCAACGAATCCGAACAGGAGGCCCACTTTGATGGCCTGGCGGGCATTCGGAGTCTTCATCTTGACGCCCTTGCTGATGGAGACGGCGAATGCATCTGCGGACATACTCAAGGACATGATGAAAATTGACAGGGGACTCATGAGAGAACGCCTTTCGCCAGAACGCAATACACTTCAGCGGGACCTCTGGCCTTGGTCGCTCTGAACTGTATTGGTCTTGCCAGGCGTTGTTTGAACGCTGATCCAACCATGTGCGAGGCACAAGTGTGTTGATTGAATCCCTTTGTGGCGGCTACTCCCCAATAGATGAACTTGGACGTGAAGGTATTCATCGAAGGAATTTCCGTCAAGAGGCTAAAACTCAGAGGTGTTGATGAAGCTCGTCGGAAAGCTTTGGTGGACGTGGAGCACAGCTAAGTACACCGCCACTAAAGCTCAATATACCCCATGATATTATTAAGTTTTTCCCAAAATCACAAGAACGGATTTTCGAGGTTTCCGCGCCTCTTTACGAGGCCGGATATACTCTACGCGAGATAGAAAGCAATACAGGATTTGCGAAAACCTCAATTCGACAAGCTCTCACCTCAAGTGGACTAACCTTAAGAGTTGGGAACCGAAAGCCAACGGCGAAGGCAAAGCGGGCCACCCAAGCAAGTCCACCTGTCCAACGCTACGGTTACGCGAGGCTTGAAGGCCAGCTTGTAAAAGACCCTCAAGAATATAAAAACGTCCTTCAAATTCTCAAGCTGTGGCAGTCAGGCAAGAGCCTTACGGCCATTGCAAACCACCTCAATGACCGCAAGATTCCGCCCCGTCGAGGCAAGCGTTGGCACCATGAAACGGTTCATCAAATCATTAAACACGAAAACCAAAACAAGGAGAACTAACCATGATTCAGATTCCTAATAAACTCATCCAAGCCGCAGTTGCAGCCGCACTCTTCGCCGCCGCCACCGGACAGCTACCGAAGTTCATCCAGACCGTGCGTGTGGCGCAGTATCAGCTCTTAAAAGACTCGCAAGCGTCCAAGTGGGGCCGACCCATGCTCCTACCAGTAAAGAAGTAGCTGCGGGCAAAAGAGGATTGCCGGATTCGTTCGGCATCTCCTCGATTCTTTAGCATTGCTGGCGGTCGTTCCAGCAAATTCCCTGATTCGTCCCTCCGCAACCCTCGCGCCATCGCTGCGCTTCTGTCACTCGGTCCTGCCGCATTCGCTTGGTCGGGCCGAGGGACTTTGCCTCCTCTTCCTT
>JAHBUU010000228.1 GCA_019637895.1 Pseudobdellovibrionaceae bacterium | reverse complement strand
AACATCGCGCAGGAAATCCGCCCCCAGACTCGAATGACCGCCGTATCGACACTTCGGCTATTGAAGATCAGATTCAACAAGACACAGATCGATGACATCAAAATCAAAAATGGCGGATACAACACAGTCATCGCGACCGAGCGCGGATAAGACAACAGATTCATCATGTGGTTTCGACGTCAGGGAAAAGCCGTTTGCGGGCTGCTTCCCGCTGACGTTCCTTATAGGCGTCATGATCCGATGGTCCGGCCTTGATGATCTCATGGGCCTTTTCGTCGAGGATCTGAACTTCGAAGGGGTAAAAAAAGCTGAAAGGATCTTTCCCTGGCAACTGAACACGGATCAGTTTCCGGGTGATGAACTTGATGAACCGGAAATTCGGATCGGACTGAGCATTCGCCTTACGGAAAAAGCCTGACTCCCCGGCTTCGTTCAGTCTTTGTTCAAAAACCGCGTTGACCTCTTCGTCGGTGAAGTCGCGATTCTGCGATTGAAGCTCAGTGCAGACGTTCAAAAACAGATCCACCGGATACAGGTTGTTCGAACTCTGGTCCGGCATCACATGGGGAAAGCTGACCAGGTTTTCTTCGATCAGGCCGCGAACCACGCGGAAGGAGTCGAAGGGGTTTTTCGTCACGAAACGCACGCCCAGTTTATCGAAGACCTTCATTGCCAAAGCATCCGGTTTGGCGAGGAGTTTAATCACCGTGCTCGCCGAGGTCTTCAGGGCCTTGAAATGAAATCCCAAAAGTTCGACCGGCTCCCGCCCTTCCGAGGTCCTTCGCAGAAAGACTTTGTTGGCAGCCCCATCGTGGATGACCGCTTCCTGCAAGGGGGTCAGGATCTGGGCCTGGATATCTTCGGAGAAAAAACTGAACAGATCATTTTCCGCATGAACATAAACGTGCATGCAACGGAGAATCGCGCAGCTCCAACGCTGGTGATTTTTTTCCCGTGGGTCCGTGGAGCTTGCCCACAAAAGAAGCTTTCGAATGTCCTCCATGGACCGACGATCCTTGATGTCTTCGGGAATCTCATTTTCAGGAAATCCCAATCGCTCTGTCAGTAGAACCAAGGCCCGACGATGAAAATACCACAGGACATCCTCGGTGGCGGGATCCTTCAAATCAAAGCCGTACGACTGGATGAAAGCATCCGCGGCCTCTAGACTCCGAACATTCAAACGCGGGACATCAATCGCCGAGCGTCCGCCCGCGACAGAATGAAGAACTGCTGGATCAAAATCGAACTGATGAAACATCGTTCTAGATAGAGACCCTTCTGCGTTCAAATCAAGAAAAATCCATGGGGCGCGAAATCAATCGCAATGAGAAAGAATCAGTAAAAGACGGCGCAATCAGGAATCGAGAATGAGCCAAGAAGACCACTGGCCGGAGTCTGACCCTGGACATGAATGAGATTCTGATAGGAGATCGTGCCGCTCACTCGCTGACCGGTCGATGTGAAGGTCACGGTCATGCTGCCATACTGGTCAGAGAACACCACTTCGTAAGAACCGAAGGCATTTCTGCCAGCATTCGAAATCTTCGAGATCGAGACGGGATAAGCCTGGATGGTCTTTTTCGTGGTCGTATCCACGGTTCCGGTCCAGCTATCTTTGATGAGCAAACGAATCTTTCCGGAAAGAGACGCTCCCGTCAGGAAAGAGCCCGAGGCCAGGAGATTTCTAGGGATTTTCAACTCGAGATCAATTCCGCCTCGAGCCGGAACCGTCCCCAAGGAGGTCGGCACCAAAGTCGCCGAAACGAGTCCTCTTGCCTGTTCAGTCATCTTTGTCGAATCATTCGAAGCCTCATACACTTCGCCAACGGCCGATGTGCCATCCGCACAGGTTCCACCGAAAGCCCCAGCCATCCCCGCCGAAGTGCCCACGCGGGAATCCTGAACGCCTCCGCAGCCGACCAGCAAGGCCGCCGCGAGAAGAAAGACCATCAGTTGAAGACGAGAGACCACAGATTCCATGCCTCTTTTTAGAGCAAAGGAAATGCCAAAAAGATCGTCTTTTTTTGAGAATTTCTCTCGGAGTGAGACGCTTTTCCCCTCGAAAAACCGTCTTTTCAAGAAGGGTGACATCTTTTGCTCACGCTTGGCTTCAGTTGCACACAAGCTGGCCACCCCTTGCCATCCTCCTCGAACTAAGGAAAGATCTGTGAAACCATCATGACGTCTCAACTGAGAGTTTTCCTCTTCGGCTTTCGTAAAACGCTTCCCTTTCAAAGCGGAGTCATTCCCTTTGGTCTGCTTTACGCAACCCTGGCAGGAGCCGTTGGCTTTCCTTGGTGGATCACGTTCATGCTTTCGATCGTGGTCTTTGGGGGATCCTCGCAACTGGTCTTCGTCGATCTGATGCAGACACTGGCCTCTCCGCTCCAAGCAACCCTGGGGTCGAACATCGTCAATGCCAGGCA
>JAHBUU010000227.1 GCA_019637895.1 Pseudobdellovibrionaceae bacterium | reverse complement strand
GCCGAGCCGACGTTGAAGGACGATCGCCAATGATCGAGGACATAACGAAGCGGAGAGGTTTTCCGATCCACCAGGGTTTTCGAGTCCCGATCCGCGATCAGAAAATCGTCGTCGCGCAAGTTTCGTTCTAGCGCCCGCTCAAGGGGAACGAGGAAATTCGTGAGCGTTCGAAGCGACATCGTCGGGCGCAGATGATCGCTGATCTGACTGAGCTTTGAAATTTCGATTCGAGGATGATCTTTGAGTGCAAGAAGGGCGGCTTTTGCCTGCTCGAGCAGGGCCGGTGGGAAATCCCCCTCCTGGCCTGTGGATTCGATCTGTCGGAAGAGGCGCTCCAGCTCTTGGAGCACCCCGCGATCCGCAGCGGACATTTACTTCACTCGGCTTCCAGCCTTGGCCCCTTGATCGGGGGACAGGACGTACAGATCCGAACCGCCATCTCCGGCGGCCAGAACCATGCCTTCGCTCATTCCGAATTTCATTTTGCGAGGCTTGAGGTTTGCGACCACCAAAACATGACGGTCGATCAGATCCTGAGGCTGATAGGCGGCTTTGATCCCGGCGATGATCTGTCGGGGCTCAGCCGTGCCGATATCCACCTTCAGGCGCAAAAGTTTATTTGCTTCGGGGATCTCCTCGGCTTCGATGATGCGGCCGACACGAAGATCGATTTTCATGAAGTCGTCGATTTCGATCTCGTTGGTCGCGGCGGCATTTCTGTCGTCGGTTTTTTGCTCCATCTTGGCGGCCTCCGTTTTTTTCGTCTTCGCTTGTTCGCGCATTTTTTGAATCTGTTCGTTCACGGCTTTGGTTTCTTCCACCATGGCCTTGATTTTCTCGGGATCGACCCGAACCGCCAGATGCTGATAATCAGCAACCGGGCGATTCTTGAGAATCGTTTCGGCATGGCTCCAGTGGTAACTCGACTCGCCTGCAGGGAGCGACGCTCTGGTTTCACCCAACAGGGCCGCCACTTTTTCCGAGTAGCTGGGCAGCACGGGCGTGAGCCCGATGGCCAACTGGCGGAACAGGTTCAGCGTGGTTGTTAGAACCTTTTTGGTGCCTTCGGGGTCAGCTTCCAGGGTTTTCCATGGAGCTTTCTCGTCGAAGTACTTGTTTGCTTCGTCGGCAAGGGTGCGGATCTCGGTGATGGCCTTGGTGAATTCACGATCTTCGAAATGCTTTTGCACGTCGATCAGAGCCTTGCGGCCTTTTTCAATGAGGGCCAGCCCTTCGCTGTCGGGTTCGCTCATCAAGCCGTCCATTTTCTTTTTCAGCATCTGAGCGCCTCGTGAACCGAGGTTCGTGATCTTTCCGACCAGGTCCGAGTTCACGCGCTGAACGAAGTCGTCGAAGTTCAAATCCTGATCGTCGACTCGCGAGTTGAGCTTCGACGTATAGTAGTAACGCAAGTAAGACGGGTCGAGATGCTTTAGGTAAGTACGAACCGGAATCATGGTTCCTTTCGACTTACTCATTTTCTCGCCATTCACGTTTACGAAACCGTGGACATGGACCTGGGTTGGTGTGCGGAACCCGGCTGACTTTAGGAACGCGGGCCAGAAGAGGGTGTGGAAACGGGCGATGTCTTTGCCGATGAAATGGTAGACTTCGACTTTTTCGTCCGTGCGCCAGTAGTCTTCGAATTTTTTGCCGTTCGCTTCGGCCCAGAGTTTGGTCGAAGACACATAACCCATCGGCGCATCGACCCAGACGTAAAAATACTTTCCGGGAGCGTCGGGAATCGGGAATCCGAAGTAGGGATCGTCCCTGGAAATATCCCAATCGCGCAGGTCCTCGTCGAACCATTCCAGCATCTTGTTGGCGGTTTCAGGGCCTGTGTGTTTTGGCAGCCACTCGCGCAGATAGTCTTTGAAGGCGTTCAGTGTGAAAAAGTAGTGATCGCTTGATTTCGTGATCGGCGCTGTCCCGCATAGGTAGCAGTGGGCGTCTTTCAGGTCAGACGGAGAGTACGTTGTTCCGCAGGCGTCGCAGGAGTCCCCGTATTGCTCTTTGGTTCCGCACTTAGGACAGGTGCCTTTGACGAAACGATCTGGCAGGAACATTTTGTCATGCGGACAATAGAGCTGCTCGATCGGGCGAACGGCGATATGGCCGTTCTTTTTAAGTTCTCTGTAGAACTCCTCGCAGAGGGCTTTGTTTTCAGGGGAGTTCGTCGACGAGTAAATCGAGTGATGAACCTCAAAGTCACGAAAGTCCGCCGAGTGTTCAGCATGGGATCTGGCGATCAGGGTTTCGGGCGTGATGCCTTCTTCGCGGGCGCGGATCATGATGGGGGTGCCGTGAGTGTCGTCGGCGCAAACCAGATTTGCTTCGGCGCCAGTCATGCGAAGAGCGCGAATCCAAACATCGGCTTGGATGTGCTCAAGAAGATGGCCGATGTGAACTTCTCCGTTGGCGTAGGGGAGAGCGGCCGTGGCTAAAATGCGTCGAGAATTC
>JAHBUU010000226.1 GCA_019637895.1 Pseudobdellovibrionaceae bacterium | reverse complement strand
AGAAGTCACGATCGAGTCTCTCTTGCAGGAAGCCGTTCGCCAGAATGAGTTCGGCCCGATCACTTTGTACAACCGAGTGAATTCGGCGGCCTATCTGAGCCAGAGTTTTGAAAGCGGAGCTTCCGCCAGTCTGAGTAAGATCGCCTCGCAAGCAAAGGCGAACCTGGAGCTTGCTCGCCGCCACGGCCTCGAGGATTGGGCAAAAGCATCCGAGGGTCTCATTGCCCGCGCTGAGAGCTTTTTCAAGCAGGGCGAAGCCCTGAAAGCCCAATACGCAGGACACGCTCGCTTACTGCAATCCGCCGCTCAAGGTCTCGGACTCCTTGGTGGTGAACATCAACATGCTCCTGGCATTGAATGCGAGCACAGCCGATCTTTCAAAGAAGAGTTGAAAAAACGAGGACTTTCTTTTCCCTGACCCGGTTTTTCCTCGGACTCCCGTCGGGGGGCTAAGCCGTGGGGGCCGGTGCCCTCTCGGAGGACCCGCTCGTCCTTGAGCTATGACCGGGATTTTCCTTTTGGGATCGCCTGGCGGCGTTCCCAAAAGGAAAAACGCGTCACGCTTCCCGGATGTCCTTCGAGAGGGCACCGGCCCCCACGGCTTAGCCCCCCGACGGGAGTCCGAGAGAAAACCTGGAGGTTGTGCTGACTTGGGGGTGGGTGGGTCGGGTTAGAGACTATTTCGACTTTGAGGCTTTCGCTTTTTTCACTCGTCGATTCATGTCGCGGACTTTTTTGATTTGTCCGTGTCGGTAGGTTTCCAGTTTTTTGGCTGTTTTTTCGTGAGCAATCCCAAGCATTCGGAGGGCAAGCAGGGCTGCATTTGCCGCATTGTCGACAGCCACCGTTGCAACAGGAACGCCTTTTGGCATTTGCAGGATCGACAGCAAGGCGTCGATGCCTTCGAGTTTTCCCACGGTCACGGGAACGCCGATCACGGGGAGAGTGGTCAGGCTGGCGACCATTCCTGGTAAGTGGGCGGCTCCACCGGCACCTGCGATGATGACTCCGAAGCCTGCGTCTCTGGCGCCTTTGGCGAAATCTACCATGGCTTCGGGTGTGCGATGAGCGGAAACGATCTTGAGTTCAAAAGGAACACCGAATTCTTTCAGGAGGTCCGCGGCGACGCTCATGACTTTCAGATCCGTTTCACTTCCCATGATGATGGCCACTTTCGAGGTCTTCACAGCTTGAAACCTTTCCGCTCTTTCAGAGCTTTCTTGAGAAGTGCCGAAGAGCTTGCGCCGACATAGGTGACATGACCCATCTTGCGGCCTTTGCGGCTCTCGTTTTTTCCGTACCAGTGCAGATGTCCGGTCAGATTTTCTGGAGCTTCGGGAGTGGCGGCTCCGCTGCCGATCAGGTTCGTCATCGCAAAGGCTTTCACCGAGAGCTCGGCCGTCAAACTTTTTCCAAGGATCGCCATCAGGTGCAGACGGAACTGATCCATCTCGACGGCTTCCAGGCTGTAGTGACCAGAGTTGTGAACTCGGGGTGCGACCTCGTTGATCCAAAGCAAGCGATCCTTGGTCTCGAAGAGCTCAAACGCGATGGTGCCGACGTAGTCGATTTTTTTCAGGAATTTTTCGAGACCCTTTTGCAGAGTTTTGAGACCGGGGTGGCGAACCGGGCCCTTCAGCCAATCCAGGCGACTGTCCACCTGATGGGTTTCCACCAAGGGGAGCACCGCGATTTCCCCTTGAGGATTGCGGGCAACGACCAGAGCCAGCTCGCGCACGAAGGGAACAAAAGCTTCAGCGATGCACGGGCTTTGGGTCGGATCGAAGGAGATCTTGAGGCGCTCGAGATCTTTTTTGGAGCGCACGATGAAGGTGCCGTAACCGTCATAACCGCCCCGGCGTTTTTTCAAAACGAAGGCGCCTTTGAAGGCTTCGAAAGCTCGATCCATATCGGCCCAGGTATCGACGGCAAAGAAAGGAGCGGTCCGAAGCCCGCTCGCTTTCAGCAAGTCTTTCTGGGGCAGTCGATCCTGCAAGGTCCCGAGATTCTGAGCCGAAGGAAACAATTTCGTGCCCGAACTCTTTTCGGCGCTTGCGAGGGAAGTGGCCTCATGGAACTCGCTTTCGACCGTCACCACATCGACCTGACGAAAAAACGAAGCCAGGTCTTCGGCATGATCCGGAGAACCCTGATGCCAATGGCGAGTGACTTGGGCTGCGGGGTCCGAGGCTTGAGGCGAGAGGACGTGCATCTCGAGACCGAGTTCCTGGCCTTTCAGAGCGAGCATGCGGGCGAGTTGTCCTCCGCCCAAAAGGCCGATCCGGGTGCCAAAAATCAGAGAATTCTTTTTCGTCCCCATGAGCTTGAAAAACTAACCTTTCCGCAGGACGAAAGAAAGAGTAAAGAACCTCCATGAGCTTTCCCCGTGACGCAGTGAACTTTCCTCTTTGTCTGGCCCCGATGGTGGGGCTCAGTCATGTCGCTCTTCGTGCGACCCTGCGGACCTATCTGCCAGCGGGTGCAAAAACCTTGTGGCCGACGGAAATGCTCAATTCTCGTCGAGTCCCTGATCAACTGGTGGGGCAGACGCCGGAAACGGCCCGCGAAGACGACGAGGACGGTTTGGTTCCTCAGATCCTGGGGAACGAAGAGGGACCCATCGCTGCCACCGTGGCCTTGCTTG
>JAHBUU010000225.1 GCA_019637895.1 Pseudobdellovibrionaceae bacterium | reverse complement strand
TGCACTGAGGGTCCCTTGGCCGTTCGCTGCAACGACTTTCGCGACAGACACTTTAGCCGCTGGAGCGACACCGATGGCATGACCGCCGACAGCTCGACCGGCCATCAAGGTTGCCATCGCCGTTCCATGCCCACTGGCATCCATCAAATCGCCCTGAGTTCTCGAATCAACAAAGTTTCTGCCGTCTTGAAGTGCGCCAGCCAAAGCTGGATGGCGATGGTCAACTCCGCTGTCGACGAGACAAATGGAAACACCTTCGCCTTTTCCACCAGGGAGCGCATTCGCCTCCTGCGCACGCACGGCCGCCAAAGGCCAGACCGGAGGCTCGACATCGGAACCTCCGCCACCACCGCTCTCGAAAAATCGATGGGAAAATCTCGTTTCCCGAAGCTGCAAAAGATAAATTGGTTGGTCAGGCTCAACGATGAATCCCTGGGCACGCAGCTGGATCGCCTGACCTTCCGTCAGCATGGCCTTTCGAAGCGGCGATGTGTCCTCTCCTGACCATGTTTTTGCTGGTCGATACACGACATAAGGAGCACCTTCCGCGATGAACGACATGAGCAAAAGCGAGATCATGAGAACGAACGCCTTCATAGGGCCTCCGGTGATGGTGCTCTTCCGACGGAAGAGCGGGTCTTATCTTTGACGGCAAGTGATTGCCGTGCGCCATCGATTTGATGAAAACGAATCTGTGGATTGAACAGGTATCCATCGTGACGATTCAAAATCACTTTGGGAATATCCATCTCGTTGAACAGAGCTCTCAGGCGCCGGATCGTGACGTAAATTTTATTATCGTGTCGAAGCGGGTGATAACTCTCGCCCCAAACGAATTGGCAAATCTCTTCTTTTGAATAAACCCGTCCTGACTCCGAGGCCAGATAAACCAAAAGGCTCTTCAGTTGAGGAAGTTTGGTCAGATCGATGCGGACGTCATCATAAGAAAGAACTGACTGCGCCTCATCAGAGACAAGATTCAATGTCGGAACCTTTTCCGCCAGCTGTAAATGCTGCTTGAGTCGTTCCAGACGTGTCCTCAAGAGAGGACCATTTTGCGTCGGCAGTAAACGTTCGATCATGGTCCATTGCTGACGGGCCTGAGAGAAATCGCCTTGATCCACCGAAATGAAGGCCTCCGTGATCAGAGCCTGAACCTGAGCATAAAGACTCTGACTCACTTTTGCCAAAGCTCTGACTTTTTCCAAGGCCAGTGCGGATCCCTCGCGATCCTTCAACTCCCAAAGCAAACGAGCCTTGGTGATCTGCACGGCCATTTCAACTTCGGGTTCGTGCTGCTCAGCCAATCGGGACTCAAGCTCATTCAGCATGGAAAGGGCTTTGGACCACTCCGCTTTCAAACGGAAAATCATGCAACGCCCATAAGACGCGTTGAGTTCGTCCGCCTTGGTTAAAGCAGAAACCTCGGCGATTTCAAAACAACGATCAGCTTCATCCAAGTCGCCCTTTTCAGCGAGGATCGTTCCCAAAAGGTAATTCAAACCAGAGCGAGCATGACGATCGGTTTCGTATTCTTTCAATTGCAGAATCAGATCGTTCAACTTGAGCGACTGATCGGTCTCTTTGAAAAGGCGTGCGCAAAAGAGCGCCAAAGGAATCCATTTCTGAAGGTCACCGGTCTTTTCCGCAAGCGCGAGCCCCTCTTCGGCCGTCGCTTGCGCTTTGCCGAAATCGAGAAGCTTCAAATACAGCTTACCGACCAGTAAGTGATCCATTGTCCCCCAGGAATCCATGTGCACTTTGGTCTAGTTCCAAACTGGGACTAGGTAAAATGAAATGGAATGAACTGATCTCTAAGCCATTCTTATGGGGTGACGCATCGAAAATCGGCAAGCATTCAATGTGACTGAAAAAAAGAGAAACTCCAGCTCCTCGATCAGAGCCAAAGCATGAAGCCTCCCAAGCAAGTGGGAAGGCCAAGAGTCATGATGCATGCTGTCATTAAACGCGTTCGATAACGATGGCGATGCCCTGACCGCCGCCGATGCAAGCGCTTCCCACGGCATAACGTCCCTGGCGTCGCTCCAGTTCATAAACCAAATGGTTCATGATGCGCGTTCCAGAAGCCCCCAAGGGATGTCCGACCGCGATCGCTCCGCCATTCACATTCGTTCGATCACGCGGCAGAGACAGTTCTTTTTCCACGGCCAAGAATTGCGCGGCAAAAGCTTCGTTCACTTCGATCAAATCCATCTGCGACAAACTGAGCGAGGCTTTTTCCAAAGCCGCCCGGATCGCGCCCGCAGGACCGATCCCCATGATCTTCGGATCACAGCCGACGGATGCATAAGACAGAATGCGGGCCTTGGGTTTTAATCCCAAGGTTTTCGCTCTGGCCTCTGTGGTGATCAAAGAGCAAGCCGCTCCATCGACGATCCCCGATGCTGTCGCTGCCGTCACCAGACCGTCTTTTTTGAACAAAGGCTTCAGCGCGCGAACTTTATCCAAAGTGACGTCCGGCTTTGGATGCTCGTCTTTGGAAACAACGGTCTCGCCTTTTTTCGTGACGATCGTGACCGGTGTGATCTCGGCTGCAAAGAAGCCTTTTTCGAGAGCCGTCTTATAACGGCCTTGAGTCAGAATCGAATACTCGTCGCACTGCTCGCGAGTGATGCCGTACTGCTCGCCCAAATTTTCCGCGGTCAGCGCCATCGGC
>JAHBUU010000224.1 GCA_019637895.1 Pseudobdellovibrionaceae bacterium | reverse complement strand
GGAGAGAGCGACATGGGTTTTCATGGCTTATCAGGTGCAAGAAACCGAAGCTGGAGTCTTTTAAGGACTCTCAGCCTCGTCCTGATTGTCCTCAGCACCCCGCTCGTTCTTCCCGCTCAGAACGCCGAACTTTTGCCGGTTGAAAGTCAATTTTTGGCTCCGTTGATGAAGGAGCTGAATCCCCCCAAACAGTCGTCTCAATCCAAGACAGAATTGCTGCGAACTCCGGTCCGCTACGAACTCGTTTCAGAAACCGCCTTTGATCGTCCCGCCGAGATCATGGCCGAAACCCGTGACGGATTCATTGGGTATAACTTGCGGATCTCACGCTCTGCAGTGAACCAACCGCTTTCCTATTTGCGGGAAATCCTGGCTCTCGCGGCTTTGACAGGAACTGCCGGCAAACTCACCTATGGAACACCCCAGACGGCCGTTGAAAGTTATATTTTGGCAAAGAGACCGCAAGGTCAGGATTCGCTGCAAGCCTACGAACCGATGGAGATGGCCGAGACCCTGACGAACATGAAAGAAGGCAGCCTCGGCGCCAGATTCGCTTGGGAAACCCATGTTCTCGCCTGGCTCAAAGGATTACGCCCCTCCGGAGTGATGATGTCGCTCCTTTACCAATGGGATCCGTCCACCGTGCAGGAAGCGGAACGAGTTCTTTCTGCGGAACAAGAACGTCTGGAAAAAGAAATTCTCCCCAAGCTCAAGGTGCAAGCGGAGAAAGACCTCTCACGAAAATCCAGAGAGTGGGACCGGATCAATTCCGAAAAACTGAAGGCCCTTGAGCAAGAGGAGCTCAAACTCAATGATCTGATCGTGCGCAATGACCGCAAAGGGGTCCGTCGTTTGCTGGAAGCCTATCTCCCCTGGTCCGTGATGGAGCCCGTCGAAAAACGGATGTGGCAGGGGTGGCTGGAGGCCATCGAGTTTCCAGATCCTGCGAAAAAAACCATCGTCTTTCGCGGGGTGGATTACGAGACCGATTTCATGCAGACCCTGAAAACGCCCGAAGGCCTGCGTGTCGGTTTCATGTCGACCCTTCTCACGAAAAATCAGGGCAGTTACACTCGACGGCTTCGGTCCTTGAAAACGAAACGCCTCGGCACCGGCGACGAATTCGCGAAGCATTGGAAAGTTCCTCCTCATGTCAAAATCTCTGAACAGATGAGAGCTCATGCCATTGATCCCATTGGGTCGGCCTTTTTGTCGTTCACGATGGATCCGGCGATTGCCTCCGCGTTCGTGGGAAGCCCCCGCTATGACAGCATGGGGCAAGAACGTCCAGGCGGAGGTCTTCTTGCCGTGGCGATCGACTCTCGACGGTTATTCCCGAATCTTCGAAACGGCGTCACCGTCGAAATGGAATATCTGGCTCCCCTGGTGGTCTTTCCTGACGAGGTCCTTGAGTACCGCCAAATCTCGAGTTCGATTTTCTCCAACGGCCGGGCCTCATACCACGAGTTCCTCAACTCGATTCGCAAAAAATTCGGAAACGTTTTCAGAATGAATCCGGGAAAAGATCCCGCGGCCTGGGCCGAATACCAACGAGACGGAAAAGCGATCGTGACGAATTTTTTTGAAACCAACTCGGGAAGAAGCTGCGGCCATGTTTGGAAATAAATCTGTTATCCTTTTTTCTCTGATCCTGTCCCAGACGCTGACTCCCGTCGCTCAGGCCGGGCCATGGAAGCAATCTTGGGGTTCCCTCTTTCAGACGGGAACGCCAGCGGTTTCGGCAACCCAGGGTGGCACGATCGAGACAACGGTTTTTGCTCCGGTGGTCGAGGCCATTACTAGCAAACGTTTCCCTCTGACGATCGAGGTGGTCGATTCGCTCCCGGCGGGTCAGGACTCTTTGATCGAACCGGACTTTCCGGATGATCGGCTGAACTTCCGAATCAAGGTCACGAAACAGCTTGCTGAAAAGCCAGCCCTCCTCGCTGTCCGATTGCTTCCCTTGTTGAGTTTGGCCGGGGGGTATCACAAATCAATCGAGCTGATGGTGGATCCAAATCAAGCGGTCGCACGAGACAAGATCGCCTCGATCTTTATGGCCAAGGGCGGAACCACCCTGGTCACCGAATACGGCCTCATGGAACTGGTTTACAATATGGAAGCCGGCAGCCCTTCCGCGAAAGAACGGTGGATGCAACGGCAAGCCCTGTGGCTGAGCTCGTTGACCGCGCCAAAGGTGCTCACCGAGGCATTGGCTAAATTCACCGAAATGGACCAGACGGTTCTGGAAAAAGAGATTGCCCGCCTTCAGGCGGAAGAACTCGCAAAAGTAAATGCCGATTTGCCCAGACTTGAGAAGGAAGCCAAGTCTTTCCGTGCTCGTCAGGAGAAGCTCTGGGATGACTGGAAAAAAGAAACCCAGGCCTTTGAAAAACTCGAAGCCAGGGAGCTGAAACTCAATGATTTGATCGTGCGCAACGACCGACGGGGTGTCCGTCGTTTGATCGAGACTTACCTGCCTTGGCCTTTGATGGAGCCAGCGGAAGCGCACACCTGGAAAAACTGGCTGGATGCCGTCGAATCCCCACGGGCTGACAAAACGACTGTCGCGTTTCGAGGCGTCGATTATAAAACCGACTTCATCCAGCGGCTCGAAACTCCCGAAGGAACCAAAATCGGATTCATGTCCACCCTCTTGACCAAAAACCAGGGGAGCTACACTCGCCGTTTGCGCTCTTTGAGTACCCGTCGGGTGGAAAATGCCGACGACGATTCCAATGCTCTTAGGAA
>JAHBUU010000223.1 GCA_019637895.1 Pseudobdellovibrionaceae bacterium | reverse complement strand
GTCGGGAGTTGGTCTCCCCACTGGGTTTTCTTTTTGTACAAGAGATGATCCGTGATCTCTCGGTCTCGGCGGGCGATATAAGATCCGTCGAAGATGTTCTTGAAAGAGAATGTGACGAAGTGGTTCAACCAAACGACGTCGATATAGTAGAACAGACCCATCTGAATCGCGCTGACGATCAAGAAGCGAATGCTGAGAACGCCGATCCCGCCTGGGATGAACAAGAAAGCGATGTCCATTCCGGTGATACGCAAAACACCTTTGACCAAAACCTCTTGGGCTTTGAAGGCGATAAAGCTGGAGCCGATCATCGAGATCAGACCCGGAGTCAGCTCGTAGAATTTGCCTTTCAAAGCATAATAGCTGAAAGCCGCGTCACATGGGTCTTTCGCGATGTCGGTCATTTTCGAAATATCCATGCCCATCATGGATTTCGCGCAGGCCTTGACGTTGGGATCAGCCGCGAAGGTCGAAATCGTCGATTGAACGAAGTAACCGGCCGTCATCCCCAGATAAGGGATCATGCCATGATATTTCGGATTTTTGATGATGGTGGAAAGAGCGTTCGAGGTGACCCCGTTCGCGGACATGAACATATAGAACGAGAACATTCCCATCGGCGACAAGGAGTGCTCGATGTGCTGCTGCATTCTCATGGGATTCGTCGAATAGTCTGTGAAAATCTGGAAAGCCGTAACCGCACCGATCGCCATGAAGAACAGACCGCTCTCCATCGGGAAACGTTTGGTCGTGGCTTTGACGGCTTCATAAGGTTGCATTTTCTTGAGGTTTTCGGCGAACTCACGAGCCAAAGCGTTTGGCGAGAACTTGCGCATTTCAGTGTCTTGGGTTTTCTGAAGTTGGAAGACGGATTCTTTGCCGTTCTGATCGCGAGCCACGACTTCGACATAACCGCGGTTGTCCGTGGTCTTGGCGATCTCGGTCGCGTTCTTATAAAACTGGCTCATGTCCTTGGTATAAGGAACCGTGTCGGGGGCGCCTTGAGCATGGGCGAACAAAGGCAGGGTTGCCAGCCATGTGCTCATCATCAAAGAAAACGCGGACTTCATCATAAGAAGCCTTTCCGGTCCCACGAGGGCCATACCCCGGAAAAAGCAAAGCAGATGCCCTCAGGGGGGCATCCTATTGGCTTTGGCACGAGAGAAGCTGTTTCAATATGGGAAGGGGACGGAGGACGGCAAAGGAGCGCTAAAACTTCGACAGTGTCCCGAAATGAGACGAGGGGCTATTCTTCGCGGAGGCTGTCGGGCTGGGCTTCGAGTTCCAGAATCTTGCAGTCGGAATCGACCTTCGCATCGAAGAGCTCGCTGGTCTTTTTCCCGGCCTTGGGTTTGGAAAGCACTTTCAGGGTGAAGGTGTGAAAGGTCTCACCCATGACAACGGATTCGACCGTGAGATTGTCCACGGTTTGGGTTTTTGTGAGCTTGGCGCGGGCCTGTTTGAGAACCGGGGCCCGGCAAAAATTCTCGTTCGCGGAAGCTGTCGTGGCAGCCATCAGAATCAAGGCGCAAAAAAATGCTCTCATGGAACCTCCCGGTTCTGATTCCAGTTTTTAAGGAAGGTTTTCGGGAGGCAAGAGAATCTCGATCGGGACCGATGCGAGGAGGAGAGAACTGGCTCTGGGTCCTGGAGTCAGGACCCAGAGCGGAAAACATTCGGATTAACGGGAGATCGTGACTTTTTTGATCACGATGTCTTCGGCGGGACGATCGCCGGGGAGAGTCTTTGCTTTGGCGATTTTGTTCACAACGTCCATGCCTTCGATGACTTCACCAAAGATCGCGTGACGACCGTCGAGCCATGGGGTTGCAGCGACGGTGACGAAGAACTGGCTGCCGTTGGTGTTCGGTCCAGCGTTCGCCATCGAGAGCATTCCGGGTTTGTCGTGTTTCAGGCCTGGACCGAACTCGTCTTCGAAACGGTAGCCAGGGCCACCGGTGCCGTTACCGAGCGGGCATCCGCCTTGGATCATGAAGCCGTCGATCACGCGGTGGAACTTCAAACCGTCATAGAAAGGCTTTTTGACCGGTTTATTGGTCGCAGGGTCGGTCCATTCTTTGGTTCCTTCGACGAGACCGACGAAGTTTTCGACCGTCTTAGGAGCTTCTTTATTGAAGAGTTTGATTTTGAAAGTGCCTAAGCTGGTTTCAAACTGAGCGGTCATGTCTTTGTCCTTCTTCGCTGTTGTTTTTGCTGCTTTTTTATCCGCCGGTTTCTCTTTGGCTTCCACATTGAAGCCGAGAGCCACCAAAACGAAGGCCAGGAGATAGATCCAAAAGACCTTCTGCAACGGAGCTTTTGCCGTGTTCGTACTATTCATGTTCACCTCAAACGTTCCTGGACTATCGTGCGTGTCGGCGGGGGTCAAGGCGGACCAGCCCTTGGCGGCTGAGTTCGAGGAGCTCATTGACACGCTCAAAAAGAGCCTCTGCTGAGACAATATTAAGCGATGCAGCAAGTATTTGAGATATCTCGTTTTCTTTGGATAACTGGGCGGTCGATTCCAGAGAGATTAATTGCAGGGTTTGCTCGATTTGACGCAGCGAATTGTATATTTCCCCAAGGCCTGCCGTTTCATCCGTCGAGAGAAGCCGGTGAGTATTCCCGCTGGAAATCGGGGATCGCATCTGAAGAGTCCGAGTTTGAGCAAAGAGCTCAAGGTCTAAAAGACCGCCTTCCGAATATTTGAGATCCAAACCGCCATCTTTCGGCAAGAGTTCCAGCCGGATACGATTGAGCTCTTTCAGGTCCT
>JAHBUU010000222.1 GCA_019637895.1 Pseudobdellovibrionaceae bacterium | reverse complement strand
CAGGCACGGATCACGCGAGAATTTTGCGCCGCGATAGGGATTACGCCCGTCAAGTTTCACGACCTCAGAGCAACCTTTATCACCAACCTATTAGCGCGTGGTGAGTCTCTGGCAAGAGTTATGGCAATCGTAGGCCATAGCCAGATCAAGACCACCAACGGCTATCTTAGGAAGGCTGGTGTGGATGTTCAGGGGGCTACAGAGAAACTTGGCTATGATCTTCCAGATGAGGTTGTAGGAGCCAAAGTCCTGTCTCTTAGATAGAGGCAGGACGGCTCTTGTGAACTCAAAAAACCTTGCTACTTCATGCTACTCGCGGTATTCGATATTAAGTAATTACAATTACTTAGGTCGCTGGAAATCACCCCGACCATTTTATCTTTCCAAAAAATCCGTCCCATTCTCAATCAATGTTCCTGTCGATTCGCGCGCCAGCCCTCGTCACTCATCGCAGCTCGGTGCCGCTTCCCCAGTGTTCAAGGGAGTCGTGCTCACGACATACGCCGCCAAGTCCGCACAGCTCGCGATATCGCCTGCGGGCGTATAGCTAAGGCTATTCCCATAAGCCATTCCCAAGTTTGCACTCACGAATGTCCCGGCATTGACGGTTTGTGAATTGTGAAAAAAACCATCCTTGCTGATTCCCCAGACTGTCCCACCCGCCGCGATCAATTCGGTGGAGCTGTCCGCCTTGTGCCAAAGGATTCCGACATTGCAACCCGTTTTCCCATTCTGGGTGAGATCTCCCCCAGCGTAGAAGAAAGTGACATACTCTTCGTCAGTCATCGAATAGGAAGGAAATCCTGCCGAATCTTTACGTGGAACCGCGAAGTGCGAAATCGAAAAAGATTTCCCGGCTGTAGGAAAAGCGGGAGATCTCTGAACATCGAAGGTTTGATACCGACTATAGCGGCCATTTTCCAAACCTGTCCCAGTTCCAGGAAGTGCCGTGCCGCCTTCACAGGCTGAACTCGGAGAATCGATCAGCGAGACCCCATCTTCGACCCCACAACCACTGCTGAAAACGATCAATGCCAACAAAATGGATTTCTTCGGCATCATCGACATCCCCGCCAAAAAGTCCTTCTTCCTTAAACTCATTTTTCCACCTTGATTGCTTGGACAGTCCGTCGCCTTCAAGCTAGGCATGAGGACATTCACCCCCGAAGACTTCCTCGAAGTTGACCGCCCTCCATCTGTCTTTTTAATTATTTCTAAAGAACTCAAGACTGTCTGCCCCCCAAAAGCGGGGAGCGGCTAAGACCTTCGTTGCGAAACAACCCTCGCGATCAAGCCGCAAGCGCTCCGGAGCCTGAACCCGACGCCCGCGCGACGACGGAGTCCACCGACAAAATCAGCATACGGCGTTTCGCCCCATTCATATCCGTCACCTCGACGGCCTCGGAAATATCCGCAGAGACATGATTCGTACCTTGGGCGTAAAGCATCGTCGGCAATTTGATCTTGTCGTTTTCCGCAAAGGTGACAATCGACTCCACAGCATCCACGACGAGACCGAAATGCAGTCCGTTTCGACTCAGGATCAGAACCTTATGAGCGACCGCCGGGTCCTTCGCCCCTTCGGCGACATACATAGCTCTGGCATCAACCACCGTGATGAGATCTCCGCGCAGATTCAGTACCCCCCGAACATGGCTCTGCAAGCCTGGAGGCTGAAGAAGCTGCTCAGGATACTCGATGATCTCTTTGACCTCATGGATCGCCACCGCGTAAAGGCCCCCGATCCGGAAGGTGATATACGTCCGACGAGCGCCGCACTTCGAAGACGCCTCCTTCGCATGCCCCATCTTGTTCTGATAAAGCTTGCTGTGACCCCTCGTGATTTCGTTGATCTCGGCATGATCAAAAACTTTTTGGTGATCCAACAAAAGAATGTCGCCTTCTTCCTGACCGGTGATGCATCCAAGGAACATATCGGCCTTTTTCTGATCAACCATCGGAAACGAAATGAGGTCCTCCGAAAAATAGGAAACGATGCTGTCGACCGCATCCACCATCAGACCGAACAGCTCATTGTCCAACCTCATCACGATGATTCGCCGAGATCCTTGGGTCGCACTGTCCGAACGATCGACCTCGCGATATCCCAGCAAAGATGTGAAATCAATCACCGGCACCGTCGTTCCTCGAAGATCAATACTGCCGATGCAATGACCGACCCCCAAGGCCGATTCGTTCAATTTTTCGATTTTCAGAATCTCGCCAATATCGGAAATCGGCAGCGCGCACCTCGCCGGCCCCACGACAAAAGAAATGCATTGCTTCCGCGAACCGCGTTTTCGCGCCAAACCATCTCTTCTCGATCGATCACGACTGGAATCTTTAGGAATATGACGGAGCTGAAACAGTTTCGAAACATCGAGAATCTGAACAATCCGCCCGCCCCCATCTTTTTTGAAAACGCCGCTCACGACACCCGCGGCATGAGCTTGGTCAAAGTCACTTCGTTCCTCTTCCTGGCTGCGAAAGATCTCGCCGGTCCGGTCGAACAAAAGACCGACACAGCAACCTTCCGATTCGACGATCGCAATCTTTCGCGACTCAGCCGGGACCTCTGCCTTCAGCCCAAGAAGTTCCCTGAGATCAAGAACAGGAATGATGATCCCCCTCAGATTGAAGAGCCCTTTCAAATAGCCCGGAGCCAGCGGCACGGACGTATATCCGTCAGGCTCATTAACGACTTCCTGAACTGAGGACACCGCAAGGGCAAATTCATTCCCTCCCAGAAAGAAGGACCCGAAGATCTGTGCATCGTTCCGTTCTCGTACCGACTCACTCATAAACCACCCTTATGCCGATTTGATGATCCTCGGAATTTTTTCCACCCGAAAAG
>JAHBUU010000221.1 GCA_019637895.1 Pseudobdellovibrionaceae bacterium | reverse complement strand
GGGCAAAATTTGGAGCGGGAGACGGGGCTCAAACCCGCGACCTTCGCCTTGGCAAGGCGACGCTCTATCAACTGAGCTACTCCCGCAATCAGAGAGAACGCAAATTACAGTTGTCCGATATCCTTGTCAATGCTGTGATTGCAAGAAATGCGACGAGCTCTTTCAAGATCCTTAAAAAAATGGCTGATTTTGGCTTTTTTGGCCCTGCTTGCTTACTTTTTGGGCTGGGTTTGGGGCGTTCGAACAAGGAACCTTCAGCAGGTTCAGACTTTCCAGAAAATCGAGACGATGCTGGCCGGGGAAATGACCGGGCGCGAGTTGGCCATGTTGCGGTCACTGGCGAGCTTCAGATAGCAGCTCAGCAGAATCGCCATCAAGATCCAGAACCAGTTTGGTGGCACATAAGAGTCAAACACGGTCGGTCGCCTTTCGGGTTTCCCGGTAGGTTTGGAAATACTGGAGACCGCTCCATATACTCAAAAGAACCGAGATCCACAACAAGACAGAGCCCGCACGGCCAATCCACAGCCCGCCATCGGGTAAAAAGGGAAGGCTTCCCCCCAACATCACGGCTGGGATCGCACCCATTTGCAGGGCGGTCTTCCATTTGCCCGAAGCCCTGGCCGCGATGATGAGGCCATCGGCAGCGGCGACGGAGCGGATAGCGCCGATCAAGGTATCCCGGGCGGTCAAAAGGATGACCAAATAGGGATCAACTTTCCCGGGAAGGATCAAAATCGTCAGAATACTGGTCACCAGAATTTTATCGGCCACGGGATCCATGAATTTTCCCATGTTCGAAACCGCATTGTATTTCCGTGCAAAGTAACCGTCGTAGTAGTCGCTGATCGAGGCGATCAAAAAGAGAACGACCGCCGTCAGATTCCACAGCCAAGTGTTGAAATACAATGCCACCATGATCGGAATCGTGAGCCAAATCCGGCCCATCGTGATCTGCATGGGGAGCTTCTTTTTGTCGATCATCACTCGTAGGGTTAAGACATTCAGCGTCGGAAGTCATGAAAAATCTGGTCAGCTGAGAGGCTTTGCTGCAACTCTTTGAGCGCATGTTTCACTATGAGCACCGTGTTCAGTTTTACGAAACGGATTTGATGGGAATCGTCCATCATTCCAACTATCTGCGCTTCTTCGAAGAGGCACGGGTGGCCTGGGCTCATGCGAAAGGGTTGATCGACTATCAACGTCCCGAATCCGCCGCTCATTTCGCGGTGCTGTCAACGCAGGTCAAACACCTCCGGCCGGCCTTGTTCGGCGATCTGCTCAAGGTTCAGGTGCAGGCCCGTCGCGAAGGGATTCGTGTGATTTTTGAATACCGAATCCTCCGTGATGATGTGGTTCTGGCGGTCGGGGAAAGCCGTCATGCGCCTCTTGGAAAAGATTTGAAACCGATCCGCCTCCCCGAGGCGATGAAAACCGCACTGGAGAAAGAATCATGGACAGAAACCTGGCTCTCGAATTCGTAAGAATCACGGAAGCAGCAGCGCTGGCTTCAGCTCGCTGGATGGGACGAGGTGATGAAAAATCCGCGGACAAAGCCGCTGTGGATGCCATGAGAAAGGCCTTCGATTCGGTTCGCATCGATGGCACGGTCGTGATCGGTGAAGGCGAACGGGACGAAGCGCCGATGCTCTTCATCGGTGAAAAGGTCGGTCATAAAACCGATGAATCTCCGGAAGTCGATATCGCTTTGGATCCGCTCGAAGGCACCACGATCTGTGCGAAGGGTGGGGTTGGAGCCATTGCCGTGATTGCCGTGGCGGAGCGGGGTTGCTTCCTGCATGCGCCGGATACCTATATGGATAAAATCGCTTGTGGCCCAGGGGCGGCCGGGGCTATCGATCTGGATCGCACGGCGACGGAAAACGTTCACGCTGTGGCCAAGCGTCTCAATAAAGCAGTCAACGATTTGACCGTGGTGATCATGGATCGTCCTCGTCACACCGATTTGATCGCCGAAGTTCGAAAGACCGGCGCGCGGATTCAACTGATCGGTGATGGTGACGTCTCTGCCGCAGTGGCCACGGGTCTTGAAGACAGCGGGATTGATCTTTTGATGGGAATCGGAGGCGCACCCGAGGGTGTGATTTCCGCCGCCGCCATGAGATGCCTTGGTGGTGATTTTCAAGGTCGCCTCAAGTTCCGTAACGAAGAAGAAAAAGCTCGGGCCTTGAAAATGGGCGTGAAAGATCTCGACAAGAAATACACCATGGAAGAAATGGCCAAGGGCTCTGTGATGTTCATTGCAACGGGTGTCACGGACGGGCCTTTGCTCAAGGGCGTGAAAACCCGATCTGGCGGGATCGCGAAAACTCAGTCCATTGTCATGCGTTCGAAATCGGGAACCATCCGCACGGTCGAGGCTCAGCACAATCTGAGTCTGAAACCTTTGTAAGAGATCTGAAATGGCGGTCGAGGTTCACTGTTTTTCCTGTGGCAAATTGCTGAGCTTCCCGGACCGGATCGGTTTGCGGGAAGAGTGCGGTTCTTGCCGGGCAGATGTGCATGTGTGCAAGAACTGCCAATTTTTCGATCCAAAAGTCTACAACGAATGTCGTGAACCTCAGGCCGAGGCGGTCAGGGAAAAAGATCGTTCGAATCGTTGCGATTATTTTCAGCCGGGTTCTGGCAAGGGCAGCGGCGAACGTGACAAAGCCGCCGCGATCAAGGCGGCCGCCGAAGCCTTGTTCAAAAAGAACTAACGGTCTCAGGGAGCGTCCTTGGGGTTAGACATGGGAAGGCCTTGACAGTCGGGCTGATTTCCTCAGAATGAGGCTATGGCAAGTGCAAGCACCACCGAAGTTTTCAACTGTACGCCCTCGGAATTTTTCAAAATCATCGCGGATTTTCCG
>JAHBUU010000220.1 GCA_019637895.1 Pseudobdellovibrionaceae bacterium | reverse complement strand
AGCACCATGATGCACATGCCGGGGCTGACCGCTGCGTAAGAGCGGATCTCATGGACGAAGTCGTCGCGATGTTTGACGTCCGCTTTTTTCCAGCGATAGCAACCGTTTTGGAAAACGCCGTTCACGACCACGAAGGCTTCGCTCGAAGCCGTGAAGCCGCCTGGGGCGTAAACGCCGGTGATCCCGATTTGCACTTCACGATCCGCAGGAGTCGGTGGCATTTCAGCGCTGGCGAAAGAGGAAAAAACAAAGAGGGCGGGAAGAAGGAGCAGGGAAAATAGCTTCATGAAAGCCTCCGTGAGTCCGGACCGGATCATTCCGATCAGCCGTAAATTAAAACTCTTTTGAGAGAGGTCACATGATCGCCGTCATGATTGACTCGGTGCCCGCCTGAGATTGAGGGACCTTTTAATCATATCAAATCATACCATGCTCCCGAGGTCAGATTGGTGTACGAGGGGACGATCACGCCATAAGTTGCCTTCAGATTTGAAGACAAACCATTCGACCTCACTGAAGGAGAAGACATCTGAAGCATACAATCACAGCCCTGGCGGTTCTTTTGATGGGCGTAACAGCTTTTGCACAAAGCCCCGTGGCCATCTTTTCGGGCGCTTGCGAGTTGGACTATGGGAACGGAGATCTACGTTCATTTTCGTTCCAGGTGAGTGATGGTGAGAAAGCTGTCCTTGGTTACGAAGGCAATGATGAAGGGCGCTATCAGATTCAGGTTTTCAGTTCCATTGGTGATGTAAAAAACCATTTCGGTATCGCCGTGGCCAGAGATGGCGGGGGGATCCAAAATCCGCCAACTCTTTGTCAGCCGCGGCCGCCTGCTTATGTGCCCCATGCCGATGACGCCTTTCACTTGAACACGGACCATTGGATCCGTCGGGAATTTAGTGACGGCAGCTATATCAACGTCCGAAGAGCCGAGGGTGCTCGGGCGGTCGTGACCACCAGATTTGGTTTGGTCGGAGTTTCGTGCGCCGGCGTGCTGACAGCTGAAGTTTTTTAAGGACGAGTGAACCGTTGATCGTTCGAAAGACCGCCTTGCTTTTACACAGTCTTGCTGTTGTGAAAGCGAGCGGTCTTTTTTTTGTCCAAGCGAGTGGAACGTCAGCTTGATGTCAAAATTGAAAGTTTGCGGATTGTTGTCACTTTAGGCGCTATCGCCATCTTTCAGAGGAAAAATGGCGGGGCAGATGGGACGAGTTTAGAACCTATTTGAGGGCTATTTGAACAATAACCCCTAAGGCCGCTAATACTGCCGACACCAGTCCAGACCAAGCGGCTATTCTGCTTAGACGCAAATTATCTAAGTAAACTTTGTCCTCAATGATTTCTCGCTTTCTCAATGCAAGTTGATGCTGCTCCGACTCATCCCGTAAAGCATTAAGCGACTTTATCAGATCGCCTAGGGCTGCGCTTTGTTCTGCTAACATCTGCGCACACTCTAGCTGAACCTCCAAACCTGCCCTCTGATTCTGCCCCAAAAATACAGATTCCAGGCTTGATGCTTGAGAGGGAAACGCACGCAGGGCTGAATGCTGCGCGGATACCTGGGTTGAAATTTCGTTAAATTTCATCTGTTATTTGGCTCCAAATCTCTCAATGCTCACAAACTTATATCTGCCAGACATGCGATCAAGGCAGCGATACCCATTTTAAACCACTGTATAGCGATATATTAGCGGTTGCGTTCAGATCAATACTCAATCTTGCCGGAATAGCTTTGGAGCCCTTACTCTTCAGAACTTAGAAGGAATTTTTATGCCTCGAATTACCCTGAGATCAAGAAGGTGCTCTAAAGACGGCTTTTTTCGGGATCGAATGAATGTTCTTGGTGATTGGAAAAACTTGAATATTGAGTCTGGGGGAGCCCGTGTTAAGTCCGTAATTTCTCCACCCAATAGCTCTCAAAAATTTCTATTTAAGGTGCCTAAATACGGCCCTTTTGAAACAGACACCGAGATCTTTAATAGCATCCTAGCCTGCGAACTGGGCATTCGGCACACGCAGTATTATAGAGGCTTTTTCGAACCTCTTGGGTTCGGAGTCTTCTGCAAAAGTTTTCTAAATGAGGATGCTGTAGATGATCTGTGGGAGATGAAAGAGCTTCTTTGTCGATACGCTAATAAGCCTGCTCTTGAGCAAAAAATGGGCAGAGATCAAGATGTGCTCAAGGAGCACACCGTAGATATGATCTTCTTAATCTTAGAAACTGAATTTGATAGCTCTGCAATCCTTCAGAGTTTTTTTGAGATGATTGGCTTTGATGCCTTAATTGGTCACGGTGACCGACACTGGTCAAATTATGGAGTGATAGTATCTGGACGTCCTATTGCAGCTCGGTTCTCACCAATTTACGATACTGCATCGGGCTTTCTGATTGAGCATCCGGAGGAGAAGTGCCAACAAATGCTCAGGGAGGAGCTTTTGGACCCAAAATGGTACCGCCCTAAGTCCAGAGGACTGTGTAAAATTACGGTGCCAGGATCAATTAAATCCAATCATTTTGACCTAGTGGAATATATTCTTGAAAATGAAAATATGCGGCGCTATAACGCAGCACTTAAAAAAGCATTTAAGTCGTTCAATCCGGTTGTGGTTCGAGGAATTTTGAACCGCTTTTTCCCCGAGATGAGTCCTATTCGGAAAGCTACGATTGAGCAGATTTTGAATATGAGATGGCAAATCGGTTTAGAAATTTTTGATAAAGCTAAAGGTCCCAAATGAACTTCTTCAAAAGAAAAAAAGTACCAAAAGAAGATTCAAAACTCGAGGCTCTCATAAAGGCTGAGTCCGGACCTATATTGAAAATCATGCTGAGAGATGTGCATATTGCTACACTCTATCATAATGGTACTCATTACTG
>JAHBUU010000022.1 GCA_019637895.1 Pseudobdellovibrionaceae bacterium | reverse complement strand
AGCCAAGATCGTCGAGGTCCTCAAGGGCGGAGAGTCGCGCAGAACTCCTCCCTGCCCTTACGCCGATCGCTGCGGCGGTTGCAACTGGCAGCAAATCTCCGAGACCGAGCAACTTCATCAAAAGGATCTTCTTTTACGCGAAACCTTTGCGAAATTTCTGCCGGGCCGATCGATCCCGTTTGAACCCTTCGTTCCCAGCCCCCGCTCTCTCCGATACAGAAACCGAGTTCAACCTCGAATGAAAAATGGACGCCTCGGCTACTATCGCCGAAAGAGCCACGAGTTTCTGCCCGTGAACGACTGCTTGATCACAGAAGAGGAGCTGGCCGCTTTTTTCCAGAATCCACCGAAAGCAAACATCGACCACGAAGCCCGCGTCGAACTGCGCCTGTCCCAAGACGGCATCCCTCAGTGGAGCATCCAGGGTCAGGAAGAGGTGGAGGGCTTCTCATTTTCTCAGGTGAATCGATTTCAGAATCAGGACCTGATCGATACGGTTCTTCGCTGGAGTTCCGCTCGCGACTTCTCGGAAGTCTGGGATTTGTACTGCGGCGGAGGTAACTTCACCTTCCCTCTTGCGAGCAAATATCCGCACGCCATCTTGACCGGCGTTGAGCTCGACTCCCAGCTCGTCACCCATGCTCGCAACAAGGCGAAATCCGGCAAAAACATGAACTTTCACTCCTCGGATGTCGGCGCTTGGTTGAGGCGTCGGTCGCCTCGGAAAAACTCCCTTGTCGTTCTCGATCCCCCTCGAGCCGGAGCGGGAGGCGAGGTCATGCGGGCCCTTGCCACCTCGGAAACGAGCGAGATTATTTACATCGCCTGTCATCCGGTTGGTCTCGCGAGGGATCTCGCGACCTTCTTCGAACACGCGCCGCCTTCCTGGGTCTTGTCCAAGGTCCAGGGCTTCGAAATGTTCCCTCAAACCGACCACATGGAGACTGTTGTCCACCTCAAGGTTGACTCCCTCTGATGCGGTGTTAACTTTTTCAGTGATGGTGCGATGGTTCCTTTTCTTTCTCTCTGTTGCCGCTCTTTCTTCCTGCGCGAGTACCGCCGGGGACAGCAAGTCCAGGGCCGAGCTGCACATGACGATCGGCAATTCGCATTTTGAAAAAGGCAACTACCCCTATGCACTTCAAGAACTGCTGAAAGCCGAAAAGCTCGACCCTCAGAATCCGCTGATCCAAAACAACTTGGGTCTGATCTATTATATGCGGGAACGTTATGATCTCGCCGAAAAACATATTCGGCGGGCAATTCAACTTGAACCCAAATTCAGCGATGCCAAAAACAATCTCGCCCGCATCCTGATCGACGTTAAAAAATACGACGAATCCGAAAGACTCCTTCAGCAAGCTCTGGACGATCTCACTTATGCGGGTGGCGACCGGGCTTGGTTCAACATGGGCTATCTTAAATTCTCTCAGGAACAATGGGGACCCGCTAAAAATGCCTTTGAGCAATCCCTGAAGCTGATCCGAGATTCTTGCCTCACCAATAACTACTACGGACGAACGCTTTTCGAGTTGAAAGACTACAAGGCGGCAGCACTCAATCTCGACAAGGCCGTTGGTTTTTGTCAAAAACAGCTTTTCGATGAGCCTCACTACTACAGCGCCTTGGCCTGGTATCGTGCGGGCGATCCCGCCAAATCGAAAGCTCGCTTCAAAGAAATCATCAGTTTGTACCCAGATGGAAAGTTTCGTGAAAAGGCTCGGGCCATGCTACAGCTGCTCGAGAAGGGAGTGAAATGAAGCGCACCGGAGAAATGCTTCAAAAGGCACGCGAAGAAAAGGGACTTTCCCTCAATGAAATCGCTCTTTCGCTCAAGATCAACAGCAAGGTTCTCTCGGCCATCGAGTCCGGTGATACCTCCAAACTGCCTGCGAAAACCTTCCTCCGTGGATTCGTCCAAAGCTACGCGAACTACCTGAAAATCAATACGGATCAGGTTATGGAAGTCTTCTCCGAAGAAATGGGTGTCACTCGTCCCATGACTTCTGCAGATCAACCGCCCGTGAGCCCGGATGGCACAACACCCCCGGAGCAAGCCCCGATTGCTCACCGAGAGGAGCCCGTTCTCAGCCAGATTGAAAAGCGAAACAATACAAAGCTCTTTGTCATCACTGGCATTTGCCTGGTTCTTGTCTGCTTGATTTTTGTCACAGCACGAATCGTCGATCGATATCAGAAAGAAACCATTACTGAAGAGGTTCGTGTTTCTTCGCCCCTTCCGGATGATTCCGTCCCAGAACCCGAAGCCGAGCCGATTACCGAAGAGGCCGAAGCGGCAGCGCCCCTCACTCCAGCACCTGCACCGACAGCTGCACCCGCACCGGTCACGCCAAAGCCTGCAGCGGCTCCGACATCAACTCCTGCAGCAGAGGTCTCGACGGCCAGTGCGGCGGTCCCACCTCCAAAAGTCGCCGAAACTCCCAAGCCAGTCGAGGCCAAACCGGTCACTCCTCCACCGGCCACCACGCCACCAGTTGCGGAAACGCCAAAGCCCTCCGAGCCAGAAAAAAAGCCGGCGGGACGCTCACTCGAGATGATCATCGAAGCCTTGGATAACGTAGAAATTGAGTATGGCAGCGGGAGCGGTCCTCTGCGCAAAGTGCAGCTGGGACCTGACCGCGTTCACACGATCCGTAGCCGCGAGGGACTCCGTCTCAATATCAATAACGGCGGAGCCGTGAACCTCAATTTGAACGGACGGGATCTTGGCATCCCTGGTGATCTTGGAAAACCGGTCAAGCTTAGCTATTGATCGGCTGTTCTTTGCCTTTTGGCTGATCGCGCTCTTTGCCAAGCTCGCGATCAGTGCCGTTCTTCCCCTCTCTGGTGACGAAGCCTACTACTGGGTCTGGTCTTATCGTCTTGATTGGAGCTACTACGATCACCCTCCGATGGTGGCTTGGTTGTATTCATTGGGGCATCCGCTCGAGTCCTTTGGACACGCGGTACGCTGGCCACCCGTCCTCTTAGGACACTTCATCCCCCTCATCTGGTATGGCATTCTGAAAGCCCTTGGATCACCGTCAAAAATCGGCTTGTTTCTCGTCCTCTTTTTCGCCTGCCCTTTGACTGGACTCGGAGGGGTGATCGTCACTCCGGATTTGCCTTTGCTGTTCTTCTGGTCTCTCGCTTTGTGGAGCCTGTTGAAGTTTTTCGAAGATCAAGAAAGCCGCTGGGCATGGATCCTCGGTTTCGCTCTCGGCTTGGGATTCTGCTCAAAATATCACATCGTGCTGCTCCCGCTCAGCCTTCTTCCCGCCCTCGGCCTAAAAGAAATCCGCGACCGGCTTTCCTTGCGATTTTTCGTCATCGTCTTTATCTCCGGACTTGCGGGCTCTCTGCCTGTCCTTTTCTGGAACTCTCAGCACGAGTGGATCTCGTTCCTCTTTCAGCTGAATCATGGATTCAAGGCCACCGATTTCAGGTGGCAGTGGCCAGCCGAATATTCAGCGGGCCAGTTCCTTTTGATCTTTCCGACTCTTCTTTGGATTGCGCTCTCAAGAAAAAAATCCGCACCAGAAAAAATCGTCGCTTTGACGGCTGTTGTGCCCTTGGTCTTTTTCCTGATCAGCAGTCTCAAGGCTCCGACAGAACTGAACTGGGCGATCATGGCTTATCCGGCGGTGTTTGCCTTGGCCGCTCTTGGTGCGCAAAAAAAGCATTGGGTTCCAGCCGTTCTCTTTTGGCTGACACTTCATGCTGCAGTTCCAGTGCTTTTCGTCTTCCCAGAGAAATTCCCTCTCTATGAAAAAGTGGCCGAGCCCTTCCGCTTTAAAAATTTGGCCGAGCTACCGAAGCAGCACCAGCCTCTTTATGCATCCAGTTATCAGATGTCCTCTCTTCTCTGGTATGTTTCGAAGGTTCCGGTTTATAAGCTCAGGGGCATCAACCGGATCGATATGTACGACTTCTGGGAAGAGTCGGCACCAACTGGAACCTTCTATCTCTTGAAAGACGAAGGACGGCCTCTTCCCGAAGCCTACCGAAAAAGCGAGTCCCGCTTTCTGCAATCTCCGGCGCCGGGTCTCGAATTATGGGAGGTCAAACCACAATGAAACTTTTGATTTCTTTGTCAGCGCTTTTGATCGCCTACTTCACTTATGGATTTTATCTCTCGCAAACCGAGATGGCTCTTGTTCCCAGCAATTTGAATCGAACCACACAAACGGATTTTTACGACTATCGCGGGGTCCTCAACATCCACACCAACCAAAGTATCGGCAGCAGTTCGCCGCAACTGGTGATTGAGGCTGCCAAAAACGCCGGTCTTGATTTCATCATGCTGACGGATCTCAACGTCTTTCAGAGAAACGAAATGATGGAGTCCTATCATGGGAACACCCTCGTTCTTGTCGGCTCGAAATACAGCTATCTCGACTCAAGGATCATTCACTACTCGCCGGTCAATAAATCCCTCGGCAGCAATCTCGGCGAAGCCCAGGTCAAGATCGCAGATCTTCTCAGTCAATCAACGGGATCAAATCCGGACGACCTTCTGATTCTAGCGCATCCTTACAAGGCGGGATTTTCCTGGAGTGGAGAAATCCCTTCCGGCCTCGATGGCTTTGAGATCTTGAACGAGAAAAGTCTTTCGAACCGATCCTGGGAACTCGCAAAGGCGTCGACGATCTGGAGCCTTCTGACCTATCCCTTTCATCCAAAGCTCGCTTTCGTGCGCCTGTTCAATGAGCCAACAGAAGAGCTCGAACTTTTCGATCGACTGGGACAAAACCGGCCGATCCGTGTTTTCGCGGGCGCCGAGGCTTCGGCCAGGGCCGTGCCGCTGACGAATTATTTGATCAAGTTTCCAAGCTACCAACGATCTTTTGAATTTCTGACGACCCATGTGCTTTTGACCTCTGAGCTGACGGGAAATGCCGTTGGTGATCGGACCAAGATTTTTCAGGCCCTCAAAAAAGGACAATCCTATTTGTGCTTTGAGCCTCTCGGGGACCCCAAGGGATTCATTGCCGTTCTGCAGGCAAAAGGACGCCAACATCTGCCAGGCTCCGAGGTTTCTCTTTCACCGGGTTTGACGATGAAGGTCTCTTTGCCTGCAAAGCCAAAAGCCTTCTTTGAAATCATCGTTTACAAAAACGGCACGAGGTTCAGTACCTCCAACGAAGAAACCATTTCCGTGCCGATCACCGAACCTGGTCACTACCGAGTTCAAGTCCGGGTCAGCCCCTACCTGCCATTGCCGGATGCAAAACGCTGGATGACTTGGATCTACACAAACGGATTTTCCGTTATCCCTTGAAGCCTGGTGTTCTAAGAATCGCGCCCTCGACAGGGGTCATTTGACAGGCCAAACGCTCGGTTTCGGTGAAACCTCGGTCCGAAGCCGTTTCAGCTTCGATTTCATTTCGCGGCGGCAGGGGTGGCGACTTCTTGTCGACAAAAACCCTGCAAGCGCCACAGGTTCCACCTTCGCAGCTGTATTCAATCTCAAGACCTTGCCGTGAACAGGCCTCCAGAACGCTCTCGCTTTGACTCGCCGAGATAACGCGGTCATTGACCAAAAAACGGACAGGTTTCAATTGAAACCCCTGCGGACCTTTTGTATCTCTAGGCCCATGAGATTCATTGCTTTTGACTTAGAGACCACCGGAATTGTGCCTGGCGTCGACCAGATCGTTGAAATCGGAGCCGTCCGTTTTGTTGACGGCCAAATCGACAGCATGTTTGTCACGTTAGTGGATCCACGTCGCCCGATTCCCGCAGCCGCATCCGTCGTCAACGGAATCTCCGACGATATGGTCAAAGGCCAGCCTTTCATCGAAAATCTCCTGCCTTCCTTCGCCGACTTTTGCGGTGATGATCCATTGATCGCGCACAATGCATCTTTCGATGCCCAGTTTCTCACGGCTGATGTGAAAAAACACGAAACCTCTGCCCCTCGTGGTCTGGTTCTGGATACCTTGCCAATTTCCCGCAAGGTGTTCCCCGGACTGCCGAACTACAAACTCTCTACATTGGTTCAGCATCTCAAGATTCAAACCAGCGAGTATCACCGGGCTCAAGCCGATGCGACCTCTTGCGGTCACCTCTTTGCGGAAATGCTGAGACGGATTTCCGTTGCCGGACGTGCGCCGGGCATCGAGCAGCTCGTGAACCTCACCGGTCGACCCGAGCTCAAGCTTCCTCAAATCGTCCGCCAACCGAAGCAAATGGACCTCTTCGGAGGCCTTTAATTTCCTATTCCTGGTAACGATGAGCCACTGGAAAACGACGGCCTCGCCCAAAAGAGTGCGATGACGCCTTCAGGATCGGTGGCGCCTGCCAACGCTTAAATTCCGTTTTGAAAACTCGGTCCAACAACCAGGCCTCGGTTTCACCGCGACTCTCCCGACCTTTTTCAACCACGTTCACAACGGCGGCATCCAGCACTTCATAGGGTGGCAGGCTGTCTTGATCTTTCTGATTGGGACGAAGCTCGGCTGATGGCGGACGATCGATGATACCTGATGGGATGATTTCTCGGTCGCGATTATAAAATTTCGAAAGCTGAAAGACCTGTCGCTTTGTCAGATCGCCGATCGGTGCAAGCCCACCGCACATGTCACCGTACAAGGTGGCATATCCCGTGGCGTACTCCGATTTATTTCCCGTCGTCAGCAACAGACTCTGGGTCTGATTCGAAAAGGCCATCAGAACCATGCCCCGCAGTCGGGACTGAAGATTCTCATGCACGATTCCAAAGCTGTCGATCCCAAGACTCTTTTCCAAACCCTTTTTCAGGGTCTCGTAAAACGGAGTGATCGAAACTTCGCGAAAGTTGATGTGGAGATTCTTTGCCAGTTCTCGGGCCCACGAAAGGCTTTCCGGTGCGCTAAAAGGCCCCGGCAGCGCAAAGGTTTCAACCGCACCCGGCCCCAGAGCGTCCACGGCCAGACAAGCGACAAGCGCAGAATCAATCCCACCACTCAAACCCAGATGAACTTTTGAAAGATTCGTTTTTCGGCAAAAGTCCCTGATCCCGAGCACAAGAGCGGATCGCAATTCGTCGTCCTTGGAACGAAGAGGGCGACTCGGCGTCCAACTTTGCAGAGTCTCTAGATTGAAGACGTTGAGATCCTCTTCAAAGGCCTCACACTCGAAAACGACCCGACCCTTTTTGTCGGTCACGAAACTTCGGCCGTCGAAAATGACCTCGTCTTGAGCCCCCACCAGGTTTGTATAAAGCACTGGCGCCTTGAAATGTTTCGCCGTGGCCTCGACGACCCGACGACGTCTTTCGATTTTTCCTGGGAACCAAGGAGAGGCACTCATATTGATGACGAAATCGCAGCCCTGGCGCGGAACTTTCGACATTGGATTCACCAGATACGGCGAAGAGCCATCCTCTTCGGGCCAAGCCCAAATGTCCTCGCAGATCGACAGGAAAAACTTTTTCCGGTCCAGCGTGAAGAAGTTCTTTCTCATGTCCCCTGGCTCGATGAAACGAGCCTCATCAAAAACATCCCCGGTCGGGAGCAGGGTCTTGTTGAAAAATTTTGTCTTTTTTCCGCTTTCGAGCAAGGCCGCCGTATTGAAGTAAGGGCGTCCTTTTTTCGATGGATTTTCCGTCAACAATCCCACCAGAACCGCGATGCCTTTGGGGATTTTCTTTTCCAGGCTTTTCAGTTCTTGGAACTGACGTCGAACGATTTTTTGCCGCTCCAGCAAGTCAAAAGGATGATAGCCAAACAAAGCACACTCGGGAAAGACGACCAAACGGCTGCCTTTGCCCTGCGCCTCGAAGACGCGGTCCAGGATGAGTTGTTTATTCCCCTTGAAATCCCCAAGGGTGGGATTGATCTGCGCGATGGCGATTCTCATGGTGTCTCTCGCTCAAGTTCTTCAAGTTAGAGGCGATCGGTTTTCGCCCCGTGAATCCGTCTTGATAACCATGATAATGCCGAATCGAGGTCTCTGGGAACTTCCAACACCAGTAGCCATCGCCATTGTCGAAATCCGCCAGCCAAAGCCCCTTCGGCTGGGCACCGAGACGGCTCAGTTTTTTCTGCCAGCGGTCGATCAAAAGATCCACCTGAGTTTCGATCTCAAGAGCGCGACTCGATTTTTTATCGGGAAGAGTTTCCAGGCACTGCACGAGGCGACGCATTTCGCGGCTCGATTCGTCGGTCAGGCGATAAATGATCGGCAGAAGCTCTTCCGCTTCTTCGATTGAAAAACAACGCTGTCGATTGATTTCGACGATTCCGTTCACCATGACCCCCGAGAACCTTGTTTCGCCTAAACATTCTTTTGTCTCAAGCAAAAAGAGGATGTCAGAAAAGTTAAGACAATCCTGAGAAGAATTTCTAAGTGCGCGGCGTTAGCTCTATTCGCCTTTTTCCCAACTTTTCGAGAGTTGAAGCGCCTGACCCCCGATCAATGCGAGGAGAATGATAATGATCCCTGCGATCAGGATGTATTTTACAATTTGAGAGTAATCGATTCCCTTGATCTCCTCATCCGCAAGGACCGTATTTTTCGGTGGTGGCGGAATAACCGCCGTCTTTTTCCGTTGAGTGCCCCCGCCCGTATCGCCATCGACCTTTTGTTTGATCGACCGATTGGCCTCTTTCTCGGCCCGCTGCTGAGCCTCCTGAGCCATTCCCCCGGTGACAGCGACATAACGTGATTCCCGACGGTAAATACTTCCCCCACCGCCGCCGCTTTGATTTCCAAAGAAAGCGCCGCCACTCCCGCCGCCCTCCAGGGCGATCACGATCTTGCGCCCTCCCCGGCCGCTCCCACCGTCTCCGCTGGCCGTTCCCGCACCCACCGTGAATCTTCTACTCGAGCGGCCACCACGCCCCCCAGCGCCGCTTCCACCACCGCCGGCAGAGCCGTCATCGCCGCGATTGCTTGTGACCTTGTCGCTGTCACTCTGCGAATTTGAGTTCGAATTTGCCTGGGATCCCGGAGGTGCGCTGTCCGTCCCGAAATCCTCGCCTTGGCCCATGATCGGCACTTTACACTCACCAGAACCTGAGTTGTTGGCCCCCAAGATTGGCAGCTCCCCAGTCTCCAGAAGACAGGCGACATAAGTCCCCATGAAGCCCTCGATGAAATCGCCCAATGGCTTGTACATCCTTTGCGCAAGCCCAATGACAATAATCACGGAAACCGTCACGACGAGGATGTACTCGACCATCCCCTGTCCCGAATTGGATCGTAGACTGGACTTGGACCTAAATTTCCTTGGAGTTTCTGGGTAGGACATCTCATAAATAAAGATATCATATGAGTCGTGCTCTGCTCTTGATTGTCTCATTTTTAGCCGTAGGTCCGGCGACGGGATGGGCGCAATCGAAGGCCGCTAAGGCCCCTATTCAGGATCCCAAATCCACGGTGAAACAGGCCGAGGAGCTCTTCTTGGATAAAGAGTACGGCAAGGTCACAGATCTGCTCTGGAAAAATATCTCTTCCCTCAATCGTCAGGGATTCATTCTGTTGATGAAGGCCCATAAAGAGAAAAAGGAATGGGGCGAAGTCATTCGGGCCAGCAATCTCGCCCTCAGTAAAAATGCCAAAGATGAAGAGGCCATGACCTACTTAGGCGAAGCCCAGTTCCGACGGGCCAACAAGCCCACCGAAGCGAAAGAGACCCTAAAAAAGGTCCTGGAAATAAATCCTAAATACCAACCCGCCTACGAGATCCTTGCGCAGATTTACGAAAAGAACCCTTACGAACAACGAATTATCTATCAGGACATGGTCGAAGTTTTTGGCCCCAAAGCGAGCTTTCTATCCAGGCTCTGTGCGCTGAACGCCAATGACGGCGAAAACGAGCAAGGCGAAAAGTACTGCCAAGAGGCCATCGCGGCCTCTCCGAAAGTTCCCGATAATCACGTCTATCTGGGAATCATTGCCAAGCAAAAGGGCGATCTGGAAAAGTCGAAAAAACTCCTGACGACTGCAGCGAACCAATTTAACGATTCAGAATTTGCTCAGTACGAAGCCGCGGCCTTCCTGGAGTCAGACAAGGCCTGGATTGAGTCAAACAAGTACTACGAAAAGTGCACGAAGGCCGACGACAAATCGGACCGCTGTTGGCTCGGAGTCGGTAACTCGGCGATCCAGCTCCGCAACTACGACAGGGCCCTTTACTCATTTATCAAAGCCTGCCAGATCGCTGGGCGCAAAAGCGCGCCGATCGTTCGGCGAGCCGCCAGTGCCGTTCGTCAACGCAAAGACGTCGAATGGTCCGACAAGCTCAGCCGGGTCGCCGACCGCTGTTCCTATCTCTGAGGAGATGTTTCAAAAAAAGTTCTGACTTGTTCGTTGGGGTTTTCAATTCGTGAGAATTGACCGATCAACCCGTCCGCCGAGAATGAAATCCCGGCATCTCCCGTCGCCAAAACATAAGCTCGTGGATTTCCACCACGAAGGATCCGCAGATCGAAAGGCTTCGCACCAGCCGCTTCCAAACGAACTGCCGCCTCAAAGACATCGCCAATCTGGCGACCCTCGAAAACGAAAAGCTCTTTGTCGAGAGGTGGATTCTTAAGGCCCAAATAGGATTCGATCACCTGAGCGCTCAAGGCCGGAATGATCCGATTGGACACCACCTCGTTTGCCGAGCTGAGCAGATCCACCAAGCAGTCGATGGGTCCACTCACCAGCAAGACAGCGCCATCCGCCGTCGGAATGATTTCTGTGACCTGAAGGCTCTCCCTGGAAATGTGCTGAACCACCCCGTAGGCGGCACCCAAAGATTTCATTTCACAAACGAGCAGTCCTTCATTCACTTTCATCAGTGTCCTTCCTCGACGATTTCGCCGATCAAATCATATTCCATGCTTTCGGTAATCCGAACTTTAACGATGTCACCCTTCGACGCCTGACCGTCGTTGATCAGAACTGTTCCGTCGATATCAGGAGCTTGACCCCAGAACCGACCTTGCAGCAGCAGTTCCGTCTCTTCGCTGTAGCCTTCGACTAGAACATCCAAGGTCTTTCCAACCATGGCCGCGTGCTTTTCAAGGCTGATCCGCTGAGCGACAGACATGACGGCGTTGAAGCGCTCGTCTTTGATGTCTTCGTCCAACTGCTCGATCATTTTTCCGCCCGGCGTATTTTCTTCCGGCGAATACTTGAAGCAGCCGACACGGTCAAACTCGTGCTTGAGCATGAACTCGAGGATTTCCTCGAACTGCTCTTGAGTCTCGCCCGGGAAACCGACGATGAACTGAGTGCGGATGATCGCATCCGGAATTTTCTCTTTGATGTTTTGCAGAACCGTCTCGATTTCCCCACGGGTCATCTTTCGGTTCATCTTTTTCAAGACGTCGTCGTTCACATGCTGCAAAGGCATGTCGAAGTATTTTACAAGCTTCGGCTCGGTGGCGAAAAGCTCGACCATCTCGGGCGTGATTCCATCCGGGTACAGATACAGCAAACGAATCCACTCGATCCCTTCGACTTTGCAAAGAGCGCGGAGGAGTTCCACCGGAGAGTCTTTTGCCTGCGGATTCTTGCGTCTCAGGTCCCAACCGTAATCGGTGAAATCGTGGCTGATGATGATCAGCTCTTTCACGCCGCCGACAGCCAGCAGTTTCGCTTCGTTGACGACGCTTTCGATCGTTCTTGATTGCAGATTTCCACGAATCAATGGGATCGCGCAGAACGCGCATCGCTTCATGCAACCTTCGGAAATCTTCAAATAGGCCCGATGTCCGGGCTGCGAGTTCACCCGCGGAGTCTCTTGCTCTTGCAGATAGGTCGGAAGATTAAAGAAAGTCTTTTTGGTGTTGCCACCGTAGGATCCCTTGAGGATCTGCGCGATATTCTGAAACTCACCCGAGCCGACGAACAAATCCGCTTCGGGCAAACCCTGAACCAAATCGTCTTTATAACGTTGAGTCAGGCACCCCGCGACGACCACTTTTTCCAGACGACCGCCCTTTTTCAGCTCGGCCATATCCAGAATGCGTTGGATGGATTCTTTTTTCGAGTCTTCGATGAAGCCGCAAGTATTGACGATCACCGTCTCGGCTTCGTTTTCATCTCCGACGACTTCGAAGCCCTCTTTCAGGAGGGTTCCCGCCATGATCTCGCTATCAACGAGGTTTTTCGGACATCCCAGACTAATGAAGTGAACTTTCTTGTTCAGCTTTTGTTCCTGAGTTTTCATCATTCATTCACCTCGGCTCCTTTGGGAATCTCGAACTTGAAGAGATTCTTGCCTGGCGCCTTCACGTTTTCTCTTTTTTTGATTTTCAAATCGGTCAAATTGTCGACATCGTCGCGATAGGAAAGACCCGCAAGAGTTCCTTCTTGCAAGCGCACGGTCAGATCCTTGACGCCGGAATCTTCGCCCTTTCCCTTTAGAACAAAAGAGACTTCAGATCCTTCGGTTTTCTGAGAGACGAGTGTGAACGATTTCGACGGAACCAAATCCCCGGTCAACAATCGGAAAAGAACCTGATCATTGCTCTTACGATTGATTTTCGTTTTTGTGACTTGCACAGGTTCATCGAAACCCGGCGGAGGATAGGCCGCGATCCACAACAAAGTGCCGTCATAAACCAACGTCGATTTTTCAGCGCCGTCCACTTCCCAACGAAAACGATTCTTTCGGACGTGCACGATTCCTTCTGACTTGGTTTCTTTGCCAAGAAGCTCGGAAACCACGGACTTTTCCACAGACAATCGGACGACCTTCGAAGAACGTGCGAACGCCGTGGCCTGATCCAAACTTTTGAGATCAGTCTTCGCAAATCCGGCCGAAGCCATGCCCATGAAGGCGATCGCGAATAGGGCTTGTCGAACGATTCTGAACATCTTGAATTCCTTGATAGATCTTTCGTTTTATCAGACAGAGGGGTCCCTCCACAAGAAGGACCCCGGGCTTTGAAAAACCCTCTCGTTTCGATACTTTTTAGACGTCCACTGGTCGGCTCCCGATCCGTCGTCGAGCCAAGCACCACACTTCGAATCGCAGGGGCCTCCCCAAGGCTCTGTGGACGGCTCGGGCGGTCTCCCCCGTCGTCATGATGTCATCACCAAGGACCCAGAGACCGTCCTTTTCAAAGGTTTCCTCTGTCTTTTTTACAAGCCTCAATCCTCCACGACGGTCTTCGAGGCTTTTTTTCCTCTGTACCCCCCGGGTCGCCTTATGAAAGGGGCTTCCCCGGAAAGACATCGCATGGAGTTCGCTCACCGCCTCCATCCAGTGAGAGGCATGGTCCCCTAGGGACTTCCGAGAGCGCAGCGGGGCCGATATCGAAAAAATCGGCCCATTTTCCCCCAGGGCACCAAAGTGATGACGGGAAAAAACCTCGGCCCAAAATCTCCAGGCTTTTTTGCGATACCGCCCCTTCAGTCCCAGCAAAAGTGCCGATAGAGCGTTACTTTCTCCGGGGTTCCACGAAAACAAGGACCTCACGGTCCACCCCTCGAAGCTCTCAACTTGGGGATTCAAAAGCCGGAACACCTCATCTTCACACTCACGGCACAAAAGACTGTCTTGCACGCCGTAACCGCCGCAGCTTGGACAAGACACAAGACCAAATCGCAGAACCGAGAATAGAATTTCCATTCCATTTTAAGATGCAGTCTTTGTTCACAGACAAGCAATGGCCGAAAGAGACCTGGAAGGATTTGCCTGTCCGAAAAAGAAATCAGTCGTTGTGATACGGCAGGTTTTTAAGAATGGTGAAGGCCCGGTAGATTTGCTCCCAGGCAACCGTTTTGGCCAGCACGTGGTTCATCGTCAAAGAGGAAAGACTCAAGACCCGGTCAGCTCGCCTGCGCACGGAGTCCTCAACGCCGAAGGCCCCTCCGATCAAAAAAACGATTCTTTTTTTTGAACTTCCGAGGGCCTGCTCAAAACGCTTGGCAAATCCGCGAGAATCCAAAGCCTCGCCTTTTTCATCAAAAAGAATCACATAGTCGTCAGGCTTGAGATGCTCGAGGATCAGCTCAGATTCGGCCGTCTTTTTGGCAGCCGACGCGTCCCGAGCCGCCTTTCGGGGTTTCAGAGCTTCTTCAATGGCTGGCAGAAAGGCGGAAATTTTCTTTTGATAAAGAGCCGAGGCCTCATCGGCCCAGTCTTCCCGGGCCGTGCTGACATGATACAGAACGATCTTCACCGCGTGGTCTTTACTTAACGATCGGATCTTTGAGTCCCAGATCCGGAGCCTGTTTCCAAAGATTCTCGATCGAGTATTCTTGGCGAACGAAGTCGTAGAATAAGTGGATCATGGTCGAACCGTAATCCAAAACCACCCAACGGCCTTCATCCAGACCTTCGATGCCTTGAGGATAAATATTGTACTCTTCTTTTACCCGCTGAACGACGTTTTCAGCCAGGGACGACGCATGACGAGTGCTCGTACCTGATGCGACAAGCGCATACTCGGCAGGTGCCGACATCTGCCGCAGATCGAAACCGCGAACATTGATGCCCTTTCTTTCGAAAAGAACATTGCCGCAGAATTTCGTGAAGTCGAGCTGATCACCAATTCGGTCCGTCAACGGGCGATAAAGCCCCTGATCACGAATATAAGATTCCACCGCCAGAGGAAGTTCCTTTTGCACGGGACGCCCGGTGCGAAGTTTCTTGCGAAGCTCGCTCGATGAAACCTCAATATCCTTCAGGGAAAGGAACTGAATATTTCGTCCCGTTTTCAACTCGATGAAATTGAAATCGGCTTCTTCGATCTGATCTTTCAGGAACTCGGGAATGTCATCCACGCCGGATGGGATCTCGAAACCAGGACGAGTCGTGACGATAAGATTCGCATCCTTCAGGATCTCGCGGTAGTCCTTCCACTGATTGAACGTCTCGAAGTTATCGGCACCGATGATCAAAAACAGATCGTCGGCCGCGACGTCTTTGCGGAACTCACGAATGGTGTCGATCGTGTAACTGATGCCACCACGACGAATCTCGCGGTCGTCGACGACAAAGTTTTTACCATAGGATTCCAGGCCCAAACGAACCATTTCCAGGCGTTGTTCCGGCTTGGGCCCTTCGACCTGAACTTTCAGTGGGTTTTTGCTGTTCGGTAGAACGTGGATGCGATCCAGACCCGCTTTTTTGAGAACGGTTTCAAGGCTGTTCAGATGTCCCATGTGAGGAGGGTTGAAGCTCCCGCCGAAAATACCAATTCTCATAACTCTTCCTTCCTGTCCTCGAACACTCGATGCGCGACTTCCTGGATGAGCTCTTTGACGCCCTTTCCGGTGACAGCCGAGATGGCAACAGGAGTCAGACCTGTCGCTTTTTTGAACTCCGCGATTTGCCGACGAAGCTCGTCCGAAGACAGAGTATCTATTTTATTGAAAACCACAAACTGAGGACGTGCCGAAAGCGGGAAGAATCCGTCTTTTCCGACATTCGCCTCATCGTACATTTTGATTTCGTAATTGATGTCCTCATAATCGCGCAAGGCCTCGCGACCCGACATCCCGGACACATCGATCAAGTGGATGAACAAACGTGTGCGCTCGATGTGACGAAGGAACTGAATACCGAGCCCCACGCCCTGGTGAGCGCCTTTCACGAGGCCTGGAATATCCGCGACCACGAACGAACGAAACTCACCGGCTTTCACCACGCCCAAATTCGGCGTCAATGTCGTGAACGGATAGTCGGCAATTTTAGGCTTTGCCGCTGAAATCCTCGAGATCAGGGTCGACTTGCCCGCGTTCGGAAATCCGATGATTCCCACATCCGCGATGAGCTTCAGCTCAAGCTTGATCTCGAGCTCTTCGCTGTCTTCACCCGGCTGTGCGTGTTCAGGAGCTTGGTTCACGCTGGTCTTGAAGAAGGTGTTTCCTTTTCCGCCACGCCCACCCTGTAGCAAGACGTGTTCGGAAATGTCGGTCATATCGACGATCACATCGCCATCCACTCCGCGAACAACAGTGCCATCCGGAACCATCAGAATCAGGTCCTGCCCGGCCGGACCGGAACAGTTTGCACTGGCTCCTGGATGACCGTTCTCGGCCGAGTAGTGCTTGAAGGGTTTGAAATCCATCAGAGAGTTCAAGTGCTTCGTCGCCCGAACGATGACGTCGCCCCCTTTTCCGCCGTCGCCCCCATCAGGACCACCGCGTGGAGCGAACGATTCACGACGAAAGCTGACGGCGCCCGGGCCGCCGTGACCGGAGGAAACTTTGATTTGCACTTCGTCGATGAATTTCATGATCTTTAGGTCCTACTTCGCGACAGTCCGTCGCCATTGAGCGCATAAAAAAGGGAAGCCTGAAGCTCCCCTTTTCCAGATACATCATCTGTGTGTGCGCGAAACTCGCGAAAGTCTAGCTTAACCCGCTTTTGGGTAAACGCTGACTTTGAAGCGAGTCTTATTTTCACGCTCGAATTTCACCACGCCTTCGATCACGGAATAGATCGTGTGGTCACGGCCCATTTTTACGTTCGTGCCGAGGTGGTACTTGGTTCCACGCTGACGAATGATGATTGTTCCTGCTTGAACGGATTCACCACCAAAGCGTTTTACGCCAAGGCGTTTACTCTGTGAGTCCCGTCCGTTCTTCGTACTACCGCCGGCCTTCTTACTTGCCATGATGTCACCTCGAGTTCAGTTCAATTATTTTTTAGTCGTTTTCTTTGCGGTCTTTTTAGCGACTTTTTTCTTTGTCGCTACTTTTTTGCCGCTTTTCTTTGGAGCCGCTTTTTTAGCGACTTTCTTTTTCGCTGCAGTCGCTTTTTTAGCAACGGCTGGCTTTTTCATTGTCGAACGAGTCTCTTTGTCCTCACGACGAGCGCGGGCTGCGGCTTTTTTGTTTTCGATGCGATCAAGACGAGCTTGAGCAACATCGACGACTTTTGCTTCGCCATCTGCTTTTGCCACTTTACCGCCGGCAGAAATCGCCTTCACGAAGATCTCAGTGAACTCCTGACGGTGAGTGTTCCAATTGCGGTAGGACTGACGACGCTTCTTTTTGAAAACGTCGACTTTACGAGTTTTACCTTGTTTGGTGATGACAGCGGTGATTTTCGCGTCTTTCACGAGTGGAGAGCCAACGATCGCATTGTCCCCGCCCACGAGCAGAACTTCGCTGATCTCGACTTCAGAGCCAAGGTCGTTAGCGAGCTTGGGAACTTGAACCACGTCACCTGGCTTGACAGTAAATTGTTTGCCGCCGGTGCGGATAATTGCGTACATGGAAACCTCCAAAAAATCCGGATAAGAAGAGGGTAAATGCCATCTTATGCCGGGTGTTGTCAACCGCTGCGGCTGAAATTTCGGGCACAAGGGGGCCATTTGAAGCCAGACAGCACGGCTCCCCCTCCCAAAACGGCTCTCAATATATGAAATAACTCATTTATTTCATATAGTTATTCTTAAGAACCCACCCTCAGACAGAAACTTTGATGTCCGACTTGGATGAGGGGACAACAGGCGTGGGCGCGACAACGCCCATCATTGACTCGGCCTCTTTCTAGATGGGAGAGACCCCCTCAGGAGGTTTTCATGACTAAGATACTTTTGTCTTTTGTTGCCCTGCTTTTCGGCCCCATGGCATTTGCCGGAACTCTGGTTTGCGAGGGATCCGTTTTCGTTTCTTCCGTCTTCATGCCGGTACCGATGAAAAGAGCGGCCCAGGTCACGATCACGTCGGATCACTTCGAGGGACGGACCGGAAAAGTCGTTGCCTCCATCGGTGGGGATCCTCTCGAGTACAAGGGGCCTCTGTTTCTTGACGGGAAAAAGAATCACGAAGTCGTCAACGAGCTCGGGGAAAAAGCCCAGTTTCAGTTGAAACTGATCTCGGCGGGCCAAGGCCGCAGTCTCGGCTTCAGCATGCAAATGCTCGCAGCCTCGAACGAGGTCATGCTGTCCGTCAACCCAACTGTTCTGTCCTGCTTGTCCAAGTAAAATTCAAGATCTCATCCGGGCTTCGCCAAGGAAGCTCGGATGAGTAAAGACTAGACGTAAAAAATTTCGTACTGCTCGATGTGATACTGAGGCTCGATCTTGAACGCGATGGAGCGCCCCAGTTTTTGTTCGATATGCTCGAGGGTGTCCCCTTCGGTTTCATAGATCCAATCGACGACCCCACTATGGCAATGAATCACGATATTCGTCTTTTTGCCGGCGGCATTGCCGATATCCCGCTCAAGTTCGCGGAAAATTTCGTTTGAAACCGTGGACTTGCGCTTCACGTAGCCTTTGCCTTCGCAGTACTCGCAAGGCTCGCACAGGGTTTTGATCAAACTTGGACGGATCCGCTTGCGGGTCATTTCAACCAAGCCCAAAGAAGACATCGACATCACATTGGTGCGGGCCCGGTCCTTTGAAACCTCTTCGGTCAGGGCCTCAAGGACTTTTTCGCGGTGGGATTCTTTCTCCATGTCGATGAAGTCAACGATGATGATCCCGCCGCAGTTCCGGATCCGTAGCTGGTGGGCGATCTCGCGGATCGCCTCCAAGTTCGTCTTCAGGATCGTGTCCTCGAGATCTTTTTTTCCGACGAATCGGCCGGTGTTCACATCGATCACGACCAGGGCTTCCGCCTCGTCGATCACGATGTAACCGCCGGACTTGAGCCAGATCTTGCGATCCATCGAACGAGAGATCTCGATATCGACATCGTACAAGTCAAAGAGCGGCTTTTTCTCTTCGTACAAAACGATGTTCTGTTTGTACTTCGGCATGAGCTGGTTCACGAACTTTGAAACCTTTTTGTGAACCTCGACATCGTCGACCCAAACCGTGCTGACGTCTTCGTTCATTAAATCCCGCAGGGCGCGCAGCTCGACGTCGATCTCTTGGTGGATCATGCCCGGCGTTTTTTTCTTTTCGTAATTTTTGAACACTTCCTTCGACAGACGATCCAGATACTCGATGTCTGTACGCAGCTGTTCTTCGGTCGCGCCCTCACCCGCCGTGCGAACAATCACGCCCCCCGGAGGATTCAGCTTTTGAACGAGCTTACGCAGACGCTCGCGTTCTTCGTCACTTTCGATCCGTCGGGAAATACCCAAATGGCGAACCGTCGGCAGATACACAACGAATCGGCCCGGCAAAGAAATATGCGTGGTCAGGCGGGCACCCTTGGTTCCCAGAGGATCTTTCGCCACCTGAACCAGGATCGATTGCCCTTCTTTGAGAAGCTCCTGGATCGGCGTCTTGTGTCCGTGTGTGGACGAGATGAGTTTGTCTTCTTCCTCTTCGACGAGGGGCTCATCGCGATCCATATCCGTGTAAGGATACGAATCCGAATCGAGATCCTCGCGAATGTCGCCGACGTACAAAAACGCCGCCTTATCCAGACCAATGTCGACAAAAGCCGCCTGCATCCCCGGAAGAACCCGGCTCACAGTGCCGCGATGAATGGATCCGACCAAGGTCGGGGAGGTTTTTCTTTCGATCTTGAGATCCGTAAGGATGCCACCTTCGACATAGGCGACACGGGTTTCTTGAGGGCGAACGTTGATGAGGATCTCTGCGGCCATGGGGACTCCTGACTTCCAGTCCATTAGTCCAGAACCCTCTTTAGAGGCAATAAATTTTAAATCTTTCCCGCACTTAGACCGATGAAAAGACAGCAGAAGCAAGAGGACGAAGATGGCAACGATCGACGAACTTTTTAAGCTCATGGTGGAACAGGGCGCATCCGACCTTCACATCACAAGTGGAGCGCCTCCCTATCTCCGAATTCACGGAAACATGGTTCCGTTGAATTACCGCGAGCTTTCCAGCCAGGACGTTCAAGGACTGATTTTCGAAATCCTTTCCGAAAAACAAAAACGGGCTTTCGTTGAAAAATGGGAACTCGATTGCGCCTACACTCTTCAAGGTGTCGGTCGCTTCCGTTGCAACGTCTTCATGCAACGAAAAGGTTTGGGAGCGGTTTTCAGGATCATCCCCGAGAAAATCCTGAGCGCTCAAGAGCTGGGACTGCCTCCTGGCATCATGGATATGATCGATTGCGACAAAGGCTTGATCCTGGTCACGGGACCTACGGGCTCTGGTAAGTCGACGACTCTCGCGGCGCTCATTCACCATATCAACATGACTCGCGATTCTCACATCATCACGGTGGAAGACCCGATCGAATTCGTGCACGGAAACATCAAGTGCTTGATCAACCAGCGCGAAATCGGAAGTCATACAAAGTCCTTCGCGAACGCCCTCAAGTCGGCCCTTCGTGAAGACCCGGACATCCTGCTCGTGGGTGAGTTGCGTGACCTTGAAACGATCTCGCTGGCATTGACCGCAGCGGAAACAGGCCACGTTGTCTTCGCAACCTTGCACACGAACTCGACGGCAAAAACCATCGACCGGATCATCGACGTCTTCCCTTCGGGTCAGCAGTCGCAAATCCGAACGATGCTCGCCGAATCCCTGCGCGGGGTCATCGCTCAGACGCTGTTCGCCCGTGCGGACGGACAGGGCCGAGTGGCGGCCTACGAAATCATGCGAAACACCAAGGCGATTTCCAACTTGATCCGCGAAGGAAAGATCCACCAAATCCCATCGGCGATTCAGACCGCCGGACAGTCCGCGGGCATGGTGCTCTTTGAAAAGTACATCGACGATCTGGTCCGAAAAGGAAAAATCTCCATCCACGATGCGAGATCCTTCCTCGGAAAAGACACGGAAACCATGGTCAAGACTTCGGTCGGCGGCGGTGGTGGTGCCAGTGGCGGCAGCGCCGTGGGTGGAACTCCAGGCGGAACGAAGGTCGGCTAGAATTCGTACTGAAAGGCCAGAGCGGGTTCTCCCCTCTGGCTGGAAACTCCCCACCGAGCATTGGACTGGGACGATTCCCACAAAAGAAAACCGGCTCCGCCCAACATCCCGATCAGGGCTCCGGTGGTCACATTTTCGGTGTGCTCTTCGGGGTTTCCATAAAAACTCAGGGTGCTCAATCCCAGGACGCCTCCGGCGAGACCAGAAAACATCACGATGGCGGCTCCCCGTTTCCAGCTTCGCAGGTTTTCGTTTTGCGACGGCACTTGTGCGACAGCCGATGACAGGCAAAAGCAGGAACACACCAAGGTTAGAATCCAAACTTTCATTGCGGCTCTCCTCATCTCTCTTGGGGTCCTTTTCCGTCTTCACGAATGGTGAATCCAGACATCGACTCGTCATTCAGAATAGCCCGGCTGACCTGCTCAACTGAACTGAAAAGCGGTCCTTTGCGAAGTTTCTCCTCGAGTTGAAGGAGCTGAGCTTCCGTTCCTCGAACCTGTACTTCGACCCGTCCATCCTCGAGGTTTCGAGTCCACCCGGTCAATTCCAGGGCCACGGCCTGCTTTTGCACGAACCGCCGATAGCCGACGCCCTGAACCCGTCCCCGAATCAGAAACTGCACGGTGCTTGTGACGGTGATCATGAGCGACAACCCCCTGTTTTGACATTGTCTTTTCGGACCTATAACTTCAAGTGATTTCGTTCCCCAAGGAGACGCTTGATGACGCCACAAGAAATCGCCCAAAAGATCGATCACACCTTTCTCAAGGCCGAAGCCAGCGAGGCGGATATTCGTAAACTCTGCGCAGAGGCAAAGCAGTACGGATTTTTTGCCGTCTGCGTGAATACGCGTTTCGTTCCTTTGTGTGTTCAAGAGTTAAAGGGTTCAGCCGTCAAAGTCGCGGCCGTTGTCGGATTTCCTCTCGGCGCCATGGAGACCGAAGCCAAGGCTTTTGAAACTTCGAGGGCCGTCGAGCTGGGCGCTTCTGAAATTGACATGGTTCTCCAGATCGGAGCCCTCAAGGAGGGTCTCAACGATCTCGTCGCCAAAGACATCAGAGCCGTCGTGAAGGCCGCGGGTTCAGCCAGGGTGAAAGTCATCTTGGAAACCTCGCTCCTGACCGAAGCCGAGAAGAAAACCGCCTGTGCCATCAGCAAGGAACAGGGCGCCGCTTTCGTTAAAACCTCGACCGGATTCGGTGGAGGGGGCGCGACCGTCGCCGACATCCAACTCATGAAATCCGTCGTTGGTGATGCCTGCGAAATCAAAGCGAGCGGGGGCGTTCGTGATCTCGCCGCCGCCCAGGCCTTGCTCGAGGCCGGCGCCAGTCGTCTGGGCACCAGCTCTGGTGTCGCGATCGTTCAGGGGCTCACCGCTTCGGGAGGATATTGATCATGGCTTATCTCCCGGCGGAACTGATCAAGAAAAAACGCGAAAGCGGCGAGCTTTCAGAAGCAGAGATTAGCTTTTTCATCAACGGCTATACCCGTGGTGACATTCCCGATTACCAGATGTCAGCGCTATTGATGGCGATTTATTTCCGCGGTATGAGCGAAGCTGAAACCTTGGCACTGACCAAGTGCATGCTTTTTTCAGGCAAAACCGTCGACTTCTCGTCCGTCCCCGGATTCAAGGTCGACAAACACAGCACCGGGGGAGTCGGAGACAAAACCAGTCTGATTCTGGGTCCCATCGTCGCCGCCTGCGGAATCGCGGTTCCGATGATTTCCGGGCGCGGACTGGGTCACACCGGTGGAACCTTGGATAAGCTGGAAAGCATTCCGGGTTTCAATATCCACTTTTCACTGGAAAAGTTTGTCCAGGCCATTCGCGATCACAAAATCTGCTTTATTGGCCAAACTCCGGAAATCTGCCCGGCCGATCGGAAAATCTACGCGCTTCGTGACGTCACAGCCACAGTTGAAAGCCTGCCGCTGATTTGCGCCAGTATCCTGTCGAAAAAACTGGCCGAAGGAATCGATGGTCTCGTCCTTGACGTGAAATTCGGGAGCGGCGCCTTCATGAAAACGCCAGAGGACGCCGAAAAACTTGCCCGTCTTTTGATGGACGTCGCCCGCCGCTACGGAAAAAATGTTTCAGCCCTTTTGACGAACATGAATCAGCCCCTCGGTCGTTACGCCGGGAACTCTCTGGAAGTCGCCGAATGCGTAGATCTCTTGCAGAACAAACGACATCCAATGACCGAAGACACCCGGGAGCTCAGCCTTCAGCTCTCCGCCCAGATGCTGTGGTTGTCGGGAGCGGCCCCCTCTCTCGAGGGGGCTTACAGCAAATGCGAAGAGTCTATTCGATCTGGCCAGGCCTTTAAAAAGTTCCTGGAGCTTTGCCGTCTGCACGGAGGAGATCTGTCGGGTCTCCCCGTTCCTCGAAAAAATCTCACGGTCACGGCAGACCAAGATGGATTCATCCAGTCCTTCGATACCGAGGGCATCGGTTATGCGGGTATCCAACTCAAAGCGGGAAGGGCGCGCACCGAGGACAAGATCGATCCGGTTTCAGGAATCGAGTTCCATAAAAAAGTCGGAGATGCCGTCAAAAAAGGCGAAACGATTTTCACTCTGCATGGAAATGATGAAAGTCTGTTTGCGGAGGCCGCAAAACGTCTGTCGACCTGTGTGACTTATTCCTTGCAAAAGATTTCTGCGCCAGTTTTGATTATAAAAAGTCTGTCCTAAAAGAGGTCGAGAAAATGGTTTTTGCGAAACTTCAAGAGACGGTCGGATTCCTCCGCACCCGCACCCAAATCAAACCCCGTGTCGGCATCGTTCTCGGCTCGGGACTGGGCGCTTTTGTCAAAGAAGTGACCGTGGAAGCCACGATCCCCTTCCGCGACATTCCGAACTTCAACGCCCCGACCGTCGAGGGCCACCAAGGAAATCTGATTTTCGGAACCGTTGGCAACAACGCCGTCGCCATCCTTCAGGGCCGCAATCACTACTATGAAGGCCACAGCATGGAAAACGTCGTTTTCCCGACGCGGACCTTGGCCCTTTTAGGGGTTGAAACCATCGTGTTGACGAATTCTGCCGGTGGCTTTGGCGAAACAATGCAGGGCGGGGACTTCATGATCATCGAGGATCACATCAATTTGATGGGAACGAATCCTCTGATGGGTCCGAACATCAAAGAGTTGGGCCCACGCTTCCCGGATATGACCGAGGCCTATGACCGCAAGCTCATCACAAAGATGGAAGAGATCTTCCACAGACACCAAGTTCGCTATCACAAAGGTGTCTATTGCGGTGTCAGCGGTCCGACTTATGAAACTCCGGCGGAAGTTCGTTACTTGAAAATGATCGGTGGAAAAGCCGTCGGCATGAGCACGGTTCCCGAAGCCATCGCCGCGAATCATCTGGGCCTCCGGGTTGCCGCTCTCAGTTGCATCACCAATCTCGCCGCCGGGATTTCACGACAAAAGCTTTCCCACGACGAAGTCACGCAGACGGCTCGCGAAGTCGAGCAGAAGTTTTCCACTTTCCTGAAAGAATTCGTTCAGGAAATTTAAGGACTTCCAAAATCTTGAAGAAGACTTCGCCGGTTTTGACGAGACCGCGATTTGACCCTTTTTCCCTCGGGGAGCGAATCTAAGGACGGCTTCAAATGCCTTAACTTCATTCGTTCGGAGGGACTTATGCTTCAAAAAATTCTCGTCATCACCGCTTTCTTCGCAGGACTCGCCGCCTTCAGCCCCGCCCAAGCCCAACAACAGGCCCCGCTATGGAATTGCCACATTACCGGAAATGTTTCCGGCGGAAGCATCGGTTTCATCGTTGGCTTCAAGGCAGTTTCGGGACCGGGTTGGATCACCTGTCAGTCCGCCACTTCTCAGGTTCAAATTCCCGTTCAGCTTGGCTTTTATGGAGCCGGTCTTGCCTTTGATTTGAGTTACGTCAAATCCATGGAAGTCCACTCGGCCAATATCGGTGTCGCTGGAACTCCTGAGGCGCTGATCGGTCGCTACAGCCTGGGAGCCAACATCGGCGCCACCCTCATCTCGCGCGGAATCAATGCTGATGCGGCTTTCGTGGTGTCGAAACCCGGAGCCAGCTTCGCGCTGGGGCTCATTGGCGAAGAGGCCTATGGTTTGGGAGTTCGTGCTCTCGGACGCTACTTCGAAGTCCGCGCTCGATAATTTCCACAGGAAAAATTCTCATGAAAATCGCCGCCTTTGAGCGGCGATTTTCATTGATGGAAAGCCCTTTCCAGCCCGAGGTCCAGTGACATTCCTGGCGCTCAGGACTCGTTATTTTTTCAATCCCTGCCGAAGAGTTAACCGTCGGAGGTCGTGTTCCGAGTCCCACTGATGGGACCACGATGGTCCTCCGAAGGGATGAAACATGGATGTTTTCAAAGCCTCCTTCGGCGTGGCTCTCCTCTTTGTTCTTTCAGCATGTGGCAACGCCAAGTCGACCGAATCCGTTTATAAAAAGTCAGCGTCGCCGTACTGCGCGCAGACCCGCATTCAATCCAAGTACATCGTCGAATGGGAAGACGACCGTTTTACGACCGAGTTCGCTGAATCCGAAGAGGATTTCAAAGAGAACTTCTTGAAACCCAAACTCGATGAAATTCGCAGCGCCGAGCCTGACTATGTCGCCGCTTTCAACCAGCCGGTTCGCACGTCGAATCTGCAGCAGACTTTCGCGGATTCCCAATCCTGGGGACAGGAAATCATCGAGGCCTCGGCCGCCTGGTCACGAGGCTACTCTGGTCAGAACGTGATCGTCGGTGTCGTGGATTCTTTCGTGGACACCACACATCCGCAATTAAAGGGAAACATTCTCATCAATGATCGCGAGATCCCCGGGAATGGCATCGATGACGATGGAAACGGCTACGTCGATGATGTGGCTGGCTACAGTTTCATTTCACAGCCGGGAACGAATCCAAGCACGAATCCCCATGGCACTCATGTGTCGGGTATCATCGCTGCGGATCCCAGCTATGGTCGTGTGAAAGGCGTCGCTCCTCAGGCCAAGATTGTTCCCGCTCCGTTCATTTCAAACGATGGACAAGGAAGCCTCGGAGACGCCATTTTGGCCATGCAATATGTGGCTTCTCGCGGAGCAAAGATCATCAATGCCAGTTGGGGAGGAGCCCCTTGCGTCGGCGCTCTCGGAAGCGCCTTTGCCAAATTGAGTGCTCAAGGAATTTTGTTGATCGTTGCCGCTGGGAACTCGGGTATCGACATCGATCAGTATCCGGTCTATCCGGCGTCTTTCTTGATCCCGAACCAAATCACCGTCGCCGCTTCAACCTCATTGGACTTCTTGGCCAGTTGGTCGAACAACGGTTATCAAGGTACGCATCTTGCGGCACCCGGAGCGCAGATCCTGAGCACGGTCCCTGGCAATTCCTACGGATATATGGACGGCACCAGTATGTCCGCTCCTTTTGTCGCCGGAGCCGCTGCGGTACTGTGGAGCGCTCGCCCAGAGGCCTCGGCCGCCCAAATTCGTCAGGCCTTGGTCCGCTCAGTGGATATTTCAGCGGGGCATGAATTCCGGGTCGCTTCTCGAGGACGATTGAACATCCGGAAAGCTCTTGAGGAGCTTCAGCGGATTCTGCCCTAACGCAGGACATCAACGCAGACGGCCAACCCTCTTTCCCAGTGATTCCCCCTCCCCCCCTCGTGATATGAAAAGAGCTTTCATTTCACGAGGAGAACGGGCGAATGCGCACATACGTTTCTGATCTGAAAGACCATGTCGGACAGAAAATCGAATTGAAGGGCTGGGCTTACAACACCCGCTCTTCCGGAAAAGTTAAATTCCTGGAACTTCGCGACGGAACAGGAATCGTTCCCTGCATTCTGTTCAAAGGCGAATGCACCGACGCGGCCCTGGAAAACTTCGAAAAGATCACCCAAGAAACCACGATCAAAGTCACCGGCACCGTCCGCAAACACCCCAAGCATGAAGGTGTGTTTGAAATCGGCGCCGAAGACGTCGAGATCCTCGCGCTTGCCGAGCCTTATCCGATCTCACCGAAAGACCATGGAACCGACTTCTTGATGGAGAATCGCCACTTGTGGCTGCGTTCGAAACGCCAGCACGCGATCATGCGCGTCCGTCACGAGATCGTTTCCGCCATCCGCGACTTTTTCGACGGACGTGGTTTCACGCTGACCGATGCGCCGATCTTCACCCCAAGCGCCTGCGAAGGAACTTCGAACCTGTTCGAAACCAAATACTTCGACGAGAGCATGTACCTGTCACAGTCCGGACAGCTTTACATGGAGGCCACCGCCGCCGCCCTGGGCAAGGTCTACTGCTTCGGTCCGACCTTCCGTGCGGAAAAATCGAAAACCCGGCGCCACCTGATCGAGTTCTGGATGGTGGAGCCGGAAGTCGCTTTCAACGACATGTACGACAACATGGAGCTGGCCGAGCAGTTCGTCGAGTACATCGTCCAGCGCACGCTGAAAAACCGTCCCGATGAATTGAAGGTTCTGGAGCGCGACACCTCGAAGCTCGAGGTGATCAAGGGCTCGTTCCCGCGCCTGCACTACACCGAGGCCGCGGCCCTGGTGAAGAAGGAAAACCCCGACTTCGTCATCGGCGACGACTTCGGCGCGCCGGATGAAACGGTGATCTCCTCGAAATTCGACAAGCCCGTTTTCGTCCACCACTACCCGGCCGCGGTGAAGGCCTTCTACATGAAGGAAGACCCGAACGAGCCCGGCTACGCCATGGGTTGCGACCTTTTGGCGACGGAAGGCTACGGCGAGATCATCGGCGGCGGCCAGCGCGAGGAGAGCATCGAAAAGCTCCTCACCAAGATCAAAGAGCACGATTTGAGCGAAAAAGATTTCCAATGGTATTTGGACCTGCGCCGGTTCGGATCCTTCCCGCACAGCGGGTTCGGTCTGGGCGTCGAACGGGCCGTCGCCTGGATCTGCGGTCTGCCGCACATCCGCGAGACCATCCCCTTTCCGCGCCTCTACGGCCGCAGCTACCCCTAACGGAGACACACGACGATGGAAATGGAAACCCTCATTCAGAAGCGCTTGCGCGAACTCGAGACCCGCAATGAAAAAGCCATGCAGGGCGGGGGCGCGAACCGCCTGGCGAAACACAAACAAGGCGGCCGCCTGACGGCGCGCGAGCGCCTGGACATCCTCCTCGACCCGGGCAGCTTCGTCGAGA
>JAHBUU010000219.1 GCA_019637895.1 Pseudobdellovibrionaceae bacterium | reverse complement strand
GGCCTCCAAAGGCGCCCTCATCACCTGCCACTATACAGGCCTTCTTGAGGACGGAACTCAATTCGATTCTTCCCACGAGCGCGGACGCCCTCTGGAGTTCGTCCTTGGCACAGGACGAGTGATCAAAGGATGGGATCAAGGATTGATGGGAATGAAAGAAGGTGGCAAACGCACGCTTTTCGTTCCTTCTGAACTTGCTTACGGCGACCGTCAGGTCGGCCCCCTGATTCAGCCTCACTCGAATCTGATTTTTCACGTTGAGATGATCCAGGTCCGTCCACGCGAATGACGATAGTCTCGAAGAGACGTCACCCTTCAGGCCTCGTCCGAAAGATCTGAATCGTTCCGCCATCGCAAGGCTCTGGCTCAAGCCAGCGATTCTGGTCGAGAGATTCCGCGAACCATGAAGCGGCATCCGCTTTGGTAATGACAATCATCGGTCTGTGCCGGGCCAGCTCATTCAGCCGTCCGAGAACCTGCACATAGGTTTCCCGACAAAAAGGATCATACATATAATAAGCATCCGCTGGTGGGATCTGGAAATCCTCCTGAGACAGGTCCTGTTGATAAAACCGGACTCGATCGGCAACACCGCAGTTCCGGGAGGCTGTCTCGGAAATGAGCACGCGGTGACTCACATACTCATAACCAGAGAAAGAAAGATCCGGTCGCAGCAACCCCGCGATCAACCCGACACGACCAAAACCCGATCCTAAATCCATCAGGTGAGCATCCGGAGGCAATCGAAGCTGCCTCAGAAGAGTCAGAATCGTTTCATAGGATGTCTGCACACCCTCCCCGGCTCCCTCATACAGCCGTTCTCGAAGTTGCGGATTGGCCTCCATCGCCCGATCACCCGAGTAGTCCAAAACCAGAGCCTCATCCAATCGATCAAAGGCTCGATAAAGCAACCGGCTGACGGCACCCTCTCCTTCGCACAGAAAATCCATTTCTCGAACACAGGCCTTCATAAAGAAAGGATACATTGCCACCGAGGGTGGCACTTCTTGAACAAGCTCGCTCGCAAGCGCTCGGAAAAGCCCTTGCAACGTCTTTAGAAAATGAGGTTTGAATTCTCCGTCGAAGGGTCTCAGAAACTCAAGGAAGCGCCCCTCCGGTCTCGACAAAAGAAGCTCCAAAGGACTGGGACTTGAGTTTGCGCTTTCGGCACCTTTGCGCGTGACTAAACTTTGCTCTTCAATCAAGGCAGCCATGGCGCTGAAAAGAAAAAGGCAACGGGCAAAGAGAGCGCCTTTCTCTTCAGGGGTTCTGGATTCGTGGATCAAGGGCAAACCCGGAGACTTTCCATCCAGACTTTCTTGAATCCATGTCTGAAAGCTCTCATTGAACGGATCTGCGTTCATCCCTCTCTCCTATTCATCCATGATGTCCTGAGCCTATCACTTGGTTTGATAAAGATCCAAGATCTCATCTCGAACAGTCAGATCCGATGGCTTTGCCCCTGATAGATAGGCCGCCCGCCCCAAAATATGGGCCGCCACGGGCGTGGTCAGATAAAGAAAGAAAACCGTTAAAAGGCTCTTCCAGATGACGCTCAAGCTGGGAAGATGAAAGATCACCCCTAACAAAATCAGACTGATTCCCAAGGAGCCCGCTTTCGAGGCCGCGTGCATTCGCGTGTAGGTATCCGGAAGGCGCAATACACCGATGGCCGAGACCAACATGAAAAACACACCCGGAATCAGAAAGAGCAAACTGAGAAAGTTCATGGCGACCTCCGCCGGGATTCAATGGACCGGGCCAACAACAGTGTTCCTAAGAAAGCCACCATCGCCATGGCCAAGGTCGCATCTAAAAAAACCGACTCCTGCGTCCAGGCGGCCGAAATGGCAAACAAGGCCGCCACCAGGATCGACAAAAGATCCAAACACAAAACCCGATCAGCCGCATGAGGTCCACGAATCATCCGGATCAGCACCAAAAAGGCCGCCAGCATGAGAACAGCAAAACAGACGGCAAACACCTTTTCCATCATCGCATCACCTCCAGCACATGCCGTTGAAGCTCTTGTCCCGTTCGTTCTCGCTCTTCATCATTTTCACTAACATACATGGAATGAATGAACAGGAACTCTCGGTCCGGGGACACATCCAGCACGACCGTTCCCGGAGTCATTGTCTCGAGATTTGCATACATCAGGATCTCGAGGTCCGTCTCGACCGTCAGCGAGACCTTGATGAATCCGGGTCGCAATCGCATTTGGGGTCTCAGCACGTCCATCGCAAGACGGACATTCGCCTGCAGGATGTTTCCAATGTAAAAGCCCAGGAAATGAAGCAGGCGAAAGGTCTTTTTCAAGGCTTTCATTTGGGACCTCCCAGAACCGCTTCGATATAGACGGTTCGACCTTTCAGCTCAGACGCGATTCGTTCTGCGGGACTCAAAAGGAGCTGCGGCCAGATGCCCAGAATCAAAGTGCCTGCCGCCATCATGATCACCGGCGCCAACTGCCCCCAAGATAGGCTCCGATAAGGCGGGGCATTCGAGCCCAGAGGAACGGGCTTCCAAAAAGCTTCCGTCCAGATCTTGAGCATCGAAATCAAAGTCAGAACACTGACGACTAGGGCGATCGCCAGCAACACAAAGGCCTCCTGTTCAAAACCAGCTTTAAGCAAAGAGAATTTGGCGAAAAATCCCGACAGCAAAGGAAATCCCGCCAAAGAAAAGGCCGGAATGAAAAAGACCGCTGCCAGAAACGGATAGTGTCGAGCGATACCACCGGTTTTTTTCAGCTCGAAGGTGCCCCCAACCTGACAGATCAGTCCCCCCAGCAAAAACAAATTCGTTTTGACCAGGATGTGATGAACGACATAAAAAACCGCCGCCATCATCGCCGCCTTCGTTCCCAAGGAAAAACCGAAGAGCATGTAACCGATC
>JAHBUU010000218.1 GCA_019637895.1 Pseudobdellovibrionaceae bacterium | reverse complement strand
CGTCAGGCCGACCTAGCGGGAAAATCCCGGCCCAGAGCTCAAGGACGAGCGGGTCCCTCAAGAAAGGCACGGAGACCCCCTCTCGGGAAACCCAAGTCGAGGTTCCATCCATGGCAAAAATGCAAAAGGGAATGTGACGAAAGCTTAGACGAATGGGTGTTTTTTACCGGAAAGCTCGCATTGCCCAAAGGTCTTTGGACAATATCGGGTAAGCCTGTCAATCTCCCGGTTTCTGCGACGCGAAAGGACCCCCATGACAACCACTCCCTCCCTTTTCTCCACTTGGGGGCTCTCTGAAGATCTCCTGCAATCGATCGTGAAGCTTGGCTATGAAACGCCGACTCCGGTTCAGGAAAAAGTCATTCCCGCTTTGTTGGCCGATGCCGGCGACGTGATCGTTCTGGCAAAGACCGGAACTGGTAAAACAGCCGCCTTCGGGATTCCACTCCTGGAAAAGCTCAACGCTGGCGGTGGTATTCAAAGTCTGATTCTTTGCCCGACTCGTGAGTTGGCGGCTCAGGTTGCGAAAAACCTGACAGCCTTGGGCGAAGGCAAGAAAATCAAAGTCACTTCGATCTTGGGTGGTGAAAGCTACCGTCGTCAGATCGAAAGCCTGCGTCGCAACCCTGAAATCGTCGTCAGCACGCCTGGCCGATTGGTTGACCTCCTTGAACAAGGTGTATTGACCTTGAGCGAAGTCCGTTTCCTGATCTTGGACGAAGCGGATGAAATGTTGTCCTTCGGATTCCAGGACTCCCTGGAAAGAATCCGTCAGGACATTTCCGGCGACGACGTTCAAACATGGCTTTTCTCGGCGACCATGAGCCCTTCGGTTCAAGGTTTGTCGCGCAAGATCCTGCGCCAGCCCCGCAACTTCTTCATCTCTGGCGGTGGCGAAGCTCCTCAGAAACTGTCGTCTTTTGCGGCGGTGGTTTTCGAGGAAGACAAAGAAAAGGCCCTCAAGCTTCTGTTGCAAAAAGAGCCAGAGTTTTACGGAATCATTTTCGCTCAGACGAAAAAACAAGTCGCCGATCTCGAGTACGCTTTGCGTCCGCTAGGCCTTGGTGTCGAGAGCCTGCACGGTGACAAACCTCAGGTCGAACGTCACCGCGTTCTCGACAAAATCCGTTCGCGCCAATCTCGTATTCTGGTTGCGACGGACGTGGCCGCCCGCGGTCTTGATATCCAGGATCTGACCCATGTCGTGAACTTTGAGATCCCTTGGGACGTTGAAACCTATACCCATCGCATCGGCCGGACGGCTCGTGCAGGGAAAGAGGGAACCGTTTGGACCTTGGTTCGTCCAAAGGAAGCTCCGAAACTTCGCCGTTTCGAACGCGCTCTCAATTTCAAATTTGAAAACCTGCGAATCCCGACTCAACGAGAAGTGATTTCCCAGGAAGTGCGTAAACGCCTCGAAGATCTGTTGGGTCAATCGGGTGCGATTGAAAACGAAGGTTCTCGTTTCTATGACGAAATCCTCGGTGGTTTCGAAAAAGAGAAAAACCTTGAGCTGGGTTCCGAAGTGCGCGGCTGGTTGTTGCGCTTCCTTCAGGGCACAGGTTTGCACTCCAAGATTTCTGGAAACGACCCGCGTGCTTTCGAGCTGCGTTCGGACGATCAAGGTCGTCACAGTTCTGGCGGTCGGAGCCTGCCTCCGGTTGGCGCTCGTAGCTATCCGGAAGGTGTTCGTCGTGGATTCCAAGATCGTCGTGGTCCACGCAATTTCGATGACCGTGGTCCTCGACGCTTCGACCGTGATGGTGGAGGCTCTCGTGACGGCGGCAATCGCGAAGGCGGTGGACGTCCTGAGCGCTCCTTCTCTGGCAACGGTGAAGGCCGTCGTTTCGATCGTGACCGTCGTGATGATCGCGGCTTTGAAGGTGGTGGCGGCGAGAGCCGACGTCCTTCTTCTGGTTTCCGTCGGTTGAACAACCGTGACGATGGACCTCGTCCTTTTGCAAAACGTGGAGATCGCGATGATCGTCCTCGTTTCGGCAGCCGCGAAGGCTCTTCGTCTCGCCCAGGTAACCGTGACGGTGGATTCGCTCCTCCTCGCCGGTCGTCTCGTGGTCCTTCGAACTGGGACTAAACGCTAAAGCGTTTGTAAGAATCGAATAATGGATTTTTTCTGATCGGGAGTGAAAAGCTCCCGATTGTTTTTTAAAAACACCCCTTCGTCATGACCGAAACGATTCATGCCCGCCTTGCGGGTGTCATAGCGATGTTCCCTGGTTTTCCAGGCGACGGGGGTTTTTGTTCCCAATGGATAGCCGTTGCAGTCTCGGTCAAAATCCGTTTCTGGATTCTTGGACTCACCCGAGTAATAGACCATCGGCCGATCAGGCCCACGAGTGAGAACCGCGCACAGACTCGGCGCTGAGTTGTTGTGGAAATAGGGCCAGCGCGACCAGATCCCGACCAGCGGAGGAGGGACATAGCCTTTTTGCGGTTTGATGACCGTGCCTTGTTTCTGTGAAATCACCAAATCGTTCAAGCGTTCCAACGAGGCCATCCCCTGATGGCGAAGGGGATCCGTGCCGACATCAATGACCGGCGTTTTTTGGTGGTAGCGGACGAGAGTCGTTTTCAGCAGCTCTTTCTTTGAGAGCGACGAGGCGTCGGCGCGGTCCCAGCCTTTTTCGTAGGTCCCGTGACAGCGGGCACAGGTGCCGTTGAAGAGTTGCTGGCCCTCTTTGGCTCTGGGCAGATCGAAGCTGTCCACATCGAAGAAGTCGCTCATGAGCGGGGGCTCGGCCGAAAAGACCGCGGTGGTGAGTTCTTGAACGATGCGAGGATTCTGATCCAGCCACTCTTCGATTTCGTGAAGATCGGCTCCGCGTCCGACCTCGTTCCATAGAATATTGGTGAAGACGGGGTTGCCGCTGATGACAGATCCATCCGACAGCCAACGGTTTTTGTATTTCAGGTTCCACCACACGGCCGGTTTGCTGTCAGCGGGCAGGCGATCCAGACGATCC
>JAHBUU010000217.1 GCA_019637895.1 Pseudobdellovibrionaceae bacterium | reverse complement strand
TATGCACGACACGGAAGGATTGCCTAAAAAGCCAACGCCGCCAGTAACTCGGCGGATATGCTGACGTAGGCACTGTTATTTGGAATGAATAGGAGGAAGTAGCAGTGAAGAAGTCTAAAGCGCAGAAAAATCTGACGACGGAATGGAACACGCTTGACTGGCGCAAGCTGGAAGTGCGCGTGTTTAAGCTGCAAAACCGCATATTCAAAGCCTCAAGTCGAGGCGATATGAAGACAGTCAAGAAACTGCAAAAGACCTTGATGAAATCTTGGTCGGCAAAATGCCTTGCTGTAAGGCGAGTTACTCAGGACAATCGCGGCAAGAAAACAGCCGGAGTGGATGGCGTTAAGCAATTAACGCAAATAGCACGGATTGATCTTGCTCGAAACCTGAAACTCTCGGATGACGCGAAACCTCTTCGCCGGGTCTGGATTCCCAAACCCGGAACAGAGGAGAAACGTCCACTCGGAATCCCAACGATGAAGGATCGAGCGGCGCAAGCCCTCGCAAAAATCGGCTTGGAACCCGAATGGGAAGCGCAGTTTGAGCCCAACAGTTACGGCTTCAGACCAGGACGGTCGTGCCACGATGCGATCCAAGCAATATACACTGACCTCAATCAACGTGCGAAATTCGTGCTCGATGCGGACATTGCTAAATGCTTTGATCGAATCAACCATTCCGCGCTTCTTGAGAAGCTCGACACATTTCCACGCCTGCGACGGCAGATCAAAGCCTGGATGAAAGCGGGTTGCATGGACGGCAGCACATTGTTTCTGACAGAGGAAGGAACTCCCCAAGGGGGCGTCATCAGTCCCCTGCTCGCAAACATCGCTCTGCACGGCCTGGAAACCGCGATCACAGGAATCCCGATCAAACGCAGACCAAGGGTTGTGCGATATGCTGATGATTTTGTCGTCATCGCAAACAGCCCGGAAATCATCGAACGATGCAAGAAGGTCGCCGAAGAATGGCTTCAGGAAATGGGCCTTGAACTGAAACCAAGCAAAACGAGAATTACCCATACTTTCCATGAGTACCAAGGCAATCTCGGATTCGATTTTCTCGGATTCTCCGTGCGGCAATATCCCGTAGGGAAATACCACACGGCATACAACGGGAAAAAACAATCGCTTGGATTCAAAACCCTCATCAAGCCAAGTAGAAAAAGTGTCACGAATCAAATGAAGAAACTGGGCGAGATTATCCACTCGTATAGATCGGCTCCGCAAGCTGGTGTAATTCACAAGCTCAATCCGATCATCAGTGGATGGTCGAACTACTACTCTTCTGCGGTCAGTAAGAAGACGTTCAGTCGTCTCGATGACTACGTTTTCTGGCGCTTGTTCGCTTGGGCCAATCATCGACATCCCAACAAGGGGCGACGCTGGCAAAAAAAGCGTTACTGGCACCGTGTTGGGAATCGCGGTTGGGTCTTTGGAGTAAAAACAGAAAATGCCTTCTTGATCTTGAACCAACACGACCGGACGGACATCGTTCGACACGTCAAGGTTCAAGGGACCAAAAGTCCATACGACGGCAACTGGATTTACTGGAGTTCTCGCCAAGGAAAACACCCGCAAACCTCCGCGAAAATGGCCTTTCTGTTGAAAAGACAAAAAGGTCGGTGTTCACACTGCGGACTGTTCTTCAAAGATGGAGACTTGTTAGAAATTGACCACATCATTCCGCGATCTGTTCGACGGGTTGATGGATACAACAATCTGCAAGTTCTTCACCGCCATTGCCACGACTTAAAAACCGCTCAAGATCGAGCGGACGAGGTGCTGATGACAAAGCCCAAATAGGAGAGGAGCCGGATGAGTCGAAAGGTTCACGTCCGGTTTTGAAGACGGGCCGCTCCGGTGACGGAGCGGCCTAGTCTAACCACAGCGAACGCCGTCACCGCCGAGACATCGAGCGGATCGACAACAATATGCGCAAATCGGTAGAGGAAAGCAAAAAAGCCGAATACCTGAAAGATCGCGCCGCTGACCTGTCCCGCGCTGAGGAAAAACTTGAAAACCGTCGCTTTGTCGGGAACCGCATTAAAGATGCCGAGAAAGCAGTCCGCCAACTTTCCAAGTGGGCACAAGCCGACCACCCTCGATTGATTCAGGCGCAAGAGAAACTTGCCTTTTGGCAAGGTCGCCTTGCTGAGATCGAAGCAAAACTGAAAGAGGAAGGCAACACTATTGCGTCACCCGAAACGGTCAAAGTCGGCGACATGATCTATTATGGCAGTTGGATGCCCGTCGTGCGCGTGAACAAGAAAACGGTCACGGTGTCGCACTGGATGGACATCCCAACTTTTCAATGGAAAGTGCCTTACAGTCGGATTCAGAAAGTCAAATCAGCAGAATAACAGCCACACGGACGGCTTACGCTTTGTAAGTCGTCCGTTTTTTTGAAAGGCACATTTTATGAAACTCATTTTTGCGTTTTCCCATCCCTCACTTGATTACACCTACCGCGATTTTCCAAGCCGTGAAGTCGCTGAAAAACACCGTGAAGAGGTCGCCGAAGATTTAGACCTTCCGGCTCATGAACTTGTCATAGAAGAGAACGAAGTCAGCGCGGAAGAATTTGACGAATTCATCGAACGCGCTGGCCTTTATTGATACTCGCGCCCTCGGCGATGTGCCGAGGGCGCTCCTCTTACTTGCGGCGAAATTTCTTGTAGAACTTTCGCCAGTTGATGCTTTTTAGTGCCGCGAAGAAAAATCCCGATGCAACCGCCACGACAAATTGATTTTCAATCGGGACTTTATCTTTCCACACAAAAAAGTGCATGAGAACACCCCAGATCAATCCCCAACAAGTGAACGCAATAACGAAATACACAGTTTAATCCTTTCTTGTTTTTGGCGGCATTGGTTCCGAGTTTCCGAAACCCCGCAAAATCGTCGCGCACTCATTCTGCGTGCGCGTCTTGTTCAATCTTCTAAAAAATTTGAGCCGGACCACCCGCCGTTGAAGGCGGACTGTCCGGCTTTTCTATGCGACAGCTACGAGATGGCTGTGCTCTC
>JAHBUU010000216.1 GCA_019637895.1 Pseudobdellovibrionaceae bacterium | reverse complement strand
CGAATCCGCGGTTCGGTTCAACCCCCACCAGGGCAAGAAGTTCATTCTCTTCAGAATGCACCTGAATCAGGGTGTCCAGACCGGGGCGGAACTGGGTGATCAGGTTCGCCCGCAAATCGTGACTGATTTGGCCATTCAGGAGCAGGCTCTGATCATGCCCCCGAACCCTTACCCGCTTGGCCCAGGGCAGGGCCTGAGCCATAGGGACCATGCAGGACAGATCCGCTGGATTCCCCTCCCAGGCCTCTTCGAGCTGGGAAAGCGTCATTGCCTGGGACAGGTCGTATGGCGTCGAGCTGGTTCGTACCAAAGAGGCCATCGCTGCCCCGCAGCCCAGGTTCTGCCCCAGTTGATGAATCCAAGAGCGAATGAAGCTGCCTTTTGAGCAATGCAGATGCACTTCGAACTCGGAGCCTTTGATTTCACCGACCTCGACATCCCAGAACTTCATGATTTTCCGAGGGCGCACGACCTCAGCCCCTTCGCGAGCGTATTCGTGCAGCCGCTTTCCCTGAACCTTGACGGCCGAGTACAGCGGGACCTCCCACTCGAACTCACCTTGCAGATCCAGAGCCGCCTGCCGAATCGCCTCGGGACCGACCTGAACAGGAGCCTCTCGCAAAATCTCACCGGTGACATCCAAGGTGTCCGTCACCACGCCCAGGCGCAGACCCGCCCGGTAGGATTTATTTCCTTCGAGGATGTAGTGACTCAGCTTGGTTCCCTCGCCGATCAAAAGAACCATGAGTCCCCCGGCAATGGGATCGAGAGTTCCCGCATGACCCACTTCGCGGGTTTGCAGAATCCGGCGGACCTTGGCCACGACATCGTGACTGGTCCCCCCAGGGTCCTTATTGATCAGGAGCAGCCCATGAAAGGGCGATGGATTTTTTTTGGCGTTCACTTGGGCTCGTTCTTTTTGATATCGCGAAGCAGATTTTCGATCTGAAGGGTTTTCGCCATGCTTTGATCCGCCTCGAAGCTGAGCTTCGGCACGTATCGCATTTTCAATTCGTGATTCAGATGAGCCTGAATTTCCGGAGCCCAGGCTTTCAGGGTCTTCAAAACGTCTTTCATGATTTCAGCTTCATCACCCTCGGTGACAAAAAGACTGACGGACACTCGGGCAGACCGGAGATCCGCCGGCATTTTGACTTGGGTGATCGTGAGAAGCCCGGGAACCTCGTCTTTCAGATCCCGGCCGACGAAGCGAGCAATCGCTTGCTGCACTTCGCGCTCGACCATGGGGACCCGACGGGCATCTCCGGACTTTGCCATGACAACGTCCTCTTACACGCGTGGGCTGGAATCGAGTTCCCGCGCCACTTCTTCTTTGGTGAAGGCTTCGATCACATCGCCAACTTTAACGTCGTTGAAGTTCTCGATGCCGATCCCGCACTCGAACCCTTGGGCCACTTCTTTGACGTCGTCTTTGAAGCGCTTGAGGGAGCCGATCTTGCCTTCGTAGATGATCTTGTTGTCACGAAGCAAGCGAACTTGGTTCGAACGCAGGATCTTGCCGTCGATAATGAAGCAACCGGCGATCGCGCCGATCTTCGGGACGGTGAACACGTTCCGCACTTCCGCACGACCCGCAATTTTTTCGACGATGTCCGGACGCAAGAGACCCGTCATGGCCTTCTTGATGTCGTCCACGAGTTCGTAAACGATCGTGTAGGAACGAACATCCACGCCCGTGACTTTCGCCTTTGCTTGAGCGCTGTTATCCGGACGAACGTTGAACCCGATGATGATCCCTTTCGCCGTCGAGGCAAGCAGGACGTCGGATTCGGTGATCCCACCCACGCCGGTATGAAGGACTTTGACCTTCACTTCCGGAGTGGACAACTTGGCGAGCATCCCTTGGATCGCTTCGAGAGATCCATGGACATCCGCTTTCAGGATGATCGCCAGTTCTTTCACATCGCCTTGAATGACTTTGCTGAAGATGTCCTCGAGGGACAGCTTCTTTTTCCCTTCGTTCGAAGCCGCGAAAGCCGCGTCTTTGCGAATCTGGGAGACTTTTTCAGAGGTTTGTTCATCGATGACGACGTCGAAACGGTCACCGGCGGCAGGAACCTCATCGAGACCCAAGACTTCCACAGGGAAGCCAGGACCCATCGAATCAACACGGCCGCCTTTGTCATCGGTCAGCGACTTGATCCGACCTTTGACTGTTCCAGCAACGACGTATTGACCGACTTTCACGGTTCCGTCTTTCACGAGCAAAGTGGCGACAGGACCGCGGCCCCGCTCCATTTTCGCCTCGATCACGATCCCCGTTCCCGAACGCTCAGGATTGGCTTTCAGCTCGGCGACTTCCGCCACCAGCTTGATCTGTTCCAAGAGCTCATCGAGACCGGTTCTCTTCAGGGCCGAGACAGGGACATAGATCGTCGATCCGCCCCACTCTTCCGGAACGAGTTCCATTTCCGTGAGTTGTTGTTTGATTTTATCCGGGTTCGCGCCCGGTTTATCCATCTTGTTGACGGCAACGATGATCGGAACGCCCGCCGCTTTCGCGTGGCTGATCGCCTCTTGCGTCTGAGGCATCATTCCGTCGTCGGCAGCAACGACGATGACGGCGATGTCCGTCGCGTTCGCACCGCGAGCACGCATGGCCGTGAAGGCTTCGTGGCCCGGGGTATCCAAGAACGTGATCGGAGTGCCGTCATCGAGCTTCACCGAGTACGCACCGATATGCTGGGTGATCCCACCCGCTTCGCCCGCAGCGACTTTCGCCGAGCGGATCGCATCCAACAGAGATGTTTTTCCGTGATCGACGTGACCCATGATGGTCACAACCGGAGGACGGACAATTGGTTCCGCGCTCAAATCGCCGAAGGCCGTTTCAACCAGCACTTCTTCTGCGGATTTCAAAACGTTCTGAGCTTCCCAACCGAATTCAGGCACGATCAAAGCAAGCGTATCGAAGTCGAGGTCGGTATTGACCGTCGCCATGACACCGTTCTGCATCAGTTTCTTGGTCAACTGAGTGGCCTTGAGTCCCATTTCCAGAGCGGCATCGCCGACCTTCATGGTTCCGTTGACTTTCAAGATCCGTTTTGCGGCCTTCGGAGTGGTGAGCTGAGTTTTCATGGCTTCCCGACCAACCAAAACTCGTTTCTTTTTAGGTTGGAAAACAAGTTCGCGTTTACGGAATTCAACGGCGTTGAATTGCTCTTGCTCGCCCTCTTTCGTGGCACCGGCGCCGCTTTCGATTTTTTTAGCCTTCTTATCAACCG
>JAHBUU010000215.1 GCA_019637895.1 Pseudobdellovibrionaceae bacterium | reverse complement strand
GCTTGAAGACACGCTCCCTTCGTCTCCCAGTGGGCAGAGATCACCAAAATGGCCCGAGGTCTCTCGACAAGACTCGAGGCGATCCTCGACAGAGAACGAGTGAAATCGTTCTCTTCGATCGCATTCATGGGACTGCCGTGGCCGACAAAAAGAGCGGGTGTCTTCATAAGATTACTTTTTCGCTTCTGCAACCGGCTTCGCGCCTTGGATGCTGAGTTTGATGGTGACTTCGTCACCGACCACAGGACCGGCTTCGACGACATTGTTCCACTTCAGACCGAAATCTTTACGGCTGATCTTGGTGGTCGCGGTGAAAGCGACTTTCTGTTGACCGAAAGCATCTTTGACAGCGCCCAGGTATTTTCCATCGAAGGTGACTTTCTTTTTCACACCGTGAATGGTCAGGTCGCCAACGAGCTGGAAGTTCGCCGGAGTTCCTTTGACGGAAGCGCTCTTGAACGTCATTTTCGGAAATTTGGCCGCATCAAAGAAATCCGGGCTCTTCAAGTGATCGTCACGATCTTTCACACCGGTGTCGATCGAGCCGACATCGACGCTGACCGAAACTGTCGAGCTTTCGAATTTCTCTTTCAGATCGAGCGTGCCTTCGAAGGTTCTGAAGTTTCCTTCGACCGATGAAATCACCAAGTGAGGGATTTCAAAGCCGACCTTCGAGTGGGCAGGATCGACTTTGTAAGAGCCCGCTTGGATGGTTTGAGCCATTGCCGGAAGAGCCATCAAAACGGCCGCCGTTGCTGCGATGATTGTTTTCATTTGGAATACTCCTTTTCATCTCTGATGAAGTGGTTGTTGGACCTCCCTAGAATCGGTCTTTTTCCTGTGTTGTGGAAGTGACTAAAATCGGATATTTCTGTTGCTGTATTTGCAACAATCCCCGAAAGGGGCCGGAGGCCTTCTGAAGAGCCTGGATCTCAACCACCTGACTGTTTTCACAAAAATCGTAGAGTCCGGGAACTTGACGCGGACGGCTCATGTTCTGGGGGTGCCGAAATCCAAGGTGAGTCGCATTTTGTCCCAACTCGAGAGAGACCTCGGGGTCCAACTGATTCATCGGACGACTCGTCACCTCCAGCTGACGGATATGGGTCAGCGATTCTATGAAAAATGCCAAGGCCCCCTGGCTGGTCTCGAAGCCGCCGCCGCCCATCTCAGAGAAAACACGGACGACATCCAAGGACGCATCCGACTGACCGCGGCCCAGGACCTGGGCTCGACTTTGTTGCCGGGACCTATCGACGAGTTCAGCCGACGTTATCCCAAAATTCAGTTCCAGGTGATTTTGTCCCAAGAGTCGCTGAACCTCGTTCAAGAATCCATCGACATCGCCATTCGTGTCGGCGAGCTCAAGGACAGCCGGTTCAAAGCTCACAAAATCGCCGATGTTTCCCTGATTCTGGTCGCAAGCCCCAGATACCTTGAAACGCATGCTCCCCTCGCAACCCTCTCGGATCTCGAGAAAGCGCCTTGTCTTGGTTTCGAAGCCCTGAAGGGGCGAGGCTGGGTTTTCCGAAACGGCAAAGAAAAACGCAGCTTCAAGATCGAACCCGCTGTCATGACAAACAATCCTGAGTTCAATCTCAAGCTGGCTCTGAAAGGACGAGGAGTTGCCCTGCTCCCGGACTACATCTGCCGCGAATCTTTGCAAAGCGGTTCATTGGTCCATCTTTTCAAGAACTGGAAAGGCGACCGGGTTCCCGTCAGCCTCGTTTTTCCCTACCAAAAGCAGATGCCCGTCCACGTGAGAAAATTCGCTGACTTTCTTCTCTCGCGGCTGAAGACGGATCTCAGTTCCTGAGTTATTGAACCTGACGGGCTCGGCGGAGTGTTTTCCAGAGCAGCCATGCAATGCCGGTCCAGATGAACGCGAATCCCACGAACTTCAGATCGGACAAAGGTTCGTGGAAGATCACGACTCCCGTGAGAAACTGCAGCGTCGGCGCCAGGTATTGGAAAAACCCCAAGAGATAATACGGCAGCCTCTTGGCGGCCTCGACGAACCAGATGAGAGGAAGACCCGTGACAACGCCGGAAGCGATCAGAAATGTCCAATCGAGATTTTTCTCTGGCGTCAGAGGCTTCCCCAAAAACAACACGCTGGCGAGAACCGGTAGAAAGATCAGCAAACTTTCCAGCTGTCCTCCTTCGACACTGCCGACATTGATCCTTTTCCGAAGAAAACCGTAAAGACTGAATGTCACCGCCAAGGAAAAGGCGATCCAAGGAATTCGTCCCGCCTCCCAGGTCAGAATCGAAACGCCAATCAAGGCCAAGAAAACGGCGACCTTCTGGTACCTGAGAAGCTTTTCTTTGAAGAAGAAAATCCCTAGCAGGATATTGATCAGAGGATTGATGAAATAGCCGAGACTCGTTTCGACGATATGACCGGCATTGACCGCCCAGATATACAAGAGCCAGTTCGTTCCAATGAACAAGGCCGCCGCAAAAACGCCGAGCCACTCTTTCATCGAAAGATCGAAGCGCAAAGCCCCTTTTCCCGATCGATAGTAGCGAAGACCCGTGTAAAACAAGATGCACCAGAAAATCCGATGCAGAAGAACCGTCAGCGCAGGCACCCCATGAAGCAGCTTCCAATACAGAGGGAAAAGTCCCCACGCCGCATAGGCAAGAATCGCGTAGCGCGCCCCCTCACCTGCCGATCCCCGCATAATGCCTCCGGATGAGATCAGACATTGTTTCGAGGAGCGATGAAGCCGTCAACGAGAACGACGAAACGCCTAGAGACAATCTCCCGGAGCCGAGCCTTCCTCGATTTGTGTGGCGAAGGCGGAGGTCAAGATTTCGATCTCTCGACGAAGAAGCTGAGCCTGATCCAATCGGCAGAGATCCTTTTCCGGCAAGGCACAGGAATCAACCCGTGTTCCGATGCCCAGGTTTCCTTCTGGCAAAGGCAAAACCATATAGTCAGGATAAATGACGGTTAAACAGGCACTTGTCTGGTCGGTCTGTTGTTTGACCTTTGAAAAGTCACAAAGTTGGTTTTTCCAAATCAGATTTTTGATGGTCTCAAGCCGTTCACCGACGCAGGCCGAGCGAAGAGGTTCATTGACCACGTTGTCGGGATTCTCAAAGATCATCCCACTTTTGAAATCGAGCACGAACTGATAAGTGGCAATTCCAGGCGATCCTTCTTGTGCCGGTTGGAGGATTCGCGAGGTCTTGACATAAGAAGTCGGCAAGAGAACGCGATTCACGCTGGAAAGATCTTCGATCAGAACGACG
>JAHBUU010000214.1 GCA_019637895.1 Pseudobdellovibrionaceae bacterium | reverse complement strand
CCGCCGGTGGCGCACTTTGGGGAGTCTGGGTTTTCGTGGGCCTGATCTATCAGGGTCACATGCTCCCACCCCCGAATCCTGATCTGCGATTGGAGTATCGGTTCGAGGAATCGGGCCGGAACACACTTTCCTATCATCGGCGGGATGAATCAGGTTTCTGCGAGCGGGAGGCCGACTACCAATGGAGCCCCCCGCTCCTCTATCAAAAAGTCAAAAAAACACATCCCGAAAACGCCGCTTGGTGTGGCGAAGATCGGGATATGCAAGTCGGCTTTGAAAGCTGGACGCGAGCCTGGATTGACGACAACGGCCGGTTCCATCTCGCTCTTTCCATGGGCGAGGAAGAAGTCATTTATCTCTGGGATAAAGTCATCGAGCCTTAGGTCCATAAAAAACATTAAAAGATTAATATCAGACATCCTCTTCCGTACAATCGCACGTAAATACATTTCCATGAATGGAGCGCTCTTTATGTACGAATACAAAATGGTTCAGGTTCCTCCCCATATCGAAGTTCAGGCCGGAAAAAACCATGGCGGGGAAGCGGCTGCTTATATGCAAAAAATTGTTGATGCCAATGCCACCAACGGTTGGGAATTTTACAGAGTGGATCCCATCGGAGTGAATGTGAAGCCAGGCTGCCTGTCAGCCCTATTCGGTCAAAAAGACGTCAGCTACACTTACTATGTGATCTCTTTTCGAAAACAGAAATAGACTTGAAATCCATTTCCATCTGGTTGATTCACGTCTATCGGCTTGTCGCCCCCAAACGGGTGCGACAAGCCTGTCGCTACGAACCCACCTGTTCTGAATATGCCATTCAGGCATTGAACAAGTACGGATTAATCAAGGGCTGGAAATTGACGCTTCAGCGCCTCGGACAATGCCGTCCACCCCTCGGCGGAGAAGATAAACCCTGAGCCTTACTTGACCCGCAGATTTTTTCCGTGAACTTCGCGATAGGCCGGCAAGGCCCCAAGAGCCGTTGCCTCGTAAACTCCGCGAGCCACGGCCCGGGCCAGGCAGTCGGCGGCAACGAGCCCGATCCGATTCACCAGATCCGCACGTGCTTCAATGTCTTGGCCCCATGTTCCTGTCGACGCGGCAAAAACCGTGTCACCATCGAAAGGCGTATGCACCGGTCGGATCGAACGAGCGTATCCATCCTGAGCCATGATCGCCACTCGGAGCGCTTCGGATTTCGTGAGCTTCGCATTGGTTGCGACGAGACCGATGGTGGTATTTTCTCCGGCTTGATTCGTCAGACTGTCCAACGGAGATCCGGTCCAGGCTTCGGCCGGAGACTGGAAATCAATCGGGCCGGTCGGAATCGGCTGCCCACCCATCTCGTTCGCTTGCTCAAAAGGCCAAGCCCAGAACGAAGCCTGCCCCGGCATCACGGGACTTCCCACGCAGTTGACCGCGACGATGGCACCGATCTGAAGACCGTCACCAGAGACAGCGGACGCACTTCCGAGACCGCCTTTGAAGGGACCCGCCTTGGCACCGAAACCAGCGCCCGCATTTCCTAATCTAAAATCCAGAGCCGCTGCATCCAGAGCTTTCCGCCCAAGAGCCGCGTAAGGAGAAGTTTCTCCCCAAGCTTTATTGCCTCCGTTCAAGAGATCGAAAAGCACCGCACTGGGAACGATCGGTGACCGCCGACGAAGCGCCAAGACCGAACACGGAACCTCCGCTCAAAACGATGGCATCGATGCGATCGACCAGACAGCTGGGGTTGAGTGCATCCGTGTCTCTGGTGCCCGGAGCCCCTCCACGCACATCGACAGCGGCGACAGCACCCGAATCAAACAGAACCACCGAGGTTCCTGTCCAAACGCTTGCATCCTCTGCTTGCCCCACCCGGATCGAGTCGACATCAGTGAGACGATTGCGCGGGCCAGGGCGAAAATTGTTCTTCATCTCGAGTTCTCCCTACGAGGATCATGGTGGTTCGATTGCAAATGTTCCTTCGATGATAGGTGGAGAGTCCTTGATCGTGAAGCTCCTCTTCACCTCTTCAATGCCAGAGCGCATCACTTTGTGAGTGCAGTCCCCTCTCTCTCGCAAAAAGACTTGTTCTCCCTCCCCCTCCTGAGTCAAATAGAAGGCCATTGGAGGTCTTCCGTGCGTTTCCTGTCCGTCGCCCTCGTGGTGCTCGTCATGCCTTTTTCGACCCTTGCCGAAACCAAAACCTACACTCTCGAAGGGATGACTTGCCAGAGCTGCGTCAAGTCCGTCAAAGCTCAGGTCTGCAAGATCCCTGGCCTAGACACCTGCGAAGTCGAACTCAACAAAGTCACCCTTTCCGGCAAGACCCTGGACGAAAAGTTGATTGAAAGCGCCATCACGAAGGCCGGCTACTCGATCCTCCCAAAGAAAGCGCACCACTGATGAAAAAGCTCCTCTGGATCGATATGGAAATGACCGGCCTCGATGTTGAACAAGAGGTCATCATCGAAGTTGCCGCCATCGTCACCGACTTGGATTTCCGCGAACTCGACACCTTCGAGGCGGTGGTGAAACAGCCGCAAAAATACCTCGACGAAATGGACGAGTGGAACACCGAACATCACACCAAATCCGGCCTCAAAGCCAAGGTCCCTTTCGGCAGCGATCCCGAAGTGGTCGAAGACCGCCTGATCGATTTCATCAAAAAGAATTTTCCGGATCCTCGCGAGCGTCCCACCCTCGCTGGCAACTCGATCCACCAGGACAGACTCTTCATTGAAAAGCACATGCCCCGCTTTGCGGAACGCCTGCACTACCGAATGATGGACGTCAGTTCCTGGAAAATCATCTTCCGTGAAAAACTGGGATTCAAATATTCGAAGCACAACAACCATCGAGCCCTCGATGACGTTCGTGAAAGCATCCAGGAGATGCGAGCCTATTTGAATTACGTCACGCCTCCGCCCGTCCAAGACGAGGCTCCTGAAAACGCTCCCTGAGCGCCACAATCGGAACGAATCCCTCTCTCATGATCCTTCTTTCGTCTCAATTTGAGACGAAAGAGCTGTCGCCCAAGGCCCTGTTCGCCCAATTCGTCACTCCTGAACTCCGTTCGCAAGCCTGGAACACCTAAACTCAGTCTATCTACATTCCCCTTCGGCGCGGTTATTGCTGATAAATGCCTTGAAAATCGGAATCTGGGAGGGATTGTGACGAACCGTTTATCCAGTCTCGCGATCAAGAGTTCCCTTTGCGCGGGTCTGCTCTTTGGCGTGATCACGGCTCATGCCTACGATTTCGAGGGTGAACTCCCGCGGAATGCCCCGGCACTTT
>JAHBUU010000213.1 GCA_019637895.1 Pseudobdellovibrionaceae bacterium | reverse complement strand
GCTTTCCGCAAACCCTCTTCGCTGAGCCCCAGAAAGATCCGGTGCGTGGCGGGATGAGCATGAGCCGACAGAAAATTGCCGATGAAAAGTCCGCCGGGGGACGCCGGAGAAAGGGTCATCTCTTTGGACGCGGCAATGGCCTCGACGTATCGAATCCAGTCGCCCAAAGAAAGTTCCATGCCCCCATGAGCATTCTGCAGAACCTCTCGGGCGATCAGCAAAAAAGCTTCGGTATTGTCGAGATTTTCCCAGTATCGGGAGGCGACTTCCAGAAAAACATCCCTGGGCAGAATGCCACTGGCACCCGACATCTTTTTTTCAAAAAACTGTCGCACCGATTCGTGGCGATGCAGGTCTTCTTCTCCGTAAAGATTCACAAAGAGTGAACGAAACTGCTCGTAGCGCAAAGGATTCGAAGACTCGAAGGCATAATAAGCCAGTTCCAGATCCGCCGGAGTCAATTCCCCGCGACGAGGTCGCAGCCGTGCCAGCCAACGATTCACGACCGGCAAAGCATTCAGCTTGACCGACACCGCTTTGTCAGACGGCAGCCCTTCTTCGTCCAAATAAGGTTTCAGGACTGGCCAGTAGTCCTCGATTTCAGGTGCGAGAACAGCGATTCGATCGGTGGGAACGCCCTCTTCCATCCATGCACGGACCTGAGCAACGGCCTCTTTGACCTCGGCAAGCTGTCCTGAGAAACGTTTCACCTGCCGCTGTCCATTTGATTTGTCCGCCGCTGCCAGCTCTTTGACCTCAGAGGCAAAACCTTCAAGATCCCGGTAAGGGCGAAGCAAGAATTCGTCCTTGGCGCGCCAGACTGGCGAGGGCTCCAAGATCGTGACATCGACCACACGGGACAGGCCATGGAACAACATGGCTTCTGCACTTGTCAGCTCGGCCCCCAGATCGACGATCAGTGGTTTATCCCAAGTCCGTTGCTCCTCTGGAATCCGCTGAAGCGTCGAAGCGACCCACTTCGCGGTGATCATCTCTTCGGAGGCGAAATAGCGAAGGGCACTTCCCGCGACTTGATAGCGAGACTTCCAACGGGTCACGGCTTCTTCGTTCTGTGCAAACCATTCTTCGATCAGCTCGGGACCGTTCGGATGGAAAATGATTCCGGCGAAACGATCCATCAGGGACAAAAGAAAGTTCTCAGAGACCCCGTCCAAGGAAAGAGTTTCTTTGTGAGCGGACAAAAAATGCCGCACGATAGATTTCGCAAAATCCCTTGAAATGATTTTGACGGCCGGTGCGGCTCTTTTGAGAAGAGTTTTCCAGAGGTCGCTGGCACGCATGACACTGGTATCCAGATATCCGCTGTCGCGATCCAAGAGTCGCTGCTGAATTTCAAATTTTGAACGAAGATCCGAGACCACCCATGTCGCGGATTGAGGATCGAAATCCTGAATCAGCTTTTGCAGAGCCGCTCGATCTGGAATCCTGAGGATTTTCAGCATCCCTGAACGCTAGCACCTCGGCTTGATTCTGTCATCGTCGCTGTTTGAGCTTTCGCTTCTTACCGTCGACCGTCGTAAAACCGAAATCCGCATCGACCGAGAAGTTCATCGAAAGACCGACCTTGTAGCGCTGGGACGGGTTTTGCCCAGGGTAGATACCGACTTCTTCGCTATAGCTGGCGGCATCAATCCGAAGGAAAAACAGATCCAGGCCGGCTCCGAGGGTGGGATAACCCTGATTCAATCCCACGCGCAGATCAATCAGTGGCAAGCTCACTTCCGCCCCCAGATGCAGCTTTTTGCCGATCTGCTCTCCCTGCAAGGTGATGTGCCGGTATTCGAAACCGGTTCGGATTTCCATTCCGGGTAAATCGATCTCGTTGCCGATCCCTAAACTCAAATTGTCTTTGATTCGAGGAGGCGATCCATTGTCCCCGTCCGGAATGAAAGCCGTGGAGCCGACGTCTTGCCAATGCAGGCTGACAATGGTTTGCGGAGTTCCGGGCAGCAGCCACTGCAGGCCCAAATCGAATCCATACCCCGTTCCCTTGCGATCAAATTCATCCAGAATTGACGAGTCATTCGAGGTGACGGTCGAAAGACTGATATCTTCGGTCCCCCCACGACGGTGGATTCTTTTGACTGTCAAACCACCGTTCAAATTTTCAATGACGGGAAAGCCATATCCGGCGGCAAAACCGTAATCATCCAAATAAGTCAGATTCAAGCTGGGAAATGCCGGATTGTGCAAGGTTCCGCTCAAATACCCCGAGGTAAATAAAGTGAATCCTACTCGAGGAACCACGATTTTTGTTCCGCCATGATAGCCGATCCATAAAGGCTTGCCGTACAAATCACCGTAACAGGAAGGCCCCGTACAAGTATCGTCCTGAACGATCTCCCAGAGTTCCAGAGCATCCTTCCCGTTCACTCCAACGCCCAGATCAAAAACTTCCCAGGACAGACTTTTCACCCGCGCCAAAGCAGCCGGATTCCAAAAAACCGCATCGGTGTCCGAAACGAATGGCAGATACACGCCGCCCATTCCGAGGGCCCTGGTCGGTCGACTGAATTCAAACAGCTCGGCCGCATTCGCGCGAAGGCCAAAGCTTAGCGCCACCAAGGCGATCAGAGTGTGAATGAGGTTTTTGCCTGCAAAGACCGTCACGCCCTCCGCTCCTTAGAAACAACAGTTGAAAGGGTAAGGAATGGGAGGGTTCCCAGATGTACAAGATTCAATGCCAAGATTCTGGGATTTCACCAAGGATCTGACAATCATGAGAGTCGTTGGATCAGACCAGATCGGATCCGAGGCGCTGGTCACCGTACAAGGATTCGTCGCAATCGAAGGATCGCTGCAAGCCGCACTCAGTCCGTCGAGAAGAGTCGCATTGCCGTTGGACAAAGAACTGGTGATCGCCGTCAAGTTATCAAGCAACAGGGCAAATCCGGTTCCGACCCCAGCCAAAGCCCCATCACTGAGAGAGGCCGGATCGCAGGAATCATATCCCGCATCGACGGTGCCATTGCCGTTTCCACCAGCACCATCGACATCAGCTGCGGACCGCAACTGAACTCCGATTTTTGTCATTCCCAAAACAGCCATGAACAAGTTAACGTTTCCGCCCACTCTCGGGCCAAGCAAGGCCTCACGCTGAACACCAGTTGTTCCAAAGCTCGTCTCGATCAGATCTTGTGCCGTTTGACAGTGTGCCGGATCGACGGCAACCCCACGGAAGGCCCCCATGAACAATGAAAATGGCGAAGGAGCCTGATCCAATTTGGAAACGAAGTCGAGGAAATCGAGACCGCACTTCCCGGCATAAATCCCAGCCCGGGTTTGCACGACCTTCTGAGCGCTCTGGCCACCCGAAGACATCAAG
>JAHBUU010000212.1 GCA_019637895.1 Pseudobdellovibrionaceae bacterium | reverse complement strand
CTCCAGCATCGCAGACACGATCAAGGCACAGTTTCCGGACATCAGTCCTTTGCACGTGGCCTGCCTGATCGACAAAACCCTGAAATGCCCGGACGACTTTTTCATGGATGGAACGACGGACTTCCGGCCCATTCTGTCCCAGATCGTCAGCTCGGAAATCGACTGCGACCGGATCGATTACCTAGAGCGGGACTCCTATTTCTGCGGAACCAGTTACGGAAAAATCGATTACGAGTGGTTGATCCAAAACATGACCTTCCACCGCAAGAACGACAAATTGTTCCTGGCACTCAACCGTCGGGCCCTTTATTCGTTCGATGATTTTTTGATTTCACGTCATCATATGCACTTGATGGTCTACTTCCATCACAAGGCCATCATCTACGAAGAAATGCTGAACCGATATCTGACCTCTCCGGACTGCAGCTTCCATCTGCCCGCGGACATCCACGAGTACCTCAAATATAACGACTACAAACTGCATGAACATCTGTCGTCAGTGGACAATCCCTGGGCGCAGAGAATCGCCTTCCGACGCCCTTACAGGATGTTGACCGAACTTCACAGCACCCAAGACAGCACTCGCCCATCGACCACCAAAACAACCTTGGAGGGCGAAGGCATTGACGTCATCTGGGCGTCTTCTCATGCTCGTCTCTCGAAGTATCACTCGGGCCATCCCGAAGATCGCGCCCTCGATATCTTCGTCGTTGATCAGTACGATCGTTGGGATCAGCCGACGCCGATCAATGAAAGCACCGAAATCTTCAAACGTTATGAAGGGGCTCGCATCATCGATCGTTTATATGTCGCCCCCGAAGACTACTCGAAGGCGCAAAAGATCCTGACCGAAAAAAAGATGTGATTACAGACGCGCCCAAATGAAGATCCGCTTGAACGGATAAAAGAAGGGCTTTTCATCGCGAAGCCGTTCAAACAGGCGATAACGATAGTCACCGAGGAACCGCTCATAGTCGTCCTTCGAAAGTCGCTTTTGGAAATAGGTCAGCAAAGATCCCTTGACCCACTCGATGACGTCTTCGCGTGACTCCAACTGATGGCCATACACCCGTTGCAGCACTTGTTGATCACGAAATCCAAGGCGGAACAAAAGGGCCGCATAATCCTCGGGCTTCAAGATGTGCTGACTCTTGTCGTAGGTTTCACCATGCAACAAGGAATTCCACGGCTCTTCCGCACTCATCGAGGTCGCCAGAAGGTGAGTCGCATAATCGTGATTCATCGGCATCTGAATCGCGATTTGTCCTCCGGGCCTCAGGCTCTCCTTGAGGCGACTGAACAACTCCTCGTGCCCAGGACACCACTGAAGGGCCGCATTCGAGAAAATAACATCAAAGCGAGCAGGCTCTCTCCAGCTAGCGATGTCTCCATTCATGAACTTCAAAGACCCTTGTTCATGAAGACGGGCCGATTCCAGCATCTTTTCCGAGGAGTCCGGATAACATGGATGCAGCAGACCCACATCTCAATTTGAGACGTTGCAAGCGATCTGAGACCGGCCAGAAATGAATCGAAAAACCGACTCAAGAGTCTCAAAACTAGACCGATAAGAAGAGACGCTATCATATTGGGGGTTTCATATATGGCGAAAATGCTCCGTGCCCAAATCGCGCTCGTCGTTTCATTTCTGATGATCTGCCCCACCCTTCAAGCTCAATCGAAACCGATCCAAGCCAAAGGAATCGCTCAACGACAGATGCCTGAAATGCTGACCTATTATCAACTGACTCGACTCAGTGAACGGGAAAGAGCCGCCTATATCGAGGAAGTGGTCTCACTTTTTAGATATCTCGAAGCTCGAGAGAACGGAAAGGTCGCGACACTTCCACCTTCAAAAACAACGCTCGTGACGGATATCTGGTCACTTCTTCTTCGTGGACCTTCCGTTCAAGCGGAAGCCTGCCCGAAAGGAGAAGAAAGCGGCAGCATGGATGGAAAACAATTCTGCGCAGTCAGCTGCAAAGAGGGCGAAATAAAGGCGGGTACCTATTGCAGCCTATCGAATCCACCCAAGTGCAAATTTAACTGCGTCGCCATTGCCATCACCAAGAGTCCATACTGGGTTGTTCCAACTATAAAGGACAACAAAGAAGCTGATAGTAACGCCATCCTCGGTCCAGATGGAAAGGTCAAAGGCCATACGACGGACAAAAGCGGGCGTGTTACCCAAAACCCGGTGGCAACCCCAGAAAGTGGCGACAAACCAACCACAGACCTCGCCGAAGCCGGGGAAAAACCTCCTGTCACTGACGATGGTGAAACACCGAAGACGACGGACCAAAAACCAGTGACTCCAAAAGATGCTTGTTATGAAATCGCCTGCCCGGCGACAGACTCTCAATATCGTTTCACCGTCAAAGAGGACTTCAACAAGCGCGTGACGGAAACAAACGATGCCCGCTGTATCAATGCGGGCCTCGTTGGGAAATACGATATCTCAGGCAATAAAAAGTGCCTGCCAGTTCAGAAATTCAAAATTGGATCCCTTGATCTCAGTTGTAAATCGGGGACAACCATGTGCAATCCGCTTCTCTTTGGACTTGAAAAGCAAGATCCAGCGACCCCTCATTGCATCACAATCGGTCTCGAGATGACGAAGCAATGTTACGACAAAGCGGCCGGAGCCCAAGGCGCCCGTGATTTCTGGAAAAATCCATCAGTGACTCATGAGGCAATGGCCGAAGAATGGGACAAAATCACCAAGTTCCTTCGCGAAGACATCTGCACCGAAGAGCGCAGCACTAAATATCATTGCCTGGAGTGCGCCTTGATCGCCAAGCGGCTCGCTGAACTCAACAAGATGGTCGATGCTTGTCCTAAAGCCAACAAGTGCGGAGACAAAGTGATCTGCGCCTCAAGATGGAAAGACGTCAAAGGCCTGGAGACCGGTGAAACCAACGGTGCTGCGGGCGCCGGAACCGAAACTCAAAAATAATCTGAAAAATCGGGAGCTGATCGCACGATAGCTCCCTTGTTTTATTGACCGGAAGCCGTCGAGAAAGCGTCGATCACGCTGACGCCACTTTCCCATTGCCCACCCGAGCTCTTCGTCTTCAGGCGAGGAGCCCCTCGAGAGCGACGAATTGCTTCGACACCGCTTGTGATGGCCGCGGACAAGCTCGTTCCGGATTTCAAAGAAATCACGCCATCGGCACCCAGAACGGGAACATCTTCACCCGGAGCGAAGAAATCCAATCCCAATCCACGAGAAGAGAATCTTGAAACCTGCCCTTTCGAGTTCACGGATCCAACGGCCAAAACCGTGGACTCTTTCGCAGATGGGAGAAGGGCTCCGCCACCATTTCCAGCCGCGACCACGACCGTGCGT
>JAHBUU010000211.1 GCA_019637895.1 Pseudobdellovibrionaceae bacterium | reverse complement strand
TCAAAGAGATGGGTTCCGTGATGTAACAGTATTTGCGCGGCTGATCCTGCTCGACCATTCCGACTTTCAGCAAAGCCTCGCAGAAATCCTTGGCGCTTCCATCGCAGATCGGAATTTCGGGACCGTTTAATTCGATAAAGAGATTGTCGATCCTCAAAGCCGAGAGCGCGCACAAACAATGTTCGATGGTCGCCACCGAGAAGTGGGGACCGCCGATGACCGTTTGCAAAGTCGTCGCCTCGACGGATTTCGCCGTCACCTTCAATGCCGGACTGCCTGGCAAATCGGCTCGAACGAAATAAACACCCGTGTTCGCCGGAGCGGGACGGAAGGTCAACGTGCACGGATTGCCTGAGTGAATTCCGACCCCACGAACTTCGGTTTTTTTTCGGATCGTCTTTTGCAAAAACATTTTCTAGAGGCTCCCTTTTTGCAATCGGATCTCGCCGACGCTTTCACCCCGGCTGTTTTTCACAACCGGATGCGTGAACTCTCGCAACGTATTGAACTCGGCCTCCGAGAGGCCACCAAGGTGTCTAAGAAGCCCTGCCATCGCGACATTCGCCGCACGGGTCCCCCCATCATGAACTTTCAAGGCAAAGGCCAGTCGTTTCTCGGGCAGAACGGCTGTGTAGGTTCCTTCGGCGCCCGCTTTCGCGATCACCCGCCCGTTGGTCTTTTCATTCACGATCGAAACGAACTCATCGCTCCCACCGATCAACTGCGGGTGCTTTCGAACCGCATCGAAAATTCGCTGACAAGAAAACTTACGAGCCTCGCCCAAAGAGGAAGACAGCATCTGAGCCATGCCGATGGCGATGCTTTGCAGAGGAACCGAATAGGTCGGAATCCCACAACCATCGATTCCCCAAGGCAGTTTCTCGTGATCGATCTTCATCATGTCCGAAAGCGCTTTGCGGATCTTGACCTGAATCGGATGATCCCATTTGTGATAATCGAGAGGGCTGATCCCCAGGGCCAAACAAGCCGAGATCAAACCCAGATGTTTCCCTGAACAATTATGCAGAATCCGGCTGGGCTTCAGATCCTTGCGGATCATCTCGAACTTGGTCGCTTCATGACGGGGCCAAGCGGGTCCACAGCGCAGAAGGTCTTCTTTAGCCTGGATCTTTTCCATCCACTGAGACGCCACAAGAAGATGCTGTTTTTCACCCGAGTGCGAAGCGCAGGCAAGGGCCAGCATGCGATCGTCCAAATCCAATTTTTCAACGGCTCCGCTTTCGAGCAGAGGAAGGGCCTGAAGCTTTTTGATCGAGGAGCGAGGATAGGTCAGATAGTCATGATTGCCATTGAAGCCCATGACCAGTCCGCGATCGTCCGCGATCACAGCAATCACCTGGTGAACGCTCTCGACCACGGGACCGCGCAGAACCTCGACCACCAATGGGTTTCTGGAACGATTGATCATCAGACCTCCAAGAACTGCTTCTTCGCGAAGTCCGTCAGGACACGACCTCGCTGAGTCTTTTGCAAGAAGCCCTCTTGAATCAGATAGGGTTCATAAACCTCTTCCAAGGTTTCCGCTTCTTCGCTGAGTGCTGCCGCCAGGGTTTCGATTCCCACGGGGCCACCGGCGTATTTTTGCTGAATGAGCTGCAAGATCCGACGATCCATCAGATCAAGACCGTGTTGATCGACACCCAGAGCGTTCAAAGCGAACATCGCGATGTCTTTCTCGATCTTGCCATTGCCTTTGACTTGAGCGTAATCACGCACTCGCTTGAGCAGGCGGTTTGCCACCCGCGGAGTTCCCCGCGATCGACGAGCGATTTCAGAAGCACCGTCTTCGTCGATTTCAACCTGCAGGATTTGCGCAGAACGAACGACGATTTTTTCCAGCGCCGCCCGATCGTAGAATTGCAGACGCTCGACGATTCCGAACCGCTCACGGAACGGCTGACTCAAAAGTCCCGCCCGCGTGGTCGCTCCGACCAGAGTGAAAGGCGCCAATTTGAAAACCATCGGTCGTGCGCCCAGGCCTTCACCCGTCACGATGTCGATCGAGTAGTCCTCCATCGCGCTGTAAAGATACTCTTCGACATGATGGTTCAGACGGTGGATTTCATCGATGAACAGAACGGAAAAAGGTTTGAGCGAAGTCAAAACTGCCGCCAAGTCGCCTTTTTTATCAAGAGCCGGAGCCGACGTCACACGACACTCGACACCCAGATCCTCGGCCAAGATCCGCGCCAAGGTCGTCTTTCCAAGTCCCGGAGGCCCGCAAAGCAAAGTATGATCGAGGGGCTCTTTGCGATTTTTCGCGGCCTTGATGAAAATACGGAGTTTGTCTTTGACGTCATCTTGACCAGGAAAGTCTTCGAAACGGTGCGGGCGAAGCTGGTTTTCCCACTTCGTTTCGCCTTCGAGCATGTCACCTTCTAAAATTCGACTCATGCCGTCTCCTTACAGTGCGCTGGAAAGAGCGGCCAAACCACGGCGCACTCCTTCCTCCACGTCGATGTCCTTGGGAAGATCCGAAAGAAATTCGTCCACTCGAGGGGCCTTGAAGCCAAGACTGAGCAGCGCGGTTTGAATCTGTTTTTGAGATTCGGTTTTCGAGGATTTTTTTGCCGTCTCCGCGCGAACAAGTTTTCCCTGCAAAGTGAGAATGATCTGTTCGGCGGTTTTTTTTCCGACTTTGGGAAGACTCGAAAGCCCCTTGGCATTTCCGCCTTCGATCATGTCGGCGATCTGATCAGGACGACCGCCCGAAAGAATGGACAAGGCCATCTTGGGTCCAACACCATTCACCTTGAGCAACGACAGGAAAAGTTCACGTTCCGAGCGCGAGGGAAAACCGAACAGCTGAAGCGCATCTTCACGCACATGGGTATGCACCCACAAAGAAACCTCTCGGCCAAGAGAGGGAGCCAGATCGGTCAAGGCGTTCACCGAGCACAGAAGTTCGTAACCGACACCGCCGGTGTCGACGAGGACCGAATCGCCCTCGATGCTCAACAATTCCCCTTTGATGAATCCGATCATAACCCGATCCCCTCTGTGGCCCGACGAAGCAAACGAGCCTTGCGCACTTCGAAAACATGATAACACGCCAGAGCCAATGCGTCCGAAGCGTCAATTCTTTGGATCTGCGAAAGGCCAAGTAAGTTCTGCACGACGGCCTGAACGTCCTCTTTGGAGGCAGCTCCACTCCCCGTCACACCTTTTTTGACCTGACGGGCGGCATACTCGGAAATCTCGGCACCAGACAAAGCCGCCTGGGACATGAGAACCCCTCGGGCATGCCCCAACTTGAAAGCGCTATCCGCATTTTTACCGAGAAAGATTTTTTCCAACACCACATGCTGCGGCCGATGTTTTTCGAGAAGCTCCTGAATGGAGGTCGACAGCTGACTCAGCCGCGTCCCAAAGCTCGCCCCGT
>JAHBUU010000210.1 GCA_019637895.1 Pseudobdellovibrionaceae bacterium | reverse complement strand
GGCCAGGGTCAGGTCACGATCCACCGAGGTAGGAACCTGTTCATAAAAACTCAGTCCTGTGCGGTAAACAACATACGGAACTTGTGAATGGGTCGGGTGCAATTCGCGGAAGGCCTGATAGCTGACTTGGGCTTCGGGCCATGATTCGGCTTTGAAGTGCACGTCGGCAATCGCCAATTCGGCCTTAGTCGCGAACGAACTGTAAGGGAATTTGTTTTTGACCTCGGTGTAACGGAGGATCGCGAGTTCATAGCGATCGGAGGCTTCGTATTCTTGAGCGATCGCGAATAAACCATCCGGTGTATCGGAACGTTTTTCTGCGGAAGAACAACCCGTCAGAAGCGCGAAAACAATAAGAGGAAGAACAATCAGTTTCATCATATTTTCAGCCTCAGATCTTAGGTTGGAGGCTTTTGGAATGTCAATTGAAAGGCCCCCTAAGGCCTATCCGCCATCTCTGAACTGGGTGAGGTGCTGATAGAGGGCCATACCCGTGACTTTCAGGGCACTGGCGAAGGGGATCGAAATGATCATCCCGACGACACCCAAGACCTGAGAACCGATGAGAACGGACAACACCACGGTCACCGGGTGAAGATTCACGATCTTGGCGACCAGAACCGGCAAAATGAAGACAGTATCGATGATCTGAGCCCCGCCATAAATGATCGTCAGCCACAGATAAACCGTCGAGTCGGCGCCATTGGCGACAGCCACGACGAAAGCGGGCAAAGCCCCGATAAAAGGACCGATATAGGGAATCAGGTTCAACACGGCGGCAACGAGTGCAAGAACGAGGGCGTACTTGAAGCCGATCAGAAACAGACCGATCGCGACCAGAAGCCCGACGATCAGAGATTCCACGAGGCGCGCACGGACGAAACTCCCCATTTGAGAAGAAATTTCATACTGCAGATTGAGTGCGAGCTCGAAAAATTGATTCGGCACGAACGAAAGAAGCTGGCGGGTGAAGAGACGACCGTCGAGCAAGAGAAAGAAACAAAGAAAAGGAGCCAGGAACAGAACGGTCAAAGAGTTCGAGATGTGCGAGGGGAGATCCTCGAAGAGATCGCGGGCCCAGGCAAAAATGCGAACCTCGATTTGCTGCGCGATCTGCAGGGCCGCCTCGGGCGTGGTGAAATCGGACAGCCAGGTTTGAAAACGAGTGAGGATCGTTTGTGCGGCTCCGACGTATCTGGGCAAATCACTTTTCAGCGAGCCAAACTGTGACAGCAAAGACGGCAAAAAAAGCTGTGAGAGGATAAAAACGGCCCCTGAAAAAACAGCGAAAGGAATGGCGACGGAAAGAGTTCTTGAAAAGCCTCGTCGTTCCAGAAGATCCACGATCGGGGAGAGTAAATAAAAGCCGACAAAGGCGAGCAAGAAAGAGATCAGCAGATTCTTGACCCAAAGCAGGAGCAGAATCAGGCCGCAAAGGACGACCAGGAAAAACGCAAGCTTGCGTCGTCGGACCCTTTGGATGCCGCTGCTCATTTGACGGTTCCGATCTGATGGCGAAGATGGCGGATCATCTTGGTCGTTTCGGAAAGTCGTCCACCCAGAATCTGACTGAGTCTCAGCAGGATTTTCACGCCGGATGCGGGTTTCCGGCTGACGATCTCCATCAGGTCCGGTTTGAAAAACCCAAGAAGAAGCGTTTCTTCCTGACAGCGAGCGGTGGCGGTTCGTCGGCTGGTTTCTTCGACGAGGGCGATTTCCCCAAAGAAATCCCCATCGGTCAGGCGGGTGACGACCTGACTCATGGATTTACCGCTTTCAGGCGAGACGTCTTCGGTGACGATATCGACGCTGCCACGAATGATGATGTACATTCCGACGCCGATTTCACCTTGTTGGAAAATGGTTTCGCCTGGGGCATAGGATCTGACGTTGACGATCTTCTGCACCCAAGAGATTTCCGCCGGATTGAGATCCTGAAAGAGGATATTTTGGCGAAGAGCCGTTTCAGCTGACTTTTCCTTGCGGTCCTTGCGAAAGATATTTTCCCAAAAAGGTTCCATCAGAAACCGCCTCCCAAAGGAATGAGATCCGCTTGTGGGATCCATCCGGTCAGTCCGCCCGGATAGGTCACTTGCACCCAGCCATCGCGCAGCTCACCGACTAAAACTTCGAAACCTTGATGAAGTTCAAACAAGGAAACGCCATCCGCACCAGGTGCTGACAGTGCCTCCACCTTGACCGCAACGACGGTGCCCCGAGGTTCTGAAAGATCGATCATTTTCAAAGCGGTCCCGGTGGTATTCAAAAGGAACAGCACAAGCAGCAGTCCCGTCGTCCAGGGAAAAGCCGGAGGAGCTTCGTCGGCCTCTCCTTTGTTTGCCCGGCGCCGAGCACCGAGCCAACTCAAGAGACCCCAACCCGCAGCGAGAAGCAGGATCAGACCCAGTCCCAAAAAATGGACCAGTGAAAACCGCTGCAGGAAGTGAGAGCGGATCGTTTCAAACATTTCGATTCGGTGAGGGATCTCTTTGATCTCGAGTTTTGAAAGAGAATATTCGAGAGCGGCTCGGGCTTCTGCGGAAGAGGGATCCACCGCCAGTGTCCGGCGAAACCAGGCAATGGCATGACCTGGCTTTGAAAGCTGAGAATAGGTCAGTCCAAGATCGATCATTGCCGCAGCGTTCCTAGGGTCAACCTCCAGGGCCTTTTTGAAGTGAGCCTCGGCTTCTTCATAGACCTTGGTCTGGTAGGCTTTGAGCCCCGCCTGGAAATGGTTGTCGAAAGAGGGGCCCTGCGCCCCGGCAAGAGGGGCAGCAAGAAGAGTTGAAAAGACGAAGATCCAGGTCATCAGCATGAGGTTTTTCATTCTAGGATGAGAGGAAAGAGCGTGTCCACCGCGTCTTGTCTCGTCTGAGCGCAGCAGATAAGCTGTGGGGACATTTTCAGACTTTAAAATCAGAAAGGTCGCCCCATGAACCTCATCGGTCATCAAATCAGCGAATCGGAAAAGGTGAATCAACTCGTCACTCAGCTCGTGACGGAAGTTTCCCGCTTGAACGAGCAGATCCCCGGAGTGCGCCCGCCACAAGCGGAGCATGAAGCCAATGGAAAAAAGTGGATTGAAAAGACCGGGCTGTTGCGTGGCCGACCCCTTCATTATCCTTACATCGGGACCGGCGCGGGCCGTGGTCCTTATGTGGAACTCGAAGACGGCAGTGTGAAATTGGATTTGATCAACGGAATCGGAATCCATTTGTTCGGTCATGGTCATCCACGAGTCATGGCAGCCGCTGTTCGTGGTGCTCTGTCGGATATTATCGTTCAGGGGAATCTCGAACCCAACCGTGAGTATGGAATGGTGACCGAAAAGCTGGTTCAGCTTGCTGGTCGGAACAGCCGCCTGAAGCATGCCTGGCTTGCGACCTGTGGAACCATGGCGAACGAAAACGCCTTGAAGATCGCTCGGCAGAAACATTCTCCGGCCCGTATGATTG
>JAHBUU010000021.1 GCA_019637895.1 Pseudobdellovibrionaceae bacterium | reverse complement strand
GTTCGTTGGATTAATTGGGCACTTGCCAAGATCCGCGAGGCAAAGAAACAAGGCTTGTCTCTGACTCTTGATGAACTGATGGCACAAAGAAACGTACCAGCAACACCAGCCAAGCGGTCACGCCGTAAACTCGCGCCAGAGAGTGCCCACGATGAAACCCTAACGACCCCCTCCAAAACTTTAAACAATGCTTTGGAGGACGAGTCACAATCTTAAGAGGCCCTTATGAGGTATCGAAAGCGCCGCCCAAAAACATCCGGGCGGCGGCCCCAATGGGAATGTGAAAATATAAAAAGAGAGTTTAACTCCATAGATCCAAATGAAATGCGTCAAAGACTTGCCGAGTGCCTAGAAATTCTGCTATCTTCAAAAAGCCAGCTCACGGAAGACTTTGCTTTTTCCAGTGATTCTCTAAGTTCTCAAAACTCAAAGCCTCGCTTTAATCACAAGCGAAAGGTCAGTTTATGAGAACAAATAATAATCGCGCACAACGTTCTAAAAATCTTCCTCAGAAGTATAGAGTCGCCATCTACATCCGTGTTTCCACCGAAGAACAAGCAGAAAATCCCGAAGGTTCTATCAAGAACCAAGAGCAACGCCTTCGAGACTATATCAAAATGAAAAACTTTGACGGTCCTTGGGGTGAAATCGTGGAGGTCTTTAACGATCCCGGTATCTCCGCGAAGGACATGAATCGGCCAGCTTTGCGCCGAATGCTTTCCATGATTCAAAGAAGAGAGGTCAATCTTGTTCTAGTTACTGAGATCTCACGCCTTACTCGCTCCACTAAGGACTTTGCAAACCTTTGGGAATTTATGAAGGAACACGACTGTCAGTTTCAAAGCTTACGAGACAACTTTGATACAACAACTCCGGCGGGAGAAATGATTCTTTTTACCCTAGCGAATTTCGCTCAGTTTGAACGAAAACAACTTGGAGAAAGGATTTCCAATGCCTTCCAAGCTCGCGCCAAACGCGGGCTCTGGAATGGCGGGGTTTTGCCTCTTGGCTATGATCTGCACCCTGAAAAGCCGGGGCACTTGGCGATTGTGGAAAAGGAAGCCGAAATTGTTAGGGAAGTTTTCTCGACCTTTCTCAAAGAAGAAACTCTAACCAAAACAGGTGTGTCCTTGAATGAGCGAGGGATCAAGCTCCCCATGCAACCGCGCAATGGCGGCGTCTTCCGTCACATTCATTTTACCGTCAAGGCCCTTCATAGAATGCTCACCAACCGCGCCTACATCGGTAAGAGGGTGTTTGAAACTAAGGAGGGAAGAAAAGAAGTTGATGCGACTTGGGAGCCTTTGATTGATGAGGTCAAGTTTCAGAGGATTCAAAAAATACTTACGGAGAATAAGAGCGCAAAGAAGCCCTTCACGGCTCAGCGATTTCCTTATATCCTAACAGGTCTTACCGTGTGCGAGACGTGCGGAGATCGTCTATGTGGAAAGTCTGCCCACGGTAACGGTGGCAAAATCGGATATTACGAACATGCTTGGTCTACAAAAAATCAAGCCTGTCTATCTAAGAAGACTTTTGCATGTAATCCGAATCGGATTCTTGCCAAGAGGATTGAGCCCGCAGTTTGGCAGGACGTGAAACGCCTTCTTTGCTCTGAAGCGTATGCCAGGGAACTCTTTGAAGAAGCCCAACAGATCACGGCACAAATTTCTCATAAAGCGGAACTTGTTAAAATTCGCGCCAAAATTTCAAGCCTAGAAAAACAAATCGAGGCCACGACAGAGCGGGTTTCAGAGTTGCCTAGAGGAATCAGCGCCCAGCCCTTTTATGACCAAATCCTCCGTCTGCAAGGAGCCAAAGAGGCCGCAGAAAAGGAGATCACATCTTTAAGAAGCCAGGAGGTAGAACGGGACGAACCGTTGAACTTGGAGGATTTTAACGTTTTTGCCGAGAGCCTAAGAAAACTCATCACCTCAACAATGGACCCCGAAACTCAAGCGTCCATTTGCCGCAAGGTCATCCAAAAGATCGCTGTTTCACCGAAGGGTGTCACGATCCATTACCATGTCGGAAAAACGCATTTCATGGGTCTTATAGAGGGAGAAAAAGGCGCTCTTGTTAAGTCTCAGACGGAAAATGAGCATAAAAAAAGCCCAGTAGGTAAAAATCCTGCTGGGCCGTTTCATATCTCTAAACCACTAGAAAAATACAAGAATCGCGGACTAAAAAATCCTGCTGTCAGTGGTTCGGACAGCTTGACAAATGGTAGGGGCAACCGGGCTCGAACCGATGACATCCACCTTGTAAGGGTGGCGCTCTACCAACTGAGCTATGCCCCTGAACCGAATAGGCTCGCAACTTAAATCAAAAATCAGCGTTCGACAAGACACTTGTAATTCAGCTGCGTAGAAATCTGCTGAATCGGCAAGTGCACACCATCGACGCGATCAAAAGGGAACAATGAAAGAACTACATATTGCCCATAGATCGGTCGCTGACTGATGAGAGTCGAAGACGGAATCGATTTTTCACTGAAAGACCGCAAGGACAAGCGATAGACCGATCCGTTCGAGCTCGTCATCTGAGCCCGGACGATATTGTTCGTCTCGATCGCCACACCGGAAGCCTTGAGTTCACAGGATTCAGGGTCGATCTGCTGAACTTGCAACTGTCTGATATCATTCTTGTCTTTGACGACCCGGAAAGCAAAGAAGGTCCGGAAGTCGCCCTTTTCAGCCATCCAGACACCCTGAACGAAGAACCATGGGAACGGCATCTCCGAACCCCAAGGCCAGGGAACGAGATCGTCACCGGAATTTTGAATCAAAGACTCAACGGCCGAAGACGCAAAAACCGGCGCAGAATCCGACGGCTTTCCAGGCATGTTCGGAACAGGGTGAAACCTCGCGCTCGCGACGCCCACCGAAACCAAAGCAATCAGCAATGTCAAAATCAGCGTCTTCATCGTTCCCCCTCAAAGACTCTGTTCCACATGAACACGTGCGGCCTTGTTCATGTAATAGCCGTTTTTTGCCCTAAAAATATATTTCGGCTTTTCGTAGTCAGGCTCGATCAACTTACGAAGCCGCTTGATGGTCACGTAGATCTTGTTGTCATGGACGGCAGGATCATACGGTTGCCGCCAGACGTGCTCCACCAAATACTCTTTGGAGTAAACAGCCCCTTGATTCTGTACAAAGAGCTTGAGCAGATCAAGAAGGATAAACTGGTTTTTAAAGTCGATACGTCCCAGCTTCTTTTCGACGACAGCATGATTGATCTCATCGAAAATCAAATCGTAACTGTGACTGACTTCACCGCCCAATCTGTCGACATAGCTCTGGTTCAAGCGTGCGAGACGGGTCTGATTTTTTGCATCGATCGAGCGTTTCGCGAGCATGATGTAGAGACGCGCCAGATCCTTGTCGCCCAAATCCAGATACAAGGCTCCGATTCGAGTCAAAAGATAAGACATCGTCACAAAATTTTTGAGGTTTCGGATCTCGTCGTAGGTTTTCCAGCTCAGATCCAAAGCCTCTTCGAAGCGCTTCAGCTCGTGCAAGATGTGAATATTCAAAAGTGCCGTCGATGCCTTCAGATCGGGCATATCGTAAACCTGAAAAAAGACATTCAGGTTGTAGATTTCCTTAAGGGCTTCCTGATAGCGGGCCGGTTTGATCCGCGTGTAAACGGAAGCCAAACCGAAGATCGCATAGCAGATGTCCTCTTTGGTATCTGCCGCCAAGGCGATGGCCAGAGCTTTTTGCAAGTAATCGAGAGCGATCTCTTGCTGACCTTTGTTCGAGGCGCAAAGAGCGAGTGTGTAATAGGTTTTCGAGTTGAGTTCGAAGCCCTCTTTCAGGACGAGATCCTGCAGGCGTTCTTTTGTGGCGTTGATCTCTTCGAACTGCTCTTGCTCAGCGTAAATACGCAGCAACAGATTCTGGCATTTGAGATATTCGGAAAATTGACGAGTCGCGAAGTAACCCTCGGAGGCCTCGAGCAGATGCTTCATCGCCGGCTCGAAATCGCCGCGATCCACATAGAGTTTTCCAATTTCAAAGGCGCGATCTAGCTCGGCACTCATCGATAATTCGCCCCAGTCAGGCTTTCCAAAAGAACGTCACAATTTTGTAAGGATCATGGTTTGACAGAATCTGTCTTGAGGGTCAAGGAAGGTGGATAACTCTGCCTATTTTTCGCGCAGCCCCAATAAAAACGGGGGCGAAAGCCCCCGTTTCATGACCAAATAACGTTGCTAGCTATGACTCAGTGAGCATGGAGAGCTTCGCCAGTGATTTGGGCCTTGATGCCGAAATCACGAGCTCTCATGTTCTTGAAAATCTCCTTAGGATTCTTAATATCCAAGGCGTGGACCAGAACCTGGTCAACATGATCAACAAGAATCACTTTCAGATCCTTCAAGACCTCTTTTGGAATGTCTTTCAGATCCTTTTCGTTCTCCTTAGGGCAGATGATCGTTTTGATTCCACCGCGGTGAGCGGCCAGAACCTTTTCTTTCAATCCACCAATTGCCATCACACGTCCACGGAGTGAGATCTCGCCGGTCATCGCAACCGTTCTCTTCACCGGAATCTTCATGATCGCGGAAACGATCGAAGTGGTGAGAGCAATCCCCGCCGATGGGCCGTCCTTAGGAACCGCGCCTTCAGGCAAGTGGATGTGAACGTCGATGTCCGCAAAGAACTCCTTATCAAAGCCGAAGAGCGGTCCGCGGCTGCGAACGTAGCTCATGGCGGCCGAGCAGGATTCTTTCATCACGTCGCCCAGCTGTCCTGTGACCGTGAACTTCCCTTTTCCAGGAACCACGGACACTTCGACCGCGAGGAGATCCCCACCCACTTCCGTCCACGCCATTCCGTTCGTGAGACCGATCTCGTTTTGATCTTCGATCTTTCCGAACTTGAACTTGTGAGGACCGAGAAGCTCGATGAGTTTCTTCGGCGAGACCACGTAGGCCTTGGCGGCTTTCACGGTTTTCGTCGCGCCCTTCTTCGAGGTCTTTTTGGTTTCGCCCGCCATGGCTTCCGCCATCACGATGTCTTTGGCCACTTTTCGGCAGACGTTCGCGATCTGACGCTCGAGGTTCCGCACACCGGCTTCACGAGTGTAGTAACGGATCAGGTGATAGATCACGGGATCCTGCAACTGCACCTTGTGCTCTTTCAAACCGTGAGCTTCGATCTGCTTCGGCACGAGGTAGTTCTTCGCAATGTGGAACTTCTCCTGCTCGATGTAACCCTCGAGATTGATGATCTCCATCCGATCCAACAACGGACGCGGTACCGTGTGCAGCGAGTTCGCGGTCGCGACGAACATCACGCGGGACAGGTCGTATTCCACTTCCAGATAGTGATCCTGGAAAGTCGCGTTCTGCTCAGGATCCAAGACCTCAAGCATGGCGGACGCAGGGTCACCGCGGAAATCGGAAGCCATCTTGTCGATCTCATCCAGCAGCAAGATCGCGTTCCCTTTGTCGACTTTGCGAAGAGCCTGGAGGATTTTCCCCGGCATCGCACCGACGTAGGTTTTTCTGTGACCGCGAATCTCGGCCTCGTCACGAACGCCACCCAAAGAAATTCGGGCGAACGGACGATTCAGCGACGTCGCAATCGAGCGGGCCAAGGAGGTTTTACCAACCCCAGGAGGACCCGCTAGACAGAGGATCGGACCCTTCATGTCGTCAGAGATACTGAGGACAGCCAGGTATTCCAGAATCCGCTCTTTCACGCGCTCAAGACCCCAGTGATCTTCGTCCAAGATCTTTTGGGCTTTTTTGATGTCGTGGCTTTCCTCGGAGTAAGAATACCAAGGAAGCGACAGCATCCAGTCGATGTAGTTGCGAACGACGGTCGCTTCCGCGGACATCGGCGACATCATCTTGAGCTTTTTGACTTCCTTCAGAGTCTTCTCTCGAGCCTCTTGGGACATTTTCTTTTCTTTGACCTTGGCTTCGAGGTCGGCGAGTTCCTGCTGGTAGTCGTCTTTTTCGCCCAGCTCTTTCTGGATCGCCTGCATCTGTTCGTTCAGATAGTACTCTTTCTGAGAGCGCTCCATCTGCTTCTTGACGCGAGTGCGGATCTTTTTCTCGACCTCGAGGATTTCGATCTCGCCCGTCATCAGATTCAACAGGTGCTCGAGGCGGGTGACCGGCTCGAGGATCTCGAGGACCTTTTGTTTGTCTTCGAGTTTCAAATTCAACTGGGCCACGATGATGTCGGAGAGTTCCCCGGCATGCTCGATGGTCGACACCCGCATCAGAATTTCAGGCGGGATGCGTTTGTTGAGTTTGACGTAGGTTTCGAAAGTGGTTTTCACCGAGCGCACCAGCGCTGCGGCTTCGACCGGGCTTTCAACTTCCTCTTGAATTTCTTCAGCTTGAACGACGAAGAAGTTCTCGTTGTTCACGAAGTTTTTGATGCGAACGCGGCGTTTTCCCTCGACGAGGACTTTGACCGTTCCGTCCGGCAGGCGCAAAAGCTGGATGATCGTTCCCACCGTTCCGATGGAATAGATATCCTTTGCCTCGGGGTTGTTCGTCTTGGCGTCTTTTTGAGCCGCCAGAACGATGTCCGTTTGCTTGCCCATGGCCTCTTCGAGAGCGTTGATGCTCTTTTCGCGGCCGACGAACAGGGGCATCATCATATGCGGAAAAATGATGAGGTCTCTCAGTGGCAACAACGGTAACTGCTGGGTCTTTCCTTCACTCATCTCGCCCCTCCTGATACCGCCTTGTGGGCGGCTTGCGAACGTCCCGTTGGTAAGACACGGGACTTGGTGGTCCGGGAAAATCTTTTTCCCCTTAATATAAATCTGATGACTGAGAACTCGTCTGGCAAGTCCCTAAAACGCCCTTTTCTCAAAATCTTAGAGCTCGATTGGCACGAGATCGGCTAACGCTCTGCTGCCGTTTTTAGGAGCCATAAAGGCCCGTAATGTGAGGGGTTAATCTTTACCGAAACTGGACCTTGCGGAGCTTGACCACTGGAAGAAATCCTCAACGACCAAGGCTTGATAGAAACTTCATCCCGACCCGAGGCAGGGGGTCATTTTTCGTTGAACCAAAAAGAAAACGCGGAGGTTTTGCCTCCGCGTTTTTATGAGAATCAGTCAGATCGAAATCTACGCGCTTTCGGCGTTTCCGCTGCCGGATTTTTTGCTGGCGGCGACTTCCTCGGCGGTTTTCAAGACAAGCTTCGGCTGAGCGCCCTCGAGGATGACTTTTTCATCCACGATGCACTCCTTGATATTGTCCTGGCCGGGGATTTCGAACATCACGTCGAGCATCGCACCCTCGATCACCGAGCGCAGACCACGAGCACCGGTCTTGCGCTTGATCGCCGTTTGAGCGATCGCCTTCAAGGCCTTGTCCGTGAACTTGAGCTCGACGCCTTCCATCCCGAACAAACGCTGATACTGTTTGGTGATCGCGTTTTTCGGACGAACCAGAATGTCGATCAAAGCGGCTTCATCCAGAGGATCCAAGACCGCCGTGACCGGCAGACGTCCAATGAATTCCGGAATCAGACCGAACTTCACCAAATCATCCGGCTCGAGCTTATGGAGGATGTTTTCACCCTCTTGTGCCCGCTCGGATGAGGTGCGGATCTCGGCGCCCAAACCCATCGAACGATGAGTGGTTCGGCCTTCGATCACTTTATCGAGACCCACGAACGCTCCCCCGCAAATGAAGAGGATATTGCTGGTGTCGACTTGGATGAATTCCTGTTGAGGATGCTTACGACCACCCTTCGGAGGGAGGTTCGCAACCGTTCCTTCGAGAATTTTCAAAAGAGCCTGCTGAACGCCTTCACCGCTCACATCGCGAGTGATGGAGGGGTTCTCGGACTTCCGAGAGATCTTGTCGATCTCGTCGATGTAGATGACCCCGCGCTGGGCCTTTTCGATGTCCCAGTCCGCCGCCTGCAGGAGGTTCAGAACCACGTTCTCGACGTCTTCACCGACGTAACCGGCTTCCGTGAGAGTGGTCGCATCCGCCATGGCGAAAGGCACGTTCAAAATCTTTGCGATCGTCTGAGCAAGAAGGGTTTTCCCCGAACCTGTCGGACCGATCAGCAAGATGTTGGATTTTTGCAGTTCCGCTTCGCCGCCTTTTTTGCCGCCGGAAGCGTTCACGCGCTTATAGTGGTTGTGAACCGCAACGGCCAAAGACTTTTTCGCCTTGAGCTGTCCAATCACATAGTCATCCAAGTGCGCCTTGATGTCGAGAGGACGCGGAACCTTGAAGGTCCCTTTGACCGCCGTCTCTTTGTCTTTTTCTTCGACGATGATGTCATTGCACAAATCGATGCACTCGTCACAGATGTAAACACCAGGACCCGCGATCAATTTTTTAACTTCTTTTTGGCCTTTGCCGCAGAAGCTGCATCGAAGTGTTCCGTTCGTTGTCGTCATGATCTTCGATCCTTTCCGTCTTAGGCCTTAACCGCAGATGCTTTACGGGAACTGAGAACATGGTCAATCAGACCAAATTCTTTGGCGTCAGCCGCACTGAAGAAACGATCACGTTCCATCAGCTGGGAAAGCTTATCATAGGGTTGACCCGTGTGGTGCACGTAAATTTGGGTCAGCTTTTCCTTTGTCTTCACAAGTTCCTGCGCATGGATCTCGATGTCAGTCACCTGACCACCGATTCCACCGCCGCCGAGGTGCGGCTGGTGAATCATGATGCGCGTGTTCGGAAGGCTGTAACGCTTGCCTTTCGCGCCTGCTGTCAAAAGCAGAGAGCCCATGCTCGCCGCCATCCCCATGCAATAGGTGACAACGTCACACTTCACGAATTGCATGATGTCGTAGATCGCAAGACCGGCGGAAACGCTTCCCCCCGGAGAATTGATGTAAAAATTGATGTCTTTTTCCGGGTTGTCCGCTTCCAGGAAGAGGAACTGAGCGATCAAAGTGTTCGCCACATCGTCCGTCACCTGAGAGCCAAGGATCACAATACGATCCTTCAGCAGCCGGGAATAAATGTCATAAGAACGTTCACCCTTGGAAGTCTGTTCGATCACATACGGAATGAGTGGTGGCACGATGTCTCCTTCAAGAGATTGTTATCTTCAACCTCATCGGTTTCCCGACAATGATACTTAATGAAAAACCCTTGCTCGATTTGAGACCTGTGATAGAGAAAGAAGCCTCAACATTCAGACATCTTAACGCGCTTCGTTAAGACTGCAAAGATTTGGAGTGCCCATGGTTCTCAACCTTCTTAAAAAAGATCTCGAAACCCTCTCTTGTTCGACTCTGGTCGTTTTCTCCAAGGCAGCCCCGACCAAAGACAAGGGCACAGCCCGTGTCACTTTGCCAGACCTGAACAAAATTTTGTCAGAATCCTTCGAAGACAAATCGATCACTGGCAGCAAACTTGAGTCCGTTTTCTTCCGTGGCAAGGCCTTCCTCGATTTTAAAAACATCCTCGTGATCGGTTTGGGATCCGAATCCCTGACCCACGAAGACGTTCGCCAAGTTTCGGCCCAAGCCTACGAAGGTTTGAAAGCGGCTGGCGTGAAAGAGGCGGCTTTGCACTTCGACGGCTTCGGTGGCGGCAAGAAACACAATGCCGAATTCGCTCGTGCCGTGTCAGAAGGTCTCACTCTTGCTTCGTACATCTTCGACGACCTGAAGTCCAAAAAGGCCGATAAAAAAGACGAACTCACCGTTCATGTCGTGACCGAGAACGCCGACGCTTCCCTGAAAAATGCGTTCAATGACGGTTTGACCCTCGCCCAATGCGTGAACTTCTCGCGGAACCTCGGAGATACTCCGGGAAATCTGATGACTCCGACCATTCTCGCCGAACGCACTCAAGAAGCGGCAAAAGGCACGGGCGTGAAAGTCACCGTTTGGGACAAAGCCCGCATCAAGAAAGAAAAAATGGGCGGTCTGTTGGGCGTTTCTCTGGGATCCGACCAAGAGCCTCGCTTCATCATCATGGAATACAAAGGGGCTGCGGCTTCGAAAAAGCCGGTGGTCTTTGTCGGCAAAGGGCTCACTTTCGACTCGGGCGGGATCAGCATCAAGCCATCCGCTGGCATGGAAGAAATGAAATACGACATGTGCGGTGGCGCCAACGTCATCGGTGCCGTTCTTGCGATGGCTCGCTTGAAACTCAAAGTGAACGTGGTCGGACTGATTCCATCGACTGAAAACATGCCAGGTCCTTCCGCAAACAAACCAGGCGACATCATGGCTGCCCGCAATGGCAAAACCTTTGAAGTGAACAACACCGATGCCGAAGGCCGTCTGATTCTGTCAGATGCTTTGTCCTATGCCTCGGAACTGGAGCCTCAGGCGATCTTCGATGCGGCGACTTTGACCGGCGCCATGGTCGTTGCCCTTGGCAACATCCACACCGGCTACTACACCCGGAATTTCAACCTCAGCAAGCGCGTCCAGGACGCCGCCAATGCTTCGGGAGAGTGGGTCTGGCCGATGCCTCTCACTGATCATCACGTGAAAGACATCCGTGGAACTTTCGCCGATTTCTCGAACATCTCGTCTAGCAAAGGCGCGGGTTCGGCAACAGCCGCCGCTTTCCTCGAGCAGTTCGTGGGAGAAGGCATTCCTTGGGCTCACTTCGACATCGCTGGAACCGGTTGGGCTGCGGGCAATCGCCTGAACTACTGCCCTAAAAAAGGTGCCAGCGGCGCGATCCTTCGCACCTTCGTTGAGCTTGCCCGCTCTTTCGCCTAAATCGGGTTTTGGCCCCGTTTTCGCTCTCTTTTTGTTTCAAACCGGAAGGCGCTTTTCAGATGGAAAGCGCCTTCCTTTTTAGGGACAAACGCATGGAAGTTCGACGGGAGTTTTTTACAACAAAACGCTTTTTGATCCTGCTGGGACTGAGCCTGGCTCTGACCGCCTGTGGACGAGGCGGAGGCTTCAAGACCGCTCCCTCGGGCGAGTTCTTGTCCCAAGAGGGAAAACCCACTCCTTCTCCTTCGGCTACCCCCACGCCAGAAAATCCCCAGCCTGAATCTCCAGACACAAAACCACCCGGAAATTCAGCGCCCCCTCTCCCCGCCAAAAGCGTCATTCCAGCCGCTGTGGAAAAGCACATCACTCGGCTAAATCCCACTCAGGATCTCCCACTGGTGGCAGGCAGAATCGATATTCGGGATGTGGATTCGCGCACGACCGTGCTTGAACGCCTGGGTGGACTCGATTACCGGTTTTCCTGCGGGAACTCCGGCACGCCTGGCTCGCAAGACGTCGTGCTCAAGAAAGATCTCGCTCTGCTCGTCAAACGAGAAGGCCAAGGAGGCGACAGCCTCCGTCGTGAATTCGAGTTCGCTCTGATTCGATGTCGATGAACGTCGCCTCTTAGAGGCTGATGTCGATGAGAAGGGGATGACCCAGGATTCGACGAAGCTCGTTGCGTTCAATGGCCAGTTTTTCTTTGTTTCCCGAGAGGGAAACGCCCGTCAAAACCCATTTGCGCGGCCACTCGTCGGAAAGATTCGCGAAACGAACGGCGACCGGACTGCCATCACGGAACTGGAACTCGCCATCCGCGGGCTTTTCACCAAGAATACGTGCAACCGGCAGATAGAGAGGATGAATCTTTGCAAGATCATCCGAGAAACGACAACCGCCTTCGATTTCCATCGACGGGCGTTCTCCGTTCACGACCACGCCCTCAGCCTCGAAAGACAAAACCATTTTGTCGAACTCTCGGCAGGCGAGAGTCTTTTCACCGGCTCCGTTGGTGAATGTGAAGTGACCGATCGCAAGTCCCATTCGGTCCGTCTCTTTGTACACTTCGAGACCCGCGATCATTCGCTCTTTCATCGCATTGGAAAGAGCATCACCACGCAGATGCGAAAAATCGTAGCTCTGGCGAATCGCCGCCGGATCCCGAGTGATCACGAATTTTTCCTGGTTCATGGAAAGGTACGAATATCCTGCCGCAAAGAACGTAAAGAAAATAAAGAAACGTGTTGCGATGACCTTCAAGAGACCTCCCGGATCGACCTTCTTTTTATCGGTCGGATCCGGAAAATTCCAAAGGCCTAAGACCCGCAAGCCTTGTCAGAGGAAATCGACCCTGGACGATAGCCTTGAAACGCGACGTTCATTTCCTTCGCTTCGCGTGCAATCGCCATCAAGCCCAATTTTGCGGACCAACCGTAAACGTTTTCTTTCGGACATCCTTGCGGATCAACGGCCAGGTCGGACACGCACAGTCGCTTGTAAACGGCTCCCGGAGAATTCAGGCTTTCGGTGTCGTCTTTCTCGGCGTGAGTTCGCAGGAATCCACCCGCAAGCTCCGTTCCGATCATGTAGATCACGGGCTCTGCCGTCGCGTTTTCCGACTTCACCACAGAAGGAATTCCCTCTTGGATGATGACCTCTTCGACGTCACGACCGCCTTTGGCCGCCTTCATTTTTTTCCGGGATTTATAACCCCAGGAGAGGATTTCTTCGCCCGAGGTCACGCGGATCACCGCCAAACCATAGGTTCCGGCATTGTTTTTCACGAAAACGAAAGGCTCTTGAGTGATTCCCCGTTTGGAATACTCTTCGCGCAGATGCAAAAGCATCCGATTCACGCGCTCTGCGAGTTCTTTGCGGCTTTCCGGGTTCTCGATCTCGAAGTGATTGAACTCTTCGGTCTCGACTCGGAAAAGGAAGGGATCCAAGCCAGCCACTTCACAGAACTTGGTCGCCAGATCGTTGTAATGACGGAAGTAGCGACTCTTTTTGCGTTGATACCAACCCAATTCCCGGGGCGGATTGATCGCCCACGGAAGCCCTTGAGCCCATTCTTCGTATGCATTCGAAAAATCGTTATTTGAAACAACGAGATCGGGGCCGAATCCTTGGAGGAGTTCCGAGTTGGGAACGGCCGAGCCGACATGGAACTCTCGACCGGTGGCACTGGTGACCTTCAGAGGCTCTGGCAAAACACGCGGAAAACCGATTCGCAAATTGAATCCGGCACCGGTCATCAGATCATGGATCGCACCGACGTTTTCCCAATAGAATGGGTTCTGCGTATGCTCTTCCGTAACCAGAAGGATATTTTTGATCTGCGAGCCGTAGTGAGTCTTGAGATACTTCTCCATCAAACCGACAGAGGTCTCTTTGTCGGCGGGACAAATATTATTGAAACCCGCAGGATAGATATTCGCATCGACGTTTGCGATTTTATAACCCGCATCCCGGATGTCGTAGCTCGAGTAAATCGGGACCGGGAGCTCCGTCGCGATTCCTTGGAACCACGAACAGACTTGATCCATATTTTGTAAAATTCGTTGGTGCGCCAGCTTCTGAGACATAGGTCCTCTTTGATGAGCCCTTACTTATAGGTTCGGGTCTTTATTCGCCGGTGTCGTCACGGGAGTTTTCGAAGGGCCACCTCCGCGACGAAGGCCGTTCAGCAAACGGGATTCCTCGGTGAGGATCGTGGTCTCGGAACTCGAGTACAAAACCGCCCTCGTCTTATCACGAAGGTCATCCACCAAGGCATGGAAATTTTTTTGCCAGGAGTTAGCCATGTCTCCCCGCACCGGAGTATATAATTGGGCGCTTTCCAGAATCTCTAGAAACTCGGAAAGTCGTGGAATCTGCCATTGGCGTTTTTCCCGCTGCGCGACGGCCGGATCGACTCCGGATGGCGTCGGTGCATAGATCAAGAATTGCCAAAAGTCCGCATAGTTTTTTCGGAGAGCTTCCAAGGCCTTAGGCGCCCAAACCGGATGAGCGGAGGCCATTGATTTCAACAGATAGACTTGTGAAAAACGCTGAGCCTGGATGAGGCCTTGAAAGTTTTCCTCCGTCACCTCGCCAGAAAGAGCGCTGCCCATCTGATAATTCAGGCGCGCCATCCAATCCGGGTTGTAGTTGGTCTTGGGATCCGAAAGAACCTCACGGAGTCCCTGGTCCGCCTTTTTGAGAGCCACGGCGGCCTCCGAGGACTTTCCGAGCTTTTGCAGGATCAAAGCTTTCCGCACCGGAAGCTCGACTTTGCCGATTTCCGCCGGCAAAGACATCGACATATTTTCCGCGCTCATCACATGGGCCAAAGATCGAAAGTCATCGCCCTGCTTTTCGCTTGTGAAAGACAGACCCCACTCGGCCCTTGCCACCAAGGCGGGCTCGCGACCCAAACTGGTTTCGCGAACGGACCGGAAGGTCTTTTCCGACTCGGCGATCCGCCCATCATCGAGAAGCGCCATGGCCCGCTCCAGACGGGCCGCCTGTTGATAACGGGGCGACGAACGCTCCGAAAGAAACGTATCGATTTCCTGCAGATTGTCCCGAGCTTTTCCGCTTTCGCGACGCTCTTGCCATTTTTGGATTCTGGCTTCGGCCGCCCGATCGGCACCGTTCATCGGAGCCATCGAAGCGCAACCCGAAAGACCAACGACGACAAGAAACAAACTCCATCGCTTCAAGACCAACCACCTTTTTTCAGAATTCGCGCGACCTTGCGCAGTCCTTCGAGATCATACACCCGCTCGGTCAGCTCGGGGAGCTGAAGAACCTGAACCTCGCCCTTCAGCCGAAGGGAAAAGTCTTGGATCGTCTTTTCGCGATGTTGATAAAAACCCTGGAACCCTTCGTAGAGATCTTTGTAAGGCCCCGCAGAGGGACCGGTCTCCTGCGCATCGAACCATTGCGGGAAAGCCCTGTTGATCAAAACGGTTTTCAACCGATATCCCCCTCGACGAATTTCGCGGGCGAAGGCCTCGGACTCGAGGAGCTTTGCCCGATCGAAACTTGTGACGAGTGAAAAGTCCGTATGATCGGAAACCAACAGCTGATGAACCGCGCTGGTCCGCTCTCGCAGTCGATCCTGCCAGCCTTCGATCGACCGGAAAAAATCGGCCAGCTCGCGGATGAATTCGGAGCCGGTTAGTCCCTCAAGAATTTTCAAAACCTGGCGAGTTCCGGCACCGACGATTTTCTGAAAAAACCCCGCCTCTTCACCCTTGGGATCGCGAAACCAACGGGCGATCCCCTCGTTGAACAAAGCCGCAATTTTTGCCGGAGCTTCCAAAAAACTAAGAGCATGTTGTGCGGGCGGTGTATCCAAAACGATGAGGTCATAATCGCCCTCGAGATAGCTCGAATAAAGCTTTTCAAGAGCGCTGAAGTCTTGGGATCCCGAAAGCGTCGTCGTCAGCTGTCGGTAAAGATGGTTCTTCAGAATTTTTTCCGCACCTGGTGAACGATTCGCCGCCTTTTGGACAAACTCATCGAAGGTCTTTTGATGATCCACGATCGAAGCCCAGAGTTCTCCGGGTCCCTCGAAGCCGGGAACCTTTGTGGCGTCAGTTTTTCCTTCGATGCCCAGAGTGCTGGCCAGACGCTTCGAGGGATCGATCGTCAGCACGAGAACCTTTTTTCCTTCTTCGGCCGCAAGCAGCGCCGAAGCCGCCGCCAAGGTCGTCTTTCCAACACCGCCGGGTCCCACGAAAACAGAGACCTTTTTGCTCATGTCAGAACCTCCACCGCTCGCCGAACAGCAAGCATCGGATCATCACTCAGGATCAAAGGGACCTTCGACAGAGGCCGAGCTAAATCCCGTAGACGCGTTTCCATTTCATTTTGCCGATTCCTCGTGGTCGACACGAACTCGGCGAAAGCCACTGGTGCATCCGAGGGAGGAGCCTCTGAGGGAACATCCAGCATCTTGTTCAGCACGATGGACGGACCCAAATGAAAATCGCCGACCAGCTCTCGAACCAAGTCCTCGGTTTCCTTGACCGGCATTTCTTCGGGCAGGGTCACGACATGCACCTTCGTGAGTTGCGAGTTTCGTAAAACCTCGGCAATCCCCCGACTTTGTTCGCCCATGGGACCAAATCGAACCGCTTCAGCCATCCCCAATGGAGCCCGCAAAAGCGCGAGAAAGTGACCGGTGGCATAAGCATCCACCACGATGACCTCGTAAGGCATCGGCGGCCCGTGTTTTCTGATTCCACTGGTGATTTTGCCCAGGATCGCCAGCTCAGACAGAGCGGGCGCGATTTCGACCAGGTTTCGGCTGACCGAGTTTTCAAAGAAGATTTTAATCAGACTTTCGACCTTGATCAGATGCTTGGCGTACTCGCGCAAGGACTCAGGTCCGCTCCACAGAGCCAGATCGAGATTTTCCTGGAAGGGCTGCGGCTGATAGCCGATGCTCTCGAGACGGAAGAAGTCTTTGTAAAAACTTCGCTCCCCCAGCTCCACGAGAAGCGTGCGGCGCCCCTCTTTGGCCTGACGGAACGCCAGGGCGGCCGCCACGAAGGACTTCCCGACTCCACCTTTTCCGGTCACGAAATGGATTTCCTGGGTCATGCGGATTCGAGTCTCTCGCGAGAGAGGAAAACGCGCATTGCGCCTCGCGCAAAAAGAGTTGCCTTTCAGAGAGGCATCTCCTAGGATCGGCCACTCTTTTTTCGCCCTGCGCTGGGCGGTTTTTAGACCAGGAGAATTCATGAAATCGACCGTCGAACAGTCCTCTTCCTTGCACCGCAAACTCAATGTCGAAGTTCCCGCCGCTGTCGTGGCCGGTGCCTTCGAACGGGTTTACCAAGGCATCCAAAAAGAAGCGACCATCAAGGGCTTCCGTAAAGGCAAGGCTCCGCTCGCGACCCTCAAGAGCATCTACGGCGATCGCGTAAAACAAGACGTCGCCCAAGACCTGATCCAAAGAGCCTACGGCGAAGCTCTCTCTGAGCACAAACTGGAGCCGATCTCTTCGCCGGAATTCGAGTTCGAAGACCCGAAAGAATCCAAAGACTTCTCGTTCACCGCATCCTTCGACGTGCGCCCTGAAATCAAATTGAAAAAATACGAAGGCCTCGAAGTCGAGAAAGAAAAACTCGAATTCGACGAAGCTAAAATCGAGCAAGTCCTCGAGAACATCCGCGCCTCCCGAGCCACTCAAGAAGACATCCTCGAAGACCGCGCTGCTCAGAAGAACGACATCGCGATCATCGACTTTGACGGTTCAGTCGGCGGCCAGCCTCTCGAAGGCGGCAAAGGCGAAGGACACCAACTCGAGCTGGGCTCGAACTCCTTCATCGAAGGTTTCGAAGACGGCGTGATCGGCATGAAAGTCGGCCAAGAGAAAACCTTGAACCTCAAATTCCCGACTCCGTACCACTCGGCTGAATTAGCTGGCAAAGACGTCGAGTTCAAAGTGAAACTCACCGCTCTCAAGAAAAAAGTCCTCCCCGAGCTCACTCCTGAGTTCCTGGCAAGCCTTGGTGGCCCATCGGATCTCGAAGGCCTGAAGACCTCGATCCGCGAGGACCTCGAGCGCAGTGAAAAGAAACGCATCGAAGATGCTTTCAAAAATACCCTTTTGAAAACCCTGGTCCGTGAAAACCCGGTCGAAGTTCCTCCAAGCCTGCTGAAAGACCAAAAAGCGGCGTTGATCGAGGACTTCCACAAGCGCATGCATGAGCAAGGCCTGTCGCACGCGGAATTCGAAAGCTATGTTCAAAAGTGGGATGGCGATTTCGAAAAGACCGCTTCGGAAATGATCCAGTCAAGTTTCCTGGTGGACACACTGGCTCGTCAGAACGATCTCATTTGCAAAAGTGAAGATCTCGATAAGAAGTTCGCTGAGTACGCTCAGCAGACGGGCATCGAGGAGTCCCGCATTCGTGAGTTCTACGCTCGTCCTGAACAGACCAGCCGTCTCACCTACATGATCACCGAAGAGAAGGTCGTCGAGTTCCTCACCAAGACCGTAAAGGTCAAAGAGGTTCCTAAGTCCGCTCTCAAAGATCAGAATTCCTAGTTCTTAAAACCGAATCCGAAAAAACGACCGGCGGGGGAATAGTCCGCCGGTCAACGGAGTTCGGCTGTCCTTAACCGATCAATTTCAAAGCTAATTGGTTCGTTTGATTCGCTTGCGCGAGAGTCGAAGTCCCCGCCTGCAAGAGAATCTGGTTTCTCACCACTTCAGAAGAAGCCGCCGCCACGTCGGTATCGCGGATTCGCGAGTTCGCAGCAGACAAGTTCTCTTCAGTGATCGCCAAGTTGTCCGAAGTCGAAGTCAGTCGGTTCTGAAAAGCTCCCAGCATCGAACGGTTCGAGTTCACGGTGACTTGGGCCGCATCAAGAGAGCTCAACGCCTCTTGCGCGCCTTCTTTACTTGTATAATCAAGACCGTCCAGACCCAGGGTCGAAACGGACACGTCGATATCCGAAGCCGCAAAGGAAATACGGTTGTCCTCGCCATCACCATAAAGGCCGACTTGGAAATCGAACTGAGGTCCTTTTCCATCGAGAAGCTTGGTCGTGCCCCAAGTGGTCACGTTGGCGATCCGGTCCATTTCCGCTTTCAATTGCTGAACTTCTTTATCCAGGAATCCACGCTCGGTGTTTCCGACCGTATCGGAAGCCGCTTGGATTCCAAGTTCGCGAAGACGCGTGACGATGTTGCTGATTTCATTGATACCGCCTTCAGCCGTTTGGATCATCGAAACCGCGTCGTTGGCGTTTCGGCGAGCCTGTGCGGCGGAACGTACTTGAGCTTTCAGATTTTCAGAGATCGCGAGACCGGCGGCATCGTCCGCAGCTTTGTTGATCCGGCTTCCGCTGGACAACTGGGCCATGGACTTGGAGATCTCACGTTGCGATCCAACCAAGTTACGTTGTGCATTCAAGGCACTGATATTTGTCGTTACTCTCATTCCCATAAATTCCTCCTGTGACTCCGTTTGTTTTGCAACCGCGTCTTAGGTCCGTTCCTCGACCGACCTCTCGCTGGTCACACAGAACTTTTCGGGGAAACTCACAGGACTTTAACGAGACCTCGGTCCTGATTTCAGGTCTAAAGCCGCCGGACTCGACGGGACTCTCGTCCTCCTCACAGAAGGTCCGCCCCGACTTTCGCCACTGGACGAAAGATAAAAGTCCCAAGGAAATCCTCGATTTGGAGTCAGCGATCGAGCGCGAAAAAACGGCCCTTTTTCCCCTCATCAACGCCTCTTGAGCTTCTTACTAAGAATGAAAATCGCGACGGAGGTCGAGTCCAGTCCATGCGTTCCTCTGCTCTATGGAACAGAGACAATTCAGGGACTCGCTCAAAACATCGACAGGCCTTCTTGCCTCGGGCGGCGCCTCTTTGACGAACTCGGCCCCCGAAGCTCCCCTGACAGCCTCGGATCAAGAGATACTGTCTTTGGCGAATCGTTGCTGGAGCGGCGTTCAAAACAAGTCTTATCCGAACCACCTCATCGGAGGGTACGACTTCGGCAATAAAGAACGCGGCCAGGATCTGGTCCTGACGATGCGCCGACAAACTTCTCTGGATGCTCAAACCAAATGCTCGGTTGATGTCGAGACTCGGGTGAAAACGATCAATGAAATGTGCGACGGAATCGACACTTTGAAATTCGGCTTGATGGGACAGCGGAGCTTTGCAACCGGGAAGATCAAGAATTTCGACGGCCTGACCCTGGGATCCCTGTTTCGGTCCTACAAAGGACAAGCCGTTGGTATCGGCATCGTCGGTGGCGCGGGAAGCTGGTCCGCAAAATCAAATGACGGTCTCCAAATCAAAGGCCGAATGACCGCAATCCCTGTTCCCTTCCCTGGCGGCGACGTTGCCTTGGGCTATACAGCCTGCAACCTAAGTTATGAACTGAGCCCCGCTTCCGAAAAGGCGACAGTGGTCGTGACCATTCAAACCACTCAAGATGGACGACTGAACTTCAAGCACCTGAAAACCGAGGTTCCCCTTAACGCCGTGATGAATCTTGCTCTGTAAGAGAGTCAGAATCGGGAAAGAAAAAGGACGGCTTTTCGGCCGTCCTTTTTTTATTTGTTCAAGGACTTCAAGGCGTGCCAGGCCTTGAGATAACTGAAGGCTTGATAAGCCTGATAATCCGACTTGAAGAGCTTATCCCGAGGAGACAAAGCCTCGTCGCTCTTGGATCCAATATCTTTCCACCAAGCAGTCAGACCTTCCTCGTCTGATTTTCCGCCGGTTGCCGCTTCTTTCTTTTCGGCATCGCCTTGCAAGTGACCCACCATATCGCGCTCCCGACCACCCTTCGAACGAATGACCGCCTTACTGAAGGCCTCCGGATCGACGTCATCGATCACGATGTCCGGCTTGATCCCTTCGGCCTGGATCGAGACCCCTTTTGGAGTGTAGTAACGAGCCACGGTCAGCTTGAGCCCGCTGCCATCCGGCAGTTTCACCACCGATTGCACGGATCCTTTTCCGAAGGTTCTTTCACCGACGATCAAAGCCCGCTTGTTGTCTTGCAAAGCGCCCGAAACGATTTCGCTCGCACTGGCCGAGTATCCATCCACCAGGATCACCAGAGGGAAATCCGTGAACTTTCCACGTTTGGTTGCCTGACTGACTTCCTTGTTCGATTTGTCGCGTCCGATGGTGCTCACGATGGCTCCTTCTTTCAGGAACATATCGCTCACTTTCACCGCCTGATCCAACAAGCCACCTGGGTTGCGGCGAAGATCGATCAGAAGACCTTCCACTTTTTTATTCTTCGCAAGATGTGCGGCGACGACCTTTTGCAAGTCGGGAGCCGTGTTTTCAATGAAACTTGTGATCCGAACATAGGCATAGCCGTCAGACAGATCCGTGTATTTGACCGAGCGGATTTTCACGCTGCCACGAACGATCGCGATGTCGCGAGGTTTGTCTTCGCCATCACGAACGATCTTCAAGATGACCTTGCTGCCACGTTTTCCACGCATCATCTGCGAGGCTTCCACAAGGCTTGCGCCTTTGGTGGTTTTTCCATCAATCGCAATGACTTTGTCGCCCGCCTTGATTCCCGCCTTCCAAGCTGGGGTGTCTTCGATCGGGGAAATGATCGTCAGAATCCCATTCTGAACAGAGATCTCGATCCCCAGCCCACCAAATTCGCCGCTGGTTTCAGATTCAAAGTCTTTGAAAATGTCCGGAGGCATGAAGTTGGTATGCGGATCGAGTTCTCGCAGCATCCCTTTGATCGCCCCGTAGATGAGCTTTTTGGTATCGACTTCTTCGACGTAATACTGCTGAACCAGGTTCAAAACTTTGGTGAAGTTCTGAAGATCCGCATAACGTTCCTGGGCACGAGCTTCGATCTGGCTTCCCGACTGTCCAAGGAGGACGACAAGCGCCGTCACGAAACTGATTGAAAATAGAGCCTTCATAGCTGGGTTCCTTTCATCCATCCTTGCGGATCATCGGGTTCTGAAAAATGTCTGATTTCAAAATGCAGTCCGGATTCTTCTTCCAATCGGGACTGTCCGACCAAGGCAAGGGTGTCATGTGTCCTCACCTCCTGACCTTCCTGCACCATTGGATTTTCGAGTTCGGAATAGACCGTATAGTAATGATCGCCATGATCGACGATCACGGATTGACCGGCCGTCGAGACAGAACCGACCCAGACAACTGTTCCATCGTAGACGCTTTGCACGCGGGTTCCACGAGGGGCCGACCAACGCATCCCTTTGTGCACCACGGTCCAAGAGTTTTCCCCGGCTTTTTCCACACCGAATCGTCTGGAGATCAAACCCTTTTCCACCGGGGATGGGAGCTTTCCTTTTTGTTCCGAGAATGAGGGCTTCAGCAGAGAATCCAAAAGTCCTTCATCCTCAAAACCCGCAAGGCGGGTCTGCTCCTTCAGCTTGGTGAGATCTTGAAGGGCAAAGAGATGCTTCTTTCGAACACCGTTCAACAAGCGGTTCTTCAAACCCTGTTCGACAAGAAACCGTTTTTCTTTCTCTCGAAGCTGCTGCTCAAGCGTCTTCAGTTGTTCCGCTCTTTGCGCCAACCGAGTTTTCCGGTTCGAGATCTCGGTCAAGGTCCGCTGGTAGTCTTTGATGGCGTCTCCGTCCCTTGAGCTGATCGCCCCAAGGATTTTGAGATTGCGGTCCAACTGAGACGAGCTTCCTGCCGAAAACAGAATTCTTGCGAACGAGGCTCCTCCCAAACGATGGAGCATCTTGAGTCTTTCCGCCAGTTGCGTCTTCATCTGCCGGGAGGTCGCTTCGAGCTCCGACAACTTATCACTCACCCGACGAACGTTCTCTTCGACACCGATACGTTCGACTCTGAGCTTTGACTTGTCTGATACTGTTCGGCGGAGCTTGCGATTCACCTCATACAAGGCGGACAGGATCTTTCGGCGCGAGAGTTCTTCTTCTTCGACTTTCTTTTTTGAAATCTCAATTTTCAAAGCGATATCGGCAGGGCTTGGAGATGGCGCTGCCACGGCGATCCCGAAAATGCTGATGACTGAGACGGAAAGGAAAAGGACCTTCATCCCTGTCCTCCCGAAGCCGCAAACCCGCTATTCACGCGGCGAACACACAGATACGAAGCAAGAGCCCCCATGCCGATTCCAAAGACGAGAAAAATCGCAATCTGCAAAGGACCCAGGAACTCCAGATGAGAACTTAACTGGAAAAACTGCAGCTCGGTTTTGAACAGGTTTTTCATGAACAAAAAGCCCACCGAACTCACGATCAGGGCCGAGCAAATGGAAAGAAATCCCAAGGAGGCCCCTTCCACCAGGAACGGACGTCGGATCATCCAGGAGGTCGCCCCCACCAATTCCAGAACTTCGACCTCGGATCTGCGCGACTCGACCGAGGCACGCACGGCGTTCCCGACGACCAGCAAAGCCGCCAAGGCCACGATCACCCCAAGAACGAAAAGCCCTCTGCGAATCAGCGTCAGAAATGCCCCGTACTTTTGAACCCATTCTTGCCCGTATCTGACCTCTTCGATTCCTTCATATCCTCGCAGCTCTTTGGCCACGTCCTCGATCTGCTCAGAGGTCGCGGGTTCACCCAAGCGGCCCGCCAAAGAAATTTGCAAACTGGATGGAATCAGGGACAAGAGCTCCTGATCTTTGGCCAAATCGGGGGCATACGAAGCCATCTGACCCCGGAAGTCCTCGAGAGCTTCTTCTTGAGAGATGAGTTCGACCTTGTCGACTCTGGAATCAGATTTGATCCGCTCCTTGAGAGCGTCAATCTGAGTAGGGGCCATCTCTGCGGACAGGTAGGCCGTGATCTGGATTTCCTCGCCCCAATAGGACAGCACATTCACCAAGTTCAATAGTCCCAGAGAGCCCGCCGTCAGCAGAGTAAAACACGCGGTCAGCGTGATGAACGTCGTCAGCCTCAAAAGGAATCTTTGACGAAGCTCTCTCACCGGCCGCCCTCGAGTTCTCCGGCGCGAATCGAGACCGTCCTTTTATTGCGACGCTTGACCATCTCGTGATCGTGGGTCGCAACGAAGACCGTCGTTCCTTGAGCACAAACCTTTTCCAGAAGATCCATGATCTCTTCGCTCAGGCGAGGATCCAGGTTTCCGGTCGGCTCATCCGCGATCAAAACACCCGGTTGGTGAATCAACGCCCGAGCAATGGCGGTTCGCTGCTGTTCTCCGCCGGAAAGCGATTCTGGATACTGATCGGACTTATGGGAAAGACCGACCTTTTCCAAAAAATCAGGAACGCGTCTGCGAATGTTTTGTTCCTTTTCGCCAAGAACTTTCAGCGGCAAGGCCACGTTCTGAAACACCGTCAGATTTTTCAAAAGTTTGAAATCCTGAAACACCACGCCGATCCGACGACGAAAGGCAGGAACATCCGCCGAAGAAATCTGCGTCAGCTCTTGATTGGCGACGACCAGTTGTCCCGAGGTGACATGATCGAAGGCCGAAATCATACGAAAGAGCGTGGTTTTGCCAGCACCGCTCGGGCCGGTCAAAAAAACGAACTCGCCCTTATCGATTCGCAAATCGATATTTTTCAACGCATGAACCGGGCCTGGATAGGTCTTATAGACATGAGAGAACTCGATCATTCTCAAATTCTATGCTTGGAGGGGCGATGAACCAATCAAGGGAGATCAATCCTCGACCTCGGACGGGTCTTAAGGGAGGCGCCCTTCAAGCAACGCATCCATGATCTCGCCATGCTGTTTTTGCAGAGCAAGCTTCAGAGCCTCGTGTGTACGAACCGAGGATTCTTTGAGCGCTTCGCTGTAGGGGACTTTCAGCGTTTTCAGGACTGCGCCGTTTTGAAAAATGCGACTGACCAAAAAAGGATTCGCGTCCCCCCAGTCTTCCGTCTGGATGTGATAACTGCGGCCGCGAACCGTTAAATCGGAATTGTACCCTTTGAGCATAGGAGAATGGGTTTACCACCTGACCGGACTTTTGGGCAAGAAAGCAGAGTCGTCTCATATTGAGGCGTGCAACTTCATGACATCCCGGACAATAATTGGAACTGGATTTGCACAGTTTCAGGTCAACAAGGGAGAGAAAGAAATGAAGAGTTTCTTCCTGCATGTATCCTTTTCGGATGTCAAAAAGTTGGTAGCCAGCGGCCTGCTCCTCCTCGGAACATCCTCCGTCCCCATGTTCGTCATGGCCGCCGAGACGACGCCTCGGGAATGTAACGTCCCTAACAACTGTCTGGCGAACCAGACACCAACTCCCGCAGAGGAGTTCCCCGAAGGCCATACTTGCGCTGGCTTTACGAAAAAGTGGAAGTGCGAGCTGGACTGCAATGGCTATAAAAAGGAACTCGATGAGGCTCAGAACGCCGCCTCCACCGCCTGCTCCGAAGCGAGCCTAGGAACCCTGCCTAAATGTATCGCTAAAATGAAGGAATGCGTGAACCCATCGGTCACCGGTGGAACGGATGGAAGCTTCATGGATTCCATCATGCCGATCGTTGGCCAGGTCGCCGGCGCCTATACCGGAACCCAGCTCAACATGCCCAATACCAAGACCGTGAATAAAGGGACTTGCGCGAACATGAGCTATCGCGACTATTTTGAGCAAAAAGATCGTCTGAAGAAAGACATCGAGACGGCTCAAAAGGACCTCAATGATCTCAAGAAAAAGATGTCCGATGCCGTGAAGGATTTCAACGAGCAGAAAGCCGATCTCACGAAAGAAGCCAACGAGGCTCAAAAGCTCCTTGCCGAACAGAAAAACGACCTCTCCAAGGAGAAGCGTCAGCAACAGGCCGACCTGCAAGCCGCACAGAGCGAAACCGCCGAAAAAATCCGTCAGCTCAATACTCAGTTGATGGCCAAACGCGCGGAAATGGCCAACACGGAAAGCCAGTTCACCCAGAAGCTCGCCAATATGACTCCCGCTCTGGGTGAAACCAAGTGCGTCGCCGAAGTCACCGCGCTTCGCGAAGAGCTCAAAAAAATCTACGGATCCTCTTGGGCCGCTCAAAGCAAAAAGACCGCGACTCTCGATGAAAAATTCAAGAACTGCATCGCCGATTTCCGAATTGAACGTCGCCGCCTGATGGATCAGCGGACGAGTTACCTGACCCAGGCACAGAACGAAATCCAGAATATTCAAGAGAACATCAGCGAAGCGACCCAATCCCTCGAATCCATGGCGAAGACCAACCAAGAGGTCCTCACCGAGATGTCGAAACGTGAGAGCGAACTCACCCAACAAGCCACCCAGGCCATTCAAACGGCGCAAATGCAGATGTCGGATGCCGCCAACAACCTCAAGCAATTGCAAACCGACATTGCCCAGGAGCAGAGCGAGCTCACGGTCCGCATCACGAGCTTGAATCAGGATATCGACATGCTGGGGGCGGCACCAAGCTCTGGCTCTACAAAGAACTGGACGAGCGCTCAAAGCGCGGTCATGACCTATTACACCAAGCTCAACGGCATCCCCGATCCGGAATGCACGGGAAGCGTTGGGACTCATAAAAAAGGCGACAAGCTCTTCAAAGACATGGAGAAAGCCACCAAGAACGACGGCACTCAAAAGTAGCCCGACTCTCGTCGGGCTGCGTCCCCAAGCTTCCATAGACCGGGCCTCCGAGCATTGCTAGACTGTGAAGGTTTTCTTCCAGGAGGTCCTTGCTATGTTCGGCCGTCAATTTTGGCTGCGTTTCGGTTTGTTCGCTGCGGCTTTCGTCGTCGTTTCCATTCTTTCAGCCATTTTCGTTTATCAAAGCGTCAAGGCCAGCCTCCCTCAGCTGATCACCGTTCAGGATTACAAACCCCTGCTCGTGTCTTCGGTCTATGACCGCAACAATAAAAAAATCGGCGAGTTCGCCCGTGAGCGACGCACGCTGGTTCCCTTTGAGCGCATTCCGAAAGACGTCGTAAACGCTTTTCTTGCGGCCGAGGACGATCAGTTCTATCAACACGGCGGAATCAACTACATGGCCATCATGAGGGCCGCTTTGGCGAATCTTCGGGCAGGGCACACCGTGCAGGGAGCGTCGACCATCACCCAGCAGGTGGCAAAAACCCTGTTCCTCTCACCCGAACAAACCATCGTTCGAAAACTCCGCGAAGCCATGCTGTCCATGCAGATGGAAGAAAATCTGAGCAAAGATGAAATCCTGTATCTGTATCTGAACCAAATCTATTTCGGACAGGGCGCCTACGGGATCGAGAACGCGGCTCAAACCTATTTCAAAAAAACCACAGCCACTCTGACCCTGGGTGAAGCCGCCATGCTCGCGGGTCTTCCCAAGGCGCCAAGCGCCTACTCGCCCGTTAGAAACCCGAAACGAGCCAAAGAGCGACAGGCCTATGTGCTCAAACGGATGGCCGAAGTCGGCTTTGCCGAAAAGGATATCACCGACAAAATTACCCAAGAGCCGATCAAAGTTTACGTCCGTGAGAATTACGAAGACGTCGCGCCTTTCTATCTCGAGACCGTCCGTCTGATGCTGGTTCAGCTCCTCGGCGAGAAAACTGTCTTGGACGAAGGCATCCGTATCCAAACTGGTCTCGATATCGACAAACAGAAACCAGCGAACGAATCTTTGATTGCCGGTCTGAAAGATCTGGATAAGCGTCAAGGCTTCCGAGGTCCTTTGCGACGTCTCGAAAGTCCCGAAGAGATCGAAAAATTCATCGGCGATGGCAAAAAATCCCTGCTCGACGAGTCCACACCCGAGCGCACGATTCTGCCGGACGGAACCTTTGCCGAAATCACCTTGGCCAAGAAAGAACAAAAGACCGGATTCCTGCCGCCTTATCTGAAAGTCGGCCAAAGCCTTGAGGGCCTTGTTCGCGAGGTCAACGACGCGGTCGGATTCACGCGAATCGAAATCCCCGGTGTCGAAGGGATCATCGATTTTGAAACCATGAAATGGGCACGAAAGCCCGACGACAAAAAAAGATTCGATCTGGATCAGATCAAAAGTCCTTCACAGGCATTGAAGGTCGGCGATGTGGTTCTGGTTCGAATCACTGGCGAAAAGGCCTTCCTTTCACATCCTCCACAAGCGGCCAAAGGAAAACCCGCCCCCATTCTTCCGGACATGAATTCTTTGATTGCACTTGAGCTCGATCAAGAACCCGTTTCCGAAGCGGCCTTGGTGTCACTCGACCAGCAAACGCAAGATGTGCTGGCCCTGGTCGGCGGCTACTCATTTAAACGAAATGAATACAACCGTGCCCTCCAGGCCGCTCGTCAAACGGGCTCGTCATTCAAAGCCTTGGTTTATGCCGCTGCCCTCGACAAAGGATACAATCCTTCCAGCGTTTTGATGGACGTTCCCTTGGTTTACGAGGAGACTCGCGAAGACACCGAAGGACAAAGCGAAACCAGCGTCTGGAAACCCAGCAACCACGGCCGCAGCTTCGGTGGTGAGTTGACCTTCCGAAATGCTCTCGTGCAATCCTTGAACGTTCCCACGGTAAAGGTCATCGAGGACCTCGGGGTCAACTGGGCCGCCGACTACGCCCGTCGCCTGGGAATCTTCAGCCCCTTGAACATGGACTTCACCCTGGCTCTCGGATCCAGCAGCGTCACTCTTTACGAAATGACCAAGGCTTTCTCGCAGCTCGGACGCCTGGGAAAACGCATGCGACCTTTGATCATCAAGAAGGTCGAAGACCGCAATGGCACCGTGCTCTTGCAAAACGTGTCTTTGGACCTGCGGTTTGAAAACGAGATCAAACCCATCGACGAAGCTTTCTCGACACGTCGAACGGCTTGGCTGGAAAAGCAATCCACCGAGAATCCCGATCAGCCCGTTGATCCCAAGAAGGACAAACCAGATCGCCATTTCTTCTTTCAAGATCCCGATCAACTCGTCAGCCCACAAACGGCTTATGTGACGACCTCTCTGTTGAAAGGTGTCGTCGAAGACCCAAAAGGAACCGGCGGACGGGCCCGCGCGCTCGGTCGTGAAGTCGCCGGCAAAACCGGTTCGACCAATGGTTACTTTGACGCGTGGTTTATCGGTTATACGCCCCAGATCGCAACAGGTGTCTGGGTGGGCTTCGATAAAGAACGTTCTTTGGGCGTCAGCGAAGTCGGTGGACGATCTGCTCTTCCTATCTGGCTCGATTATATGAAAGCGGCTCATGAGGGCCTTCCCCAGATGACTTTCCCAGTGCCCGAGGGTATTGTTTTTGCCAACGTCGATCGTGAGACTGGAAAGCTCGCATCGGCTTCGACGAAAACGATCCTGCGACAAGCGTTCGTGGATGGAACCGAGCCCACCGAATCCGCTGGTGCGGCCGAAGATGCCACTGACTTTTACAAGCAGGACCTTACCGAATAAAGGTTCTCGATGCGCGATATCCACCTGTGGGGAGTCAAGCAGAACAACTTGAAGAATGTTGAGGTCCGCGTCCCCATCGGTCAAATGACCGTGGTCTGCGGGCCTTCCGGCTCGGGCAAAAGCTCGCTGGCCTTCGAAACTTTATTCGCCGAAGGACAAAGACGCTTCATCGAAAGCATGTCGAACTACGCTCGACAGTTCCTCAACAAGGCACCGAAGCCTGACATCGAAGGCATCACCAATATTCCTCCGGCGATTTCCATCGAGCAAAAAAACACCGTCAAAAGTAGCCGTTCGACCGTGGGGACGACGACGGAAATCATCGACTATCTGCGCTTGCTGTATGAAAAGATCGGAACGGCTCACTGCCCGACTCATCATCTGCCCGTCGAAAAAGAAAGCGTCACCGAAGCCACCGACAAGGTTCTGCGAATCTTCGCCGGAAAAAGGGGTTATCTCCTGGTCGAGATCTCGGCGACACAACGGGTGACCGAAGGTAAAAAACTGCACTCGCTGCTGCTGCAAGACGGCTATCTGAGAATCTACCTGCCGTCCGCTTCGAAAGCGGAAAAAAAGAAGGCCACCGGCAAAAAGAAGAAAGCCGGACCCGAAGAGACCACCGGACCTGATGGCATTACCCAAGAGGAATTGGGGACCGTCGTTGAAATCAGCGACAAGGCCTTCATCAAAAAAGGCCTCCCAAAAGAAACTTTCTATCTGGTCATCGACCGATTGAGCTTTTCAACGGATGAGCGCGGTCGCCTCGCGGACTCGATGACTCAGGCCTATGAAGCGAGTGTGAAATACAACTCGGGCCTGCTGTCGAGAAAGGCCGTGGTTCTCACCACCGAAGGCGACCGTGTCAATGTCAGCGAAGAAGCAAGCTGCCCGGTTTGTGGCTACACGCCGCCACCACTGAGTTCACGTCTTTTCAGTTTCAATAGCCCAATCGGAGCCTGCCCGACCTGCAAAGGTTTCGGGAACATTCTGGATCTTGACGAAGC
>JAHBUU010000209.1 GCA_019637895.1 Pseudobdellovibrionaceae bacterium | reverse complement strand
TCATTTGATCCTTTCTCAGGCCGCCTTTCGCAAAAATCCGTTGTCACCAGCGACCTGGACTGAGTTGCAAAAAAATGGCGCTGAAGGCGTCCGTCTTCGCCGTCTGGCTGTTTTTACGGCCTTGGATATTCTGGCCACCAATCCTGAAGCTTGGACGACCTGGAAAGCTCGATTGCTGGCGGATTTATTAAAGGCGATTCGGTCTCCCTCGGCTCAGGCTTACTTTTTGTTTGAAAAGGAACTTCGCAAGAAAAAACTGAAATTTTCAGCTGCAGATCTGGATGGTTATCTGATCGCCCGTCTGCCAGCAGGAAAGTTGGTTGCGGATCTGGCGCTGGTTGCGAAAGCCAAAGAGGATCTGCCTCCAGAGCTGTTGAAATTAAGAAACGGCGATCTTTGGATTCGCGTTCATCGGAAAGAAGATCAGATCGGATTTTTTGCCGAAGCCGTGCAAGGGTTATACTCTTTGGGTTTGGGTGTCCGGCACGCATCCGTTCAGACGCTACCCGGGCTGGGGATCTACGACTGGTTTCAGGTTTCGGCCCGTCGAACACCGGCGCAGCTTCGGGCTTTGCTGAAGCATGGACTGACCAGCTCTCGCGATCTTCCTGATGTGCGCTTTGACTCGATCACTTTGGTCAGTCAGGACGAGGCTGAGTGGATTTTCAGTTTCAAAGGTCTGGACAAGCCGGGCTGTCTTGCGGTCGCCGCAAAGGCTCTTGCGTCCGAGGGATTGAGTCTTTCTTCTGCCCGCGTGCATACATGGGGTCGGCAGATTGACGACGTCTTTGGCGTGAGGCCTTCAGGAAATCCAGAGCAGATCTTGGCCAGACTTCGAGAAAGAATCGGAAATCCACATGAGTGAAATTTCATCGTCTGAATTGGTGATCGGTGGTTTGTACGAGCATTACAAGGGCATGCGTTACCGTGTGCATGGGGTTGTTCTTCATAGTGAAACGCTCGAAGAGCTTGTTCATTATGAAGCCCTCTACGAGAATCCCCAGGGAAAAATGTGGGTTCGCCCGAAAAAAATGTTTCTAGAAAACGTCAAAGTTTTTGGGACGAGCCGTCCGCGCTTTCGATTTATTGGGAGTTAACACCTGAATTTCGAGGAATCGCTTGTCTCGCTTTGGTGCCTCAACTAAAACAAATGCCATGAATGCATGGAGAAATCTGTTTTACGATTTGATGGGCCGTCGCTTCCAGGAGCTTCAACAAGGTGATCCTGGCTTTTCGATGCGTAAGTATGCAAAGGTGGCTTGCGTCTCGCCAGCGGCGATGCTTCAGATTCTCCGACGAAACGTCATTTGGAATTTGGCTCCAGAAAAGGCGATCGAAATCGTTCGTTCTGCCGGGCTCAAGGAAGAAGAGATCAACTACTTTCTCACGACCGTTGGGAAGGTTCCCGAGCTTCGCAGGCAGGAAATCAAAGAAGGCGATTACGATATTTTGACGGACTGGTGCTATCTGCCGATCCTTCACTCCTTTGACCTGTCGGAGCGTCCGACCCCGGAACAGTTGGCGGCAAAATTGGGACTGTCTGCGGAAAAAGTTCTTCAGGTGATCCAGGATCTGTCGGCCCGGGGATATTTGCGTGCGGATGAAACGGGACGCTTGTACCGCGAGCGGATTCATTGGCATACGTCGGATGGCCCTCCGGTCAAAGCGATCCGAGCCCATCATGATTTGAGTCTGAATCTGTCTCAGAAGGCTCTGGATGTTCTGCCCTCGGAACAGCGGAATTTTCAATCCCTGACCTTTGTGGGCAATCGCGAGCAGATTTCTGAGATTCGCGAAGAGATGCAAAAGTTCATCAAAAGGGTGACGGCGATCGCCGAAGGGGCTTCGCAAAAGGATGAGCTGTATAAGCTCTCTCTTCAGTTCTTCCCGATTCAGGACTTCGGCGGACAGCCCCCGCAAAAGACGATCTAATTCAGTTTGGATGACAAAGAGTCGTATGACTCATGGCCTGCTCGTTAAAGCTCACGATGAAATGAGGGCGAAACGAGATCTCTGTGCAAAGCTCTTTGTATTGGCGAAACATTCGCACGGCTGGAGCGGTCGCAACCTCGAGTCGAGTCTGGACCCCATGCGGACTTCGATAAAAGCGAGGCATCAATCGGAAGGCCTCTCCGAGTGTCGCGACAGCATAGGTGTATCCGGGACTCTCGCAGACCGTTCGCTGGATGGGCTCGAAAACAGACATGATCAAGGGGTACCGATCGCCTGCGGCCGGGATGAAGGGCCGAGAAGAACTTTCCCGGAGAGGGGTGTCCTCGAATCGGCCCATGCTCAAGGCCTGGAACTTCAGCTCCACGTCATTGCAGAGTTTTGCTGTCGAGCTGGTTTTTGCGAAGGACAGAAACTCGAGAAACGGCTTTAAAGATTCCGCGTCGAGGTTTGTTGAAAACAGCAGGGCTGTGACTTGGCGAGTGAAGGCCGCGCTTTGAATTTCGATCTCCAAAGACGGTGCGACTTTCTGTGGCAGAACCAAAGCGTAGATCGCTTCGTGAAGGATCAGGGCGACTTTATTGGCATCGTCGAGTTTTTCAAATTCGGCCCGTTGAATCAGAATCGAAGACAGGTAACGGTTGGCGATCGAGACTCTTTTTTCGGTAGGAATTTGCAAGCGGCTTTCGTCCTCAAGGAGGACCAGAGGCATGTCCGTATAGCTCCACTGGTAGTGCTGGAGAACGCTGACGAGACCGAAGGCCAAGGGTGGGAAGGCCTTTTTGATATCGGTTAACTTCCGAAGCAACAGGCTCTGCTGTTGTCTGGAAAGCGCTAAGGGGTTCCAGATCTGAAGTTTTGCTCGGAGGTGCGGGTCGCTTTCGGATCCGAAAGCGGGATTTTCGTGCAGGGACAGCTCAAAAAGATCACGCGTATAAAGGCGTGAGTCGTCGGTCAAAATGCCTTCTCCGCCGTTCCCCACCAGAGTGCTGTTGAACAGCGGCGCCGCAAGCAGGGAAAGAGGGAAGAAAAGGAGAGCAAGAAAGGGGAGCCGTCTGATCATAAACATCCTCTGTCCGTCTCTTTTATGAGGCCGATGAGCAGAGATCAATCCACGATGCAAAAAGAGGATTTGTTTATATTCAGTAAACGCAGGCAAGCAGACAAAGCCGCTTGTTCTGATTTTTCTGATGAAGGGCGGTTAGGTTTTTTTGCGAGTCGCTGGGTTTCCAGCCGAGGTGCCGGTGTGATTCCGCCAGTTGTATTGCGGATCCAGCTTGGTGCGATTGTGCCAGGCATCCCATTTCTTTTTGGGGAGTTTGTGCATGACCTGACCCTTTTCATCGAAAATGTCGGGATCTTTGCCAAGAAGAAAATCTGCAATGCCTTTGAGTAAACCCATGCCTTATTTGTAGGTGAGAAGTACAAAAAAGGGGATGGGATTTTACCTTTATTGGCCTTGCGTCAGAGCCGAACCTCAAGAGCGGGGATTCGCGCAAACATCGATGATGTCGAGCCCTTGGTCTTCAGTCAGTTTGCCGTTGTGGTTGC
>JAHBUU010000208.1 GCA_019637895.1 Pseudobdellovibrionaceae bacterium | reverse complement strand
AGTGCCCGATGCGGACGAAAAAGGTCTGCTCGGCATTCTTGCGGAATTTGATTTCGAACCGTCCGGTCCACTCGCGGTCGGAAGGCGATCTCTGGAGCTGATCTCCAGACGCAAGGATGGCGGTTGTAATACCTGTATTCGTCGAGCGTATCAAGGGGCGGCGAACCTCGATGGCCCGAGCCAAGGTCATGATCATGTGCTGGCGGGGTTCGAAAGGAGTGCCGAACCAGGAGTCGTTGGTGACGTTCACCAGGATGTCGGAGCCATGCTCTGACAGACCCCGAGTGAAGCCAGGGAAGAGCCCTTCATAACAAATCTGCCCACCGATCTTGAGCGACGTTTCTGATCCGGCCCGGAGATCCATCGCCACCGGTCCCTGACCGCGACCGAAGCTCGAGATGAAGGGGAGCCATTTCAACAAAATCGGGAAATCGTCACTGAAGGGCAGATATTCGCCAAAGATCAGCAGATGGGTTTTTCGATAAGGCTTTGTGGCCATGCGGCCATTGGAGCCGATCAGGGCAAGTGCGTTGTAGGTTCTCGCGTCCTTCGCGAGTCCCGTATAAGACGGGTCCTTGGAAAACGAGCCGGTGAGGATCGGCATGTTCAGGTCGCCCAATCCTTCGTGCAAGACATCGAGGTAGCGTTGCGAGAACTCGGGCCGATCCGGAGAAAACGGCATGGCTGTTTCCGGCCAGACGAAAAGGTCCGCTGAGCCGTGATCTTGGGTGGCTTTGCGGCTCATGTCGATGAACTTCTGGATGATCGTATAATGATATCCGAGCCCCTGTTCGGCATAAAGCTTCTCGAGATTGCCGATATTGGCCTGAACGGCGATGGCGCTCAGGGTGGTGTCGGTGCTTTTCCAGATTTTTTTGCGCCAGAGCCCACCCAGGGTGAGGGCGATGAGGGCCGCACCTAGGATTGTGATGTGCTTGAAGACGACCTCGGTTTTGTCCTGTTGTTGCCAGATCCAGGAAAGCCAAGCATTCAGCAGGAAAACCAGGGTGGAAAGGCCGGCAAAACCAATCACGTCCGCCCAGTGATAAACGGGCAGCTTGGCCCAGAGCAGGGTATAGCCCAGGTGCCAGGGGAAAATCATCGGCCAGATTCGTTCGACCAAAGCGAAAATCAAGGCCATCGAGAAAAGCAGGGGCGCTCCGCGGATGCCGAAACGCTTTTTGAGTTCGAAAGCAGCCAGGCTCGCCAGTGGAATGTGGAGATGGATGAATGCGGCGAACAGCAACAGAGCGATGACAGACAGGGACCACGGAAAGCCCCCGAACTCCTTGGCGGTGTAGGCGATCCAGTGAAATCCGATGATCGAAAGAATGAATTGGGTCAGCCAGCCGCCGAAGAAAGCTTGCTTGCGGGTTTGAGCGTCTTCGTCCAGCCACAGAAAAAGGGGAGCATAGCAGAACGCAAGGGCCCACGGAGGAAAAGGCACATAGGTCGTTCCGATCAAAATTCCTGACAGCAAAGGCCAACGAGAAGCCTTGATAAAATGCAGAAAGTTCTTCATCATTCGAGTATGGATCATTTGCACATCCGTTGTCCATCATGCGCGAAGCTCTACCAAGTCGAAACGGGGCGCATTTTTAGCACCTCGCCCGAGTTTCAATGCGTTTCTTGCGAGGCGAGATTTGCCTTTGAGTTTCCGCCCTCGGATCCTCTGTCGATCCAGACCTACGCCATTGTTGCTCGTGAAGAAGCTGTGAAGTCCGTCAAAACGCAAAAATGTCCGCGATGTGCAGCTGAGAGCCCGGAGACCTCAAAAGAGTGTCTGGCCTGTGGGGTGATCTTCGAAAAGTTGGAAGGTCTGCCGCAGGATCGGTCTCTGAAAGCGCAGCCGAGTCTGGTTCGTCGCTGGAAAGAGCTGCTCGCCGACTACACGAACGAAGCCTTGCATCAAAATTTTTTGAATGCGTGCCGAGAGCAGGATGCACTCGAGTACGCTCGTGTTCAGTACAAAGACCTCAAGCGTCTTCAGGGGCATGACGAGATCGCCGATCGAATGCTCCATCGGATTTCAGCCATCTCCGAGGTTGCGCAAACGACGGTTTTGGCGCAGTCCGCTCCCGAGCCTCTGTCTCGTTGGGAATTGAGTCGCCGAGTTCTGATTTTCCTTCCCTATCTGGTGGGAATCGGTCTCGTCATTTGGGGTGCTAGCCGGATGGGACAAAGAAACATGATCGGGGCGGGAATTGCCGTGCTCTTGTTGTCCTATGGTCTTTTGCCGGAAGCTCGCCAGCTGACGATTCAATTCTTGAAGCCCAAGCGAAAATCGTCCTGAGTTCGTTCTGCGATCAGAAGCAGAGGAGAATTGCCCCATTTCAGAGAGAGACTTGCTGCGGCACCCTCTGGTTGGGTTTGTCATGATTCTGCAGAGCCGATAGATTCACAGTCTCCATGAAGAAAAGATCTCCCCGTGATTCACGGCCCACCTTGATTGTCGGTATTGGGTTTTCCGATCAAGGAATCCACGACCTCAATCGTCTTTTTTCCAGTGCCGTGAAAACTCCGGAGATCGCTTTCGTCATCGTGCCTGGAAAAGGACAACCGCTCCAGGATGTGTTCGAAGTTCTTCAGGCCTACCATCCCTCCGTTGAAATGGCGGCCCCAGGTTTGCGTTTGAAAGCAGGCACGGTGACGGTTGTTCCCCAGGATCGTATCGCCTCGCTCAAAGAGGGGGTTCTGGAAATTTCGACTCCGCGTTCGGCGGATGAAAAACTGGGTGCAGCGAATGTCTTTTTCAAATCCTTGGGGCGAGATCAGGGCAAGCGAGCGGTCGGAATTCTGCTTTCAGGTGAGGACGGAGACGGTGTCGAGGGGCTGACGGCCCTCAGCCAATCCGGCGGAATGAGTTTTGTCCAGGATCCTCGCTCGACCGGACGCTCGGGAACGATTCGTTCGGCCATGGATCTTGGCGTTGCGGACTATGTGCTTGAGCCCGAAGCCATGATGAAAGAGCTGGAAAGCTACGATCGCCATCTCAGAAAAGACAAGGGTGGCGATGCCGAAGAAAGCCTCAAGGAGCAGATCGGGTCTGCCATCATTGGAATCTGCGATTTCCTGCAAAAGAAACACCGACATGATTTCAAGCATTACAAAACCAGCACCCTGGTTCGACGGATTCAGCGGCGGTTGCAGGTTCTGCGATTGGGCCGAATCGAGGACTATCTTGAGTTCTTGCGAACGAATCCGAATGAATCGTCGCGCCTCTTCAAAGAGCTTTTAATCAATGTCACATCCTTTTTCCGAGACGAAGAGAGTTTCGAAGTCCTTCGGCAGGATGTGCTGCCAGCGATCATTCGGAATCATGCCGGTGGGGATAAAATCCGTATCTGGGTCGCCGGTTGTTCAACCGGAGAAGAAGCCTACACGTTTGCCATTCTTTTTCGCGAGTTGCTTGAGAACCTGGAAAATCCGCCGGGCGTTCAGATCATTGCGACGGATGTGGACGAAGATGCGCTCTCGACCGCCCGTCGCGGGGTGTACCCGCCGTCGATT
>JAHBUU010000207.1 GCA_019637895.1 Pseudobdellovibrionaceae bacterium | reverse complement strand
TGGAAAGCTTCGGTCGTGAATACATGGGCGAGGTGAATGGGGTCCAAGGCTATACGCCTTTCCTGGATTCGCTGGCGAAGAAAGGTTTGTTTTTCAGAAACGGCATTGCGAACGGGCGCCGTTCGATCGAAGGAATTCCTGCCGTCTTATCAGGGATTCCGGCATTGATGAACGAACCCTTTGTGACCTCGACTTTTTCAAACGGCGATTTCCCGGGGCTCGGGAAGCGTCTTCTGGCGGGTGGATATCAAACCAGTTTTTTCCACGGTGGAAACAACGGGACGATGCACTTTGACTCCTACACCGAGAGCTCCGGCATTTTATCTTATTTTGGTGCCTCGGAGTATCCGGACGCAAAGGACAACGATGGCGTTTGGGGCATCTATGATGGACCGATGTTGCAGTGGATGAGGACTCGGCTGGATGAAACGCCGTCGCCATTTCTGGCGTCGTTCTTTTCGTTGAGCTCGCACAATCCGTATCTGATTCCGGACGCGGTGAAAGACCGCTACCCGGAAGGGCCGCTGCCGATCCTGAAAACCATCGCTTACACGGATGACATGCTCCGCGAGTTTTTCGAGCAGGCGGAAAAATCGCCGTGGTTCCAAAACACTTTGTTCGTCATCACGGCGGACCATACCTTCATGCCCTATCTGCCGCAGTTTGATCACGAGATCGGACGCTATCAGGTGCCGATCTTGTTTTATCATCCGACAATGAAATGGCCAGACGGCATCGATCAAGAGCAGATCGTTCAACAGATCGACATCCTGCCTTCGGTCCTCGATTTCCTGGGCGTTCCTTGGGAAAAGCCGAACCTGCTTTCTCGTTCGGTTTTTGTTCCAGGGGAAAGAACGGCTTCCGTTTTCGTGAACGGTCTTTCGATGTTAATCGCGAAGGATCAGTTCTTGGTTTGGCCCCAGGATCAGCAGGCGAAGCTGTATTCGATGCGGGATCCGGAGCGCAAAACGGCATTGGAAGAGCCCGAGGCAAAGCGGCATCTGGAACAACGGCTAAAGGCTGCTCAGCAGTACTTCAGCGACTCCATGCTCGGAAATAGTTGGCAATAGGCCAAGGTCTTTTATTCTTCCCAGAATTTTTGCAAATCGCCGAGGATGCTGTTTGAAACGAGATCCTGCGGAGAGCGCTCGAACCAGTCCTGGGGCATGGATTTCACGTAACTAGGTTGGGTGAATCGGTTGTCCATGAGGATGATGACGCCTTTGTCGGATTCGGAGCGAATCACGCGGCCTGCGGCTTGGACGGCCTTGGCCATGGCCGGATACGTATAGGCATAGTCGAATCCAGCCCCATAGTTTTCTTGATAATAAGCGCGCATTTTCTCGCGTTCGAGGTCGAAGTTCGGTAGCGGCGGGCCGACGACGAACGCACCGATCAAGAGATCCCCCGGAAAGTCGACACCCTCCGAGAAAACTCCGCCCTGGACTCCCAGAACGAGGTGCGCGAGCTCTGGTTCTTTCAGGCGATCCATCACGCCTTGAATGTCATCGCGGCTCATCTTGCGCTGCTGAGAAAGGACCTGCACTCCTCGTGGAACCGTCAGTTCGGCGAGAACCCGGTTCAAAAATTCAAAGCTCGGGAAAAACGCGAAATAGTTTCCTCGTTTCACCTCGATGATCCTCGAAATGGCATCGGCGATCCGGGGGTAGTTCTTTTCCCGTTCGGAATATTTCGAGGACAACTGCGGAATAATCATCACTTTGCGATGATGTTTAGGAAATGGAGACTGGAACTCGGCAATTTTCAGGTTTTCAGAATCGAGACCGGTCAGCCGGGCATAGTATTCGAAGGGCTTCAACGTCGCCGAGAACGCCACGACCTGATCGTAAGCCCGATAGGACTCCTTGAGCATTTCCGAGGCATCACAGCAGGTGATTTTGACAGCGGGAGGATTCGATTGATAGGTCGTAAAAAATTCCTCGCGACCGCTGGTGACGAACTCTAGGGCTGAGGTGAACTCGGACCAATAAAAACTCAAGCGCAGGACCACGTCATTCGGTTCGATGTCGATGTCTGCCTTCAGGTAGGACGAGAGAAAACCACGTAGCTCGGCATCTTGAGACAGAAACTCGGCAATGGGCGGTTTGATTTCGCCATTGGCGGAGCCATTTTTGGGAGCACAGCTTTTCACCACATCAATGCAGGCGTTCAGGTGCGCTTCGGCGTCTTTCTGAAAACGTCTTGGTAAGGCGGAAAGGTCCGCCCGCATCTGTTCCAGCGTAAAGGTGGACAAAGAGGGGGAGTAAGCATCCATGGACCGCGATGGAAGGTTATGGGCCTCGTCGATCACTAGATTCGGACGACCTTGGTTTTCGAACTCGAGGCCGGTGAGCTTCGTGAGCGGCGAGCGAACCGAGAAGACGTAATTGTAATCGCAGATGACGGCATCGGCGTCGGTCACGGCCTCGAGCTGCAGCTCGAAGGGACAGACTTCGTTTTCCCGGGCCATTTTTTGGAAAGTCCTGGCGGTGAGACTGCGTTTTCTGGCCAGCTCCGTCGGCAGATTTTTTTCCGCCACCTTTTTGTAATGATCTTTCGCATATTCGCAAAAGTCGGGATTGCAGATGGGTTCGTTTTTGAAACACATCTTGGTCTTCGCGGTCAGAGTCATGGCGCGGACGTTGGCGCCTTTGTCCTGGAGTTTTTCGATAGCCTCTTCGGCGACACGATGCTGACTGTTCTTTGGCGTCACATAGACGACCTTTTGTCCGCGACCGAGGGCTTCTTTCAGTGTCGGGTAAAGCACGCCCATCGTTTTTCCGAGACCTGTCGGGGCCTGAATCAGCATGGGGCGTTTTTCGGTCATGCCCTCTTCGATCGTTTCGATGAGTTCGATCTGTCCCAGACGGGGGTTTTGAAAGGGGAACTCCATGGAGACCGCCGCTTTTTTCCGGCGTTTCATTCTTTTTTCAGCCAGTTTTGCTTCGGCGACGAGTTCCGCGAGACGGACCTCGAGCCATGATTCGTAATCGAGTGGATCGAAACGCAAATCCAAGGTCAGCCGCTCTTCGTTTCGAGAGGAAGCAAGGGTCAGTTGCAGATCGGGTTTTTCCTGATTTTGTTTCCAGTAAAAATATCCGTAGGTGCGAAGCTGCCAGCAATAAGGATGATTCTCGTCGTCCTCGCGAATGCGACGCCAAAGTTCATGGATATTGAAGCTCGATTTGATCTCTTCGATTTTTACTTTGGCGAGACCGGGTGACGGCAAAAAAAGCCCATCCATGCGTCCGGCGATTTCGAACTGAAATCCGTCCTGTTCGAAAACATGCGATGTCTTCACTTCGGATTGGTAATTGGCGTGAATGGATTTCCTTTCCGCCTGGATTTTTTGATGGATCTCGAGACCGACCTCCGTCCCGCGCCCGTAGCCCGAATAGGTCTCGATGCTGCCGATTCGAGGTGCCGGAACCGCAAAGTCTGAAACGGACAGAAACAGTTTCTTCATCAAAAGAACGACAACTGGTTCGGGTTCTTCGGAGTCAGTTCCTCTTCGGGAAAAGCCTGGATGCCGATTCTTTTGAGGTGACGGACCAAAGCTCCGGCTCCGC
>JAHBUU010000206.1 GCA_019637895.1 Pseudobdellovibrionaceae bacterium | reverse complement strand
ACGCTCGAGTCGAACGGGGAAGTGCTCGAGCGCGAACGTTCGCAACGACTTTACTATGAAACCGGAGAAGAGATCGTCGTCACTGAAAAGGACGGTCAGATCATCGAGATCGATATGAACCGGCAGGGAAAGAGTTTTTCTTGCCGCCCCTTCGAGCCGGATGAAACAGCTTGCGGTTGCCGCTGAGAATCTCGCTCCGGGAACCAGCCATCCATGAACGAGAATCGCAGTCGGTTTTTGTCTCATCCTAGGACAGTCGTTCTTTTTCCCTCACCCTCTTGGGGTCCCCGTCCGATGATAAAGACAGGGACTTTAGTCTCGGTATTGGGGAAATCGTGAGCCGCGTGATCGTGCCCATTTTATTGATGTTTCATCTGAGCGCCTGCGTGGAAGGTGGATTCACGGGCGTTGGTGCGACCGTGACCGATACAAGCTCGGGTGGGACGGGTGGCGACACCGGCAACGGAACTTTGCCCGGCAACGGAGGCTCGAACCCCGGTGGTGGGAGCAATCCCGGCGGCGGGGGAACTGATCCCGGTGGCAATCCGAGTGGTCCGAGTTGTGATGTCGATGCTGCGACCGGAACTTATGCCCAGCGACTCATGGGAACTTATACCTACAGCGCTTCAGGTGGAACACCCGAAGTCGCAAATTTCAGTTTCAAATTCAATGACAACGGCACGACCGTGAGCGGGAAGTTCAAGGACTGCAATTTTGTGACGGCGAATGATTTGACCGCATCGAAAGGTTCCAATTCGATGGTGCTTGAGGTTGCCTTTCCCATCGAAAAAGGGGTTCGCCGTTTGGTCTTCACCATCGTGAACCTTGATGAGGATAGCGGTGCCATTGACGGAACGTTTGAGTCTTGGACTCACAATCCTGGAGGCACAAAAGTGCACACGGGGACTTTTGCTGGAAGCATCTCGGGCACGCCAACCGGCGGCGGGAATGAGCCGGATATCACGGGAACATGGACGACTTGTGCCACTGACGGGCAGCAGAGCGCTGCCATTAAAATCCAGACCGGGGATCCGATGATTTACGAGCAAGTCGTTTATGATAGTACGACCTGTTCGGGGACCAAGTTGTATAAGGTTATTTCCAAATACGGTGTTCAGTTCCTGAGCGGGAATGTCACGGTCGAGGGGAAAACATCCTACAAGATCAATATGACGACGAAGGACATCACCCTGACACCTCTTGATAAGGACGTGGCGAAGGATCTTGAAGAGGAAGAGTTTTGCGGTCTTACGAGTTGGAAGAAGGACAAGGTTCAAGTCGTGAATGGGTGTAAGAACTCTGATATGGAATTCAATCCGTACGGAGATATTGTTTACTCGGTTCTGTATGTGAACCCGGCCGGAACCAGCATGGACATCGGTGTGGCGACTCCAGCGAATCCGGGGACCGACGATATCTATCGGCACAACAAGTTCTTGGCGCCGTCTCTCGTCAAACAATAGAAAAACAAAAGGCCCTTTCGGGCCTTTTCGTTATTGGAACCGGGTCAGGGCTTCCTGCAGGGAAATCAACTGCACCTTCGATTGCTCGAGGAGCAGGCGATCCGCCGCAACCACTTCTTCATCGGCGTTCTGAACGAACTTTTCGTTCGAAAGCTTTCCGGTGAGCATCGAGATGTCTTTGGTCAGCTTCTCGAGGGCCTTGTTGATCCGTTTGATCTCTTCGTCGAAATCGACGAGTCCTTCCAGCGGAATGATAACTTTCACCGAGGCGTCTTTCACCGTGACCTGGTTCACCGCACATTTTCGAAGATCGCCGTTTTCACCGATCTCGATTTCCTCGAGACGGCCCAGGGTCATCAGAGCGCTTTTGTTCGCACTGAGAATTTTTTGAGCCTTGGCGTCGCCGACCCCGAGTCTGATTTTCAGTTTCAAAGCCGGGCTCAGACGGTTTTCACCGCGGATGTTGCGAATGGCGAGAATCGTTTCTTTGATCAGATCGATTTCGAAAGCGGCTTGCTCGTTGCTCAGAGACAGGAACTCGCGATCGTTCAAAACCGTCGGGTACTGATCAATGATGCAGGCTTCGCCACGGATCGGGAGCTTCGAATAGATCTCTTCCGAGATGAACGGACAGAACGGATGCAGCAACCGAACAAAACGATTCAGAACCTGCGCCAGGACCAGCTGAGTGGCTTTGCGCTCATTCGCATCGCTGCCGTTCATGATCGGCTTGGTGAACTCGATGTACCAGTCGCAGAACTGATGCCAGATAAAATGATAAAGCGCCTGAGCAGCGTCAGAGAACCGATCGTTCTCCATGGCTTCTTCGACGGCTTTTTCGGTTTCAGCTAGCTTGTGAACGATCCATTGATCGAAGCTGCTGAGGTGGGTTTTTTCCGGCAGGGCTTTCACGCCTTCGCTGGGCACCTGGAAATCCGACAAATTCTGAAGGGCGAACCGGGTCGCATTCCAGATTTTGTTCATGAAGTTGCGGTAACCCTCGATCCGCTGTTCGGAGATCTTGAGATCTTTTCCGGAATACAGATGCGCCAGCATACTGAAGCGCAAAGCATCCGCACCGTTTTTCTCGATGAGCTCGACCGGGTCCAGGGAATTGCCAAGGGACTTGGACATCTTGCGCCCTTGAGAATCGCGGACGATCCCGTGCAGGTAAACCGTTCTGAACGGCACGTCTTTTTTGAACTCGAGACCCATCATGATCATCCGGGCAACCCAGAAGAAAATGATGTCCGGACCCGTGACGAGGTAGTTGGTCGGATAGAAGGTCTTTTGTGTTTCGGTGTCGTTCGGCCAACCCATCGTCGAGAACGGCCAGAGCGCGGACGAGAACCAAGTGTCCAGAACGTCTTCGTCCTGTTTGAGGTTGGTCCCACCGCAGGATTCACAGGCTGTCGGATCGGTTTCCGAGACGGTGATATGGTTGCACTTTTCGCAAGTCCAAGCGGGAATCCGATGACCCCACCAGAGCTGACGGGAAATGCACCAGTCCTCGATGTTGTTCATCCAGTGCAGATAAACCTTGGTCCACGATTCAGGTTCGAAACGGATGGTTCCGCTTTCGACCACGCGGCGAGCCGGCACCGCTAGGAATTCCGTTTTGACGAACCACTGCTCCGACAAGAAGGGCTCGACCACGGCATCTGTTCGTGAACAATGCCCAACGGACAGCATGTGGGGCTCTTCCTTGGCCAGAAGGTTCAGAGCTTTCAAGTCTTCGAGAACTTTCTTGCGGGCTTCGGTCACCTTCAGTCCTTGGTAGGGACCGGCGTTTTCGTTGAGTGTGCCGTTGCGGTTCAAGAGATTGATGAACTCGAGGTTATGCGTTTTTCCGATCTTGAAATCGTTGAAGTCGTGAGCCGGAGTGATCTTGACGACGCCGGATCCGAACTCTTTGTCGACATAGGTATCGGCGATGATGCGAATCTTTCGATTGAGCAGCGGCAGGATCACGTTTTGCCCGATGAACTCGCGGTAGCGAGGATCTTCGGGATGTACGCAGACGGCCGTATCGCCCAACAAGGTTTCGGGACGGGTGGTGGCGATGGTCAAAAAGCCTTGGCCGTTTTCAAGCGGATAGTTGATGTGCCACAGGCTGCCCTTGGT
>JAHBUU010000205.1 GCA_019637895.1 Pseudobdellovibrionaceae bacterium | reverse complement strand
CCAGATCGTCTTGCTCGATCCCAGGCCCGTTGTCCTCGACCACGATTCGAATCAAATCCGTATTTTTAGTCGATCCGTTTCCTTCTTTGGTTACCTCGATCGCGAGTTCCGGCAAAATCCCGGCCTGTTCGCAGGCATCCAGAGAGTTATCCACACCTTCTTTGAGGGTCGTGAGGACGGCTTTAAGCGGGGACGAGAACCCCACCTGCTGCAAGTTCTTCGCAAAATATTCAGCGGTGCTACTCTTAGTGATTTTACTCACGGCGCATCAAATCCTTCGCAAATGTTGTCTTGATAAATCAATAGATAATTTAGCAGGTAGACTCTATACCGGGACAAGCACTTCACGAAAGTCTGGGTCCGTAATGCGCCGCTCTGTTCATCTTACGGGCATTTTTCCTTCTTTTTCTCATTTTTCGAGGGGCTTTGACGACCTCAACCACAAAGTTTGGAAGGCGTTTTTGATCTTTTTCCCGATCGCCATCTGCCACAAGAGCAAAGCCCCCAGCCAGACAAAGGAAGCCAAGGCCGCTTCTTGAAACAAGTGTTCGGGCTGAATCAAGGGCCACAGTCCTCGCAAAAGGGCGGCCGTCAACATCAACCCCGCGACTCCGAGCAAAGCAGAGGTCTTCAGTTCCAGCGTCAACGGCTGGTCACCATGAGCCAGAACCACACGCACCGCGATCATCAAAGTCAAAAGGGCAAAGCCGCCAATATAACTCAGATGCAGAAAGTGCAGTTCCCAGGCAGGAAAAGCGAGGGCTCCCAAATAAGGAAGGGCCAAGGACCAAGCCGCCAACCGAATCCCCGAGCTCAGAAAGCCCGCCGGATTTCGAGGCGCAAAAACTTTGAAGTTACGAACGAGGACTGTTCCCAGAACAACCGCCCGCAGAAGAAAACCAGCCTCCTTGGCCACGAAGGCCTCAAGAATGAAGCTGGCATTGAGTAAAACCAAAACGATCAGGTAACCCCGCCAAAGACTGACAGTGTCTCCGGGCCCCGACGGGGCCAAAGCTCCGGGTACCCTGGTGAGAACGGGAATCAACCGACTGCCGAGCCCCACGATCAAATTCAAAATGAACGCATCGTACATCAATCGTTTGGCATACGAGAGCGTCTCAGCAGAACCCATGCCCGACAAAAGCAGTCCACTTCCGACCAAGACAGAAAATAAAGCGACAGGAACAAAGATGAACATCGCCGGGGGATTCTGCCGACGCCCCAGGAATCTCCGGCCCAAAAATGACAGCAGTCCCAGAACAACGCCGACGATGCTCAGCAATGACCAGACTTCCAAGCCCAGAAAGGAAAAAAGAACCTGTGCCAAAAGAAGAGAGGCAATCAAGGCCGTTTCCCAAGGACGCGCAGGCCACGAGCCCGACATCTTGGGGGCAGCCGTCATCAAAAACCCTGAAACGAAGGCCCCCAGAAATCCCCAAAACATCGTCCGTCCATGGAAAGCGATCGGATTCCACGGCAGAAAGCCGATCCCCATCTGCAGGAAAATCCAAGGAAGCACTCCGACGACGCCCATCCCGAGACCGATTAAAAAGAAAAGACGATAGGGCTCGGGTCTGTCTTGATCATTTCCCATGGCTGGTGTTCGCGAGTTTCCCCACGAGAGCCGCATGATCCGCATTCAAGCCGTTCAACTGTTCAAGGATGCGACCTTGAGCATCGACGAGAACAATCACGTTCGAGTGCGAAAAATGTCCACCCTCTTCCTCTTTGTAGTTGATCCCCAAAAGGATCGCCAACTCCCGAGTCGCAGCCGCATCATCGGCCACAGCCATCGACCACCGCTCGTCCGTGATCTGTCTGGCTTTCATAAAGGATCTGAGTTTGGCCGGTCTGTCGACTTTCGGGTCAAAGCTGGCAATGACGACACCGAAGTCCTTGACCCCTTTTTTCAGAGCATCGGCTTCGATGTCCTTCAGCTTCTGAACAATCAAAGGACAGGTGTACTCGCACCCAGTGTAAGCCATCGTCATCAACATCGGCCGACCAGCCAAGTTCGCAAGCTTGATCTTGCGATCACTTTGCAGAGCCCACTCGGACTTGACCTGATAGATCGAATCCTTCGGCAGGACCTTGTCGGCCCCGGCCCAACCGGAAAAAGAAATCATCGAAACAAAAAGGCAGAGTGAGATCGTTTTCATGGTTTTGTTTCTCCTACACATCGAAAACCAAGATTCCATGTCGAAGAACGGCCCTTGAGACTGGATCGAAAAGCAAATCTCATGAAGGCCGCATAATTTTCTTTGTTACCGCCGGACAAACTGCCCGACCCACAGAACATATCCCGATTGAAAGAACCGTCTTCGCGGCTTTCTCCGGTCACCAGTGTCGAATTGAAATCCTCGACCCATTCCCAAATGAGGCCATGCAGATCCTCGAGACCGTAAATATTCCGAACGCCGCGACCTTTGCCGACACCACCTTCGGCCCGCGGCTGCGAATACCACTCAAGAATCCGAGCCAGAAAGACGGGATCATCCGAGGCATCGGCTTTCTTTTCATCGGCCGAGGCCATGTACTCCCATTCAGAGACCGTCGGCAATCGAAGACCGCGACTTTCACAATAGGCTTTGGCCGCAAACCAGGAAACGAAAGTCACCGGAGCATCGACAGCGACACCTTTTTTCAGAGACTCCCCCTGAAACTGGGAAAGATAGGACTCATCCGAGAACAGAGGCGAGACCGAGTCTTTCCGCCAATCAGGATTCCGACGAAGAAAGTCCCGGAACTCGCCATTCGAAACAGCCCGAACATCCGACCGGAAGGACGCAACCTTCACGGCCTCGGCTGTCTTCTTATTTTTCTCCTTGGAACTAGGACGTTCTTTCGGCTCGATCCAAAAAGGACGCAGGACGCCCTCTGGGACGACGACGGTGCGGACTTCTGCCCGGACAACCGCCGCCATCAAGATCAAAATGAAGACCGAAAGAACATTTCTCATGAGTCCTCAATGGGCTTCCATCGAAGCCGGTTCTGCTTTTTTGACCGCTTTGACTTCTTCGGGAGTGACGACTTTTTTCTTGTTGCCCCAGCTATGTGTGACGAAGGTCAACACGTTCGCGATATCCGCGTCGCTCAAACCAAGAGCCGGCATCACGCTGTTGTACTTCTCGCCATTGACGACCAGAGGACCGCTCAAACCGTTTTTCACCACACCGATCGAACGCTTGAGATCCGCATTCAACCAATCAGACTTCGCCAACGGAGGGAAGGCGGCAGGAATCCCCTGACCGTTCGGTTGGTGACAGGCGGCACATGAGTTGTTGTAGATGATTTTGCCCATTTTGAGTTTGTCCTCGAGGCTCTGCGCAACTTTCAGGACGGGCTCCGGAGTTTTCTGAATCGCACTTCCTTCGGGAAGATAGACCGTATCGAAAGTTTTTCCGGAATAGATTTCTTTATTTTCTGCACCCTCGACTTTCATCAACCCCAAGGCACCTTTGTTGAAGGCGCGAAACAAGGCGTGATCGACGAGGACGTAAGAGCCCGGCACATCGGTCTTGAACTCAACGATGGCGGCCCCACCAGCGGGAACGAGAGTCGTTTGGACGTTCTCTTGAAACTTCGTTCCCCCTTCGATAT
>JAHBUU010000204.1 GCA_019637895.1 Pseudobdellovibrionaceae bacterium | reverse complement strand
CGGCCACTGCGCCTTCCGCACAAGAGCGTCTTTGTCCCCATAGACCATGTTTTTCAGACTCTGCAGCAAGGGGAAATACTTTTCCAGCGTACGAGCGATGCCCTTGCCACCCTCGGGCGGATAAAGACGACTCAACTCTTTCACCAGAACGACGATGCCCTTCAGATCAAAGGCATCCTTGTCGCCCACTTCGAGCAGACCGCCGAACTCTTGAGCGGCGCGATCCAAGGCCGCACCCGCCTTGTCAAACTCGGCCCGAGAAGCCTCGGTTCCGCCGTTCTTCCCACCGGCCCAGTCACCAGAATAAATACCGGCATAAGGAGCCAGAATATCGATCAGATCCCGAATCCGCGAAACCTTGAGCCGCGCCAATTCAAAGTCAGAAGCCGCAATACGATCCGTGGCTCCGCCGAAGAGGAGCTTTTTGATTTTCATGATCTCGTCGAGCATGACCTTTGAGAACTTGAAGTCAGGCCAAGCCGAGGTCAGGACGGACGCGATCTCGTCGATCTCTTGACGGGAGACAGCCCCATCGGTTTTTTCGCGAACAAGGGTTTCGATGATCGAAAAGCTTTCTTCGACGATACGAGAGATCGAAGTCAGGCGCTGCTCGCGACCCACATTCGGAGGCAATTCGACAAAATAATGATAACGCAAATACTGCACGTAAGTTCGCAACGTCGTCACGATCACGAGCCGCCACTCGGTCGAGAGGATTTCGTCTTCACGCCCGCCGGTCAGGGACTTCTTCAGTTTTTTCGCCAGCGGCAGGAACCGATTCACGACCGTCGTCAGATCCCAGTCACGCCCCAGATACCCGGACAGCTCCCGCAGGAAAACGCCGATATCATCCAAACGATAGGAACTCTGGTTCGCTTCGAAGATAGCACCCAGCTCAAGGGCGGCCTCTTGCAAAACACGGTTCGCGTTTTCAAAGTGCTCAACATCTGCGGAGGTGCTGACCTCGCGAGTGAGATCGGGCTTCCATTTTTTGACCAAAACTTTCATGTACGGGTTCAACCGCACCGAGATGTCTTTGAAGTGACCGAACTTGGTGATGAGAGAGCGAATCTCGGATCGTGTGATGACGTCGGCATTCCCGCCCGCAACGATCTTTTTCAGTTTCATGATCTCGGCCTGCAAGCTCGGTGGAACCGCATGGATGCTGCCATCGGGCTGACGAGCGATGAACTCGTTTTCGATGAAGCTCGAAATTTCCTGGGCCGTGTAGGAATCTTTTGAACTGCCACGCACGTATTTTTCGAACGCCTGCAGAGCGGTGCTCATGCAGCCCCAGGCGGCCGCAACCTGATGATCCCGAGCCTCACCTTTCAGAAAGAGCTCGATGTAATCCGTGGCTTCCGTCAAACAAGCCGTTCCCGAGAACTCTTGTTGTTTGGGTGGAGGTGCTTGTTCTCCGACTTTCGGTGTGCAAGACAGCACTCCGGCCGAGGCCAGCATGACAAGAATCGATCTTCTGATGAAAGCCCTAGAAGACATAGGTCATGCCCCCGTAATAGCGGTCATTGGCCCGGTATTGATTCAAGAAACCATCCGGTTCGTGATTTTCATCTGCCACACCCAAGAAATCCGTTCCCACGATGAGAGCGAGATCTGTTCGCGGATAATACAGGAACTCCGTGCGAACCATGCTGCCTTGTTGTTGCTGGTCATACAGATAACGAACCTTCGTCGCCAGGGGACGTGCCCATAGGCGAGCCAGCTCACCCTCTGCTCCGACATAGGTGGCATTGCGGAAGCGCATCCGATCATCGAACAGGGTAAAGTCGTCGGTTTTACCTTCGGAGTCGATATCCGTGATGCCTCCGCCGGTGATGCGCAGATGACCGAATTGGATCTGAACCTGACGGGCAAAGAAATTTCGAATATTCCACTCGCCCTGAACCGAAACAGCCTGAAGGGCATGCAGTTTCTGAAGAGACCATTCCGTCTGGGGACGTTTTTCCTTCGGTGAATCCTGCAGATAAGACGCCGAGATCTGGAAATCACCCCAAGCATAACCAACATCCACCGATGCCAGCTCATGGTAAGCGACATCCGGAGACACCTTCACGTCGAACAAAGGTTGATCGACCACACGGACGATTTGACGTCTCAACAACAAATCGTTCACCGGCTTATAGGCATAGGAACCGACGATCCAAGGACCGCTGCGCAGATTCCCGAAGCGGGTCATGGCCGCATAACCGGGATTCATCACCAGCTTTTCCAGATTCGGAACGTCCAGATCGTAGGTCACCCGATTGAGCTGCTGATTAAAAATCTGCGTGGTCGAAGGACGGCGATACCAGCGGTTGTCCGGCACCAAGCTGCCGTTTTCCTCACTGATCTCAGGGCCCATCGTCGGAATGAAGATGGGCGTGGCGAAAGCCATCACTTCCATGTCTTCGGTGCCTGTATTGAAAAACAATCCGGTCAAACCCTGCTCTTCGGGACGAAGAGTATCGATCGCAAAGCGAGGCTGCCACATGCCGAGCTGCCAGACTTCGTCCATGCGGCTCCACATGGCTTTCTTGCGCCCCAAGGACACGGTGGTCAGTGGCGCCAGGCGAGCCGTCACATGGGCTTCGTTGACGACGAACTGATCTTGATTGGGGCGGAAGAATGTCCCCGCCGCTAAATCACCGCCGTATTCGATCCACGAGGCAGATTCCGGAGAACCCGCCACGGCGATTCGGCCCGACAAGAACTGGCTTTGGTTCAGCTCCGGAGCGCTATCGACGGTGGTCATGTATTGCATGGACTCGGCCCGAAGCTGACCGAAGAGATGGTGACGGCGACTGTGAGTGATTTTTTCCACAGGTGCAGATGAGGAGGCCACCGCCCCACTTTGCGCGGGTGCGGTCAAAGGCATGAACGCACTCAGTGCGACCACCTTCTTTAACCAGAATTTCATTCGACGCCTGACTCTACGTCCGCGCACGCACTCTCCGTTCTTCTGACCAAGGGCCAGGAAACAGGGATTCCAGGAACCCGTCAATGTCCCGTTGCGTCATGACCCCTTCCTATTCGTTCTCAAGAAAAGAGTGAAAAGAGACGTCACCGCGATTGTAGAAAATGCAGGGCGCAAAATCAAAAGATTAGAGCAACAGCTCCATGGTTTCTGTGAGCTGCAATCAGAGGCTTTTCAACCCCGAGAAAGGTCTTGCTCCGCCCCTATGATTGGAGGAGCGTATCTTCAAACTGCGAGGCCTTTATGAATCTACAGCAATTGCTCCAAGAAATGTGGAACGACTACACCACTCTCAACCCTGCCGCGAAGAGCATCCATGACCTTCTGGCCGCACAAGGGGAAACGGTCCTCAACGATCACATCGCTTTCCGCACCTACAATCTGGAACCCGTGGGACTGGATCGCGTCGCCGCTCCGTTTTTGAAATTCGGCTACAAGCCTTGCGGCGAGTATCACTTCAAAGAGAAAAAGCTGTTCGCTCGTCACTATGAGCCCGAAGACATGAACCTGCCCAAAATCTTTATCAGCGAACTCTTGGTCGAACAGTTCTCGCCCGCGCTCCAAGCCGTCGTGAAAAAACTCGTGCAGCAAGTGGATCCCAAGAAAGTCGAAGACCCACGTTTCATGTGCTCGGGACGTCCTTGGAACACGGACTTCAAAGACTACGAACTCCTGGCCAAAGAGAG
>JAHBUU010000203.1 GCA_019637895.1 Pseudobdellovibrionaceae bacterium | reverse complement strand
CGCCCGGTTGATCTGTGGAAAGTTATCAGCTTCGGGAGAGCGCCATGATCCAAAACATCTGGTGTATCGGACGAAACTACGCCGACCACGCAAAAGAATTGGGCAATGCCGTTCCGTCGGAACCGCTGTTTTTCTTGAAAGCGGGATCAGCAATCACTCAAGGGGAAACCCTGGCCCTTCCGGAATGGATCAAAGACCTTCATTACGAACTCGAAATCGCCTTTCAGTTCGGAAACGACCGGCGTTTTTCCCATATCGGATTGGCCTTGGATCTGACCGAAAGAACCTTGCAGTCCCAGCTCAAAGCCAAAGGTCAACCGTGGACCTTGGCCAAATCTTTTCAGGGTTCCTGCCCGGTGTCCGCATTGCTTCCCCTCTCGGGCTCGCCAGATTCTTTGAATGGGTCCTCCGAATGGGCCCTGCAACTCAAGGTCAATGGCGAACTCCGCCAGGATGGGAAAAGCTCACAAATGCTTTTCTCTCCGGAAATCCTGAGGGAATTCGCGCTCCGCCATTTCCCCGTGGTTCCCGGAGATCTGCTTTTGACGGGAACACCCGCCGGAGTCGGCCCCCTTCACCCGGGCGACCGCCTCGACGGCGAGCTCTTTTCTGACGGGAAAAGCCTTCTGCGCATCGCGTGGAAACGCCCCTAGAACGGACCCTCTGATCCCTTGACGACGCCCTGCGAATAAGGCGAATATGCGACCGCTCTTTAAGCCTATTTTCAGAGGTGTCGCATGCAAGATCTGCAGTCGCAAATCCAATCCAAAGGCGAAGAAATTCTTCGCCGCATGGAAGGTCAAAACAAGTCGTCTCTTTTCTCGAAAGATTTCTGGTACGGCTCCATCATGGATTGGAGCATGAAGAACGAAGCGTTCAAGACAAACATGTTCCGCTTCGTGGATGTGCTCCCGGCCCTCAACTCCGGAACCGAAGTCGCCCGCCACCTGCGTGAGTATTTCGAAGAAGTCGGCGAACTGCCACCGATCTTCAAAGTCGGCCTCGGCCTTGGCGCTCTGGCTCCGGGACTGATGGCGAACACCATCAAGAAAAACGTCACCGAGATGGCCAAGATGTTCATCACCGGCGAAAACCCGCAAGACGCACTGACCGTTTTGAAAAAAGCCCGCAAGAATCGCCTCACCTTCACCATCGACATCCTGGGCGAAGCAACTCTGTCCGAGAAAGAAGCTCTCGAGTATCAAACCCGCTACTTGGAGCTGATCGACTGGCTGGCGAAAGACGCCGCCAACTGGGAGGAAATCCCACAGATTGACCGCGACCACGAAGGTTCCATTCCGAAAGTGAATGTCTCGGTGAAACTCACCGCTTTGTATTCGCAAATCAACGACAAGGCCTGGGACAAAACCAAGGAAATTCTCAAGGAACGCCTGCGTCCGGTCTATCGCTCGGCCATGCAAAAAGGCGTTTTCCTGAACCTCGATATGGAACACTATGCGGTCAAGCACCTGACCGTCGAAGTGTACAAAGAACTTTTGCTGGAACCCGAGTTCCGCAACTACAAATTCTTTGGTTGTGTCGTGCAGGCTTACCTGCGCGATTCCCTGCAAGACATCAAGGACCTCACCGACTTCGCCCGCACTCGCGGAACTCCCTTCACCATCCGTTTGGTCAAAGGCGCCTATTGGGATTCGGAAACCATCGAAGCTGAACAGCGCGGCTGGCCGATTCCGGTTTACACCAACAAAGCGGAATCCGACGCCAACTACGAGGCTTGTGCGAAATACCTTCTCGACAATCATCGTTGGATTCGTGCGGCTCTCGCTTCGCACAACGTGCGGACTCTGGCGACAGCTCTGGTTCACGCCGAAAAACTCGGCTTGCCGAAAGAAGCCTTCGAAATCCAAATGCTGTACGGAATGGCTGATCAAGCGAAACGTGCCTTGGCCGATATGGGCTACCGTGTTCGTGAGTACGCTCCGGTGGGCGATCTGATTCCGGGAATGGCCTATCTGGTTCGCCGTCTGCTTGAAAACACTTCGAACGAAAGCTGGCTGCGTGGAAAATTCGCCGAAGGAAAAACCACAGCGGAACTTTTGAAGGATCCAGCCCAAGGCTTGGTTCCCACCTCCGAATGGCCGGACCGCAGTGGTTTGGGCCTTGATGGAAAACCGAAATTCAACAACGATCCCCTCACCGATTTCGCCATCGAAGAAAAACGAACGGCAATGAAACAGGCTCTGGAAAAAATGCGTCCAAGCCTGCCGGTGACGGTCATGCCCGTGATCAAAGGAAAAGAAGTCAAAACCACGAAAATTTTTGATCGCGTGAATCCATCACACCGTGATCAAGTCGTGGCCCGAATCGGAATGGCCGACATCGAGATGGCATCACTGGCCATGCAAAGCGCCCACGAGGCCTTCCCCGCCTGGAGAAAAACCTCCGGTCAGGAACGAGCCGCGATGATCGACAAGGTCGCGGACCTGATGATCAGAGACCGCTTCAAGCTGGTCGCAACGCAGGTTTTCGAAGTCGGAAAACCATGGGCCGAGGCCGACGGCGACATCGGCGAAGCCATCGACTTCTGCCGCTACTATGCTCGCCACTGGAGAGAACTCACCAAACCTTTGCGCGCGGGCTCCGTGCCTGGTGAAAACAGTCAGTACATCTATCGTGCCCGCGGCGTCTGTGCCGTGATCGCTCCTTGGAACTTCCCCCTCGCCATTCTCTGCGGACAGGTGACCGCGGCTCTGGTGACCGGGAACACCGTGGTAATGAAACCGGCCGAGCAAAGCTCGCTGGTCGCTCATGGGCTGATGAATCTGTTGAAAGAGGCGGGAATCCCTGCCGGTGTCGTCAACTTCCTCCCTGGCTACGGTGAAGAAGTCGGCGAATACATCGTCAACCATCCACTCACCACCACCATCGCCTTCACCGGCTCGAAGGCCGTGGGTCTTCATATCCTGCAAAGAGCGGCGATCGTTCAAAACGGTCAACAGCACGTCAAACGTTGCATCATCGAGATGGGTGGCAAAAACGCCGTGATCATCGACAATGATGCGGATCTCGACGAAGCCGTAGACGGCGTTCTTTACTCGGCCTTCGGCTTCTCGGGACAAAAATGTTCGGCCGCCAGCCGTTGCATCGTGCTCGAAGAAAACTACGACCGTTTCGTCGATCGTTTGGTCGAGGCGGCGAAGTCCATCAAAATCCGCTCGGCCGAAGACAGCGAGGCCTACATGGGCCCCGTCGTCGACGAAGAAGCCTATCTGCGTATCTTGAAAACCATCGATGAAGCTCAGGCAAAACACCGTGTGCTGTTCAAAGGCGAAGTTCCCGCAAGCGGCTTTTACGTTCCACCGACCATCTTCGGCGACGTCAAAGGCACGGACTCTTTGGCTCAGAACGAAATCTTCGGCCCCGTTCTCGCTGTCATTAAAGCGAAGGATATGGATGAAGCGCTTCAGATCGCGAACGGCACCGAGTATGCCCTGACCGGCGGACTCTTCAGCCGCAGCCCCGCGAACATCCAAAAAGTCCGCGAAGAATTCGAATGCGGGAACCTGTACATCAATCGCGGAATCACCGGCGCCATGGTCGATCGCCATCCGTTCGGCGGCTTCAAGATGTCTGGAATCGGCTCCAAAACCGGTGGCCCTGACTATCTGAAGCAGTTCGTGGAACCCATCGTGGTGACGGAGAATACTCTTCGCCGAGGCTTTGCTCCTCCGGAAGAGTGAGTCTTCCTAACCCGGCTTCCGTTCGGAGCGGGGATGGGGCAGCCTAGGGGGAGGGTGACCTGGCTGT
>JAHBUU010000202.1 GCA_019637895.1 Pseudobdellovibrionaceae bacterium | reverse complement strand
ACCATCATTCAGCGTCAGAGAGAAAACACCTGCGCTCATGGAAAGGTCTCGCGTGTAGATCTCTTCGAAGAGAATACAAAGACTTGGTGACGGAGTCCGAATCTGAACTTTGAATTGAACGCTATTTGAGGTCACAGGTTGGCCATTCGGCTTCAAGAGACGACCGTGATAGGTTACACCGGAGCTTGCGACCGCTCCAGAAGAGAAAAACAATATCGAGCAGAATAAGCTCAAGATTGTCGTTCGATTTAACTCAAGTGCCATGGTTCCCTCGCGTCCTTCGACGTTCTGTTATTCGCGTGACGATGGCCGACCTAAAAATTCCTCGGGTTTTCCCTGGCCCTTAGGTTGAGATAGCGCTCAGTGTTCCTATATTTCTCGGATCAGAGGACTGTTCACTTGAGGTTTCATCTCTTTTTGAGACGTAATTGGGGCGTTTATAGAGAGTATTTCCCTGAGAATGAGAGTTCTTGATTTTCTTCAATAAAAAACCCCCGCCGAGTGGGCGGGGGTTTTTCATTGAGAGCGCTTTTGGGACGGGACTCTTACCCCTTTTTGCGTTTCTTCAGGAACATGTATCCGCCGGCCGCTGCCAGCACGAGAGCAAGGATCACGAACGGCGCTTTGCCGCCAGCTCCACCGCTGCCTTCGAGACCGTCGCCTTCCAACAGGTCTCCGGGCATGGCTCCGGCCACGCTGCCGGGGCCGAGCATTCCACCATCGCCTGGGCGAATAGGACCAAGGTCCGGACGCCCCGCAAGATTCTTGGTGGCGACGACCTTCAGACTCATGACCGTCTTGTAAAACTCTTGGCTGTACCGGGTGTAGTAGTTTTTGTGAGCGGACAAGGTCACGAGAATGGCGATCTTGTCTTTGATGGTGGCCAGGTACCGAGTGAAGTAGTTCGGAACTTCTGATCCCAGATGAAGACCGTCAATCCACGGCTGATCGTTGATGGTCACGGTTTTCGCCTTATAGGCGATTTTGGATTCGGCCGTTGCGCCGGTTTTCAGCTTCAGGGGAATGGTTTGATTCAAATGATTTTCATAGAGAGGAAAGCTGTCGGAAGGCCCGACTTCTTTGGCCGTCAGAATGATGATCGCTTCCTTGGACTCCTTGCCTTGTTCGGCGCGGCAGACCCATTCGGTCACTTCCAGATTGCACTTCCAAGTTTCGGGCATCTCGAAAGCGATGTAAGCATTTCGAAAGACTTTGGCCTGAGCAGGAATTGCCATTAAGATCGGTGCAAGCAAGGCGGGAAGAAGTAGTTTCATGTCGTCGGACCCCCTGATCTCCCAAGGATAGCGGAGATTCCGGGCCAGGCTCAAGGAGGAATCTCATGTTGAACCTTCATCAGTTGCACACCTTTGTGACGGTCATTAGCGAGGGGAGCATGACGGCGGCGGCCGACAAGCTGTATTTGACCCAGCCCGCGGTCTCGCAGCAGATCCGGAATCTTGAAGAAGAAATGGGCGTCGAACTTCTCGTCAGAGGAGTCCGCCAGATCAAGGCCACGCCTCAGGGTGAGATCCTGTACGAGCACTCCAAACGCATCCTGCAGCAGACCCAGCAGGCCGAGATTGCGGTCCGTTCGATGGGGGCCGAGCTCAAAGGGCATATGCGAATCGGCACCATGAACTCGATCGGTTTGCACATCATGAGCCCGATCGTCAGTCGATTGATGCGTCATAACCCCGACCTGAGAATCCGCGTCGACTACTTAAGAGGCGAAGAGCTTCTGAAGGGCTTCAAAAAAGGCCAGTTCGACGTCGTGATCATGCCCGAGGCGGTGAGCGAATTCGGTGTGGCCATGGACGATTCGGTCGAAGGAAAATTCCTCCTGAAAGAAGAGATGTGGCTGGTGAGCTCGGGGAAAGACAGCGAAGTTCCCCCACAAGTCAACGCCAGCGAATTGGGGACCTTTCCTTTGGTCAATTTCATCGAAGAGTTTCCGGGTTTTCAAAAGAAGCTGCAGGACAAACTGGCGGGCGCTGATGTCGAATCCTTGGTGATTTTTGAATCAGCGAATGTGGGAACCTTGAAGCGCGTGATCGAGTCCGGTCTTGGCTGGGGATTTCTGCCCGCACACTCGATCAAAAAGCAGGTCCGCAGCGGCCGTTTGAATCGCACTCACGTCAAAGACTTCCACTACGAGATTGATCTCATGTTTTATGACAACAAAAAGAGTGAAAACCGGGTTCTTTGTGAAACCTTCTATCAAGCGGTCAGCCAACAGGAAAAAGCATGAGAGTGATCAAAGAGCTGCCGATGAAATGGACTCGATGGGTGCTCGTCGCGGGATTGGCCTTGTCTTTCACGGCTTGTGGTCCCGTCGTCCAAGAGGAAGAGAATCCAAATCCGACCTTGCAAGGCGATTACGCTGGAAAATATAAAAGTCTTCTGCTGGCGTTGCAGGGATCGTTGCGCCAGCAGCAGGTGTGGCTCTCTGAAAATGAGCATGTCTTTCTTGCTGAAAAGGTCGAACTGGCCCGAGATCATTTCCCCATGTCGGGCCTGGCGCTCGAGTTAAAGTTCGATGATCTGTCCGATCAGGGGCGAAATTTCACTTTTCCCGAGTCGCAATCGGCGGTCATGATCCACCGGATTCAGTCCTGGCAGATCTGTCCGCTTTCGATGAATTTGAAAACGATCGAAATGAAGCTCGGAGAAAACGAGTTTCAAAGTTCACCCAGCCCCAACACAGCGTATGTCGGAATGCTGAACCCTTTCGACTATGGGGCGGTTTCGCCGCAGTATCAGTTGGATCCCGAGGCTCTTGTTTCGCGATCCCAGGCACAGGCGGTGGTCTCGGTCTTGAGGTTGCAAGGTTGTCGCAAGTCCCGCCAGATCATCGAGTACTCGGTTTTCTCGAAGGCGACGGTCGAAGCGGTGACTCAATGGCAAAGTGCTTTGAATGGAATTCTCGGAGATTTGGATCGGATGCGGGCCAGTCGCTCTGGCGGCCAGGCTGTTCCGCCGGTCAGCCTGCAGGAAGTGATCGAAAAACTGAGTGCCGCTTATTCGCGGCTTCCTTAAAAAGTCTTTTGTTAAAAAAGAACCGATTCGGGAAGTCCGAGTCGGGCCGCGATCACGCGGACGATTTCGCTCGCCGTTTCTTCGAGAGCTCGCTCGGTGACGTTGAAAACCGGCCAGCGCCGATTTTCACGAAAGAGTTGTGCCGCGTATTCGATCTCTTTCGAGATGTGCGAAAGCGACGCGTACTCACCGCCAGGATCCTGGCCGAATTTTTCCAGACGATTTTTGCGAATCCGTTGCAGGGACTCGATATCGATGGTGAGTCCCACCACGCGCCGTTGATCGACCTTGGCCAGCTCTGGTGGCGGCTGCGCCCCCAACACCAGAGGCACGTTGGCGACTTTCCAACCTTTGTGTGAGAGGAAAATCGACAAAGGCGTTTTGCTGGTGCGACTGATTCCCACCAGGATGATGTCGGCCTTGTCGAGATCCGACATTGTTTTCCCGTCATCATGTTTCACGGTGTATTCGATGGCCTCGATTCGGCGGAAGTACATCTCGTCGACGACACGAAGCGCGCCCACATTGCTGGCTGATCGCACACCGAAATAGGCATCCAAGGTGGTTAGCAGAGGATCGAGCAGATCGACGGCGGGAATGCCCTTGGCCGAGGCCAGTTCGCGGAGCTTTCCGCGCAAAGGTCCGCTGGCCATCGTAAAGGCGATCATCCCGCGCCGCTCGAAACATTCTTCGACGATGCGGGCGGCTTGCTCTTCGGTGCGGACGTTTTTGCAACGAATGAAATGAACATCTTTTTGCGGATATTGCACAAGGGCCGCGCGAATCATGGTCGCGGCGGTTTCGCCGGTGCTGTCCGAGACGATATAAATCATCGCCTCATCCGCGCCGCCGGTCATTCCGAGAACCCGCGCGCCAGCGCCA
>JAHBUU010000201.1 GCA_019637895.1 Pseudobdellovibrionaceae bacterium | reverse complement strand
CTTCGGCTTCGTCGACCGTGACTTCGCCCAGCCGAATCAGGTCGCTGAGTTTGACTTCGACGGGCATGGTGCAACAGCCGCCGAAGCAACCGGTGCACATGCCGGAGCGATAGGCTTTCCATGTCGAGGGGCGATCGATGTCGATGAAGGACATGCCTGGTTTCATAGCAAGAACCTGGACTAAAATCCAGCCTCTCGACCAACAGATAGCGGACTTACGGCGAGGCATATACATTTGAAAACATGACTTCAAGTGTTCCTCGTCATGAACGACTGTTCGACGAAATATGCAGTAAGTTGAATGAATTGAGCCGCAGCCGGTCCGAGGAGGACTTCATGCCGAATCAGGAAAAAATCGATCGCATCCAAACGCAGATTCGGAAATTTCAGTCCGACCTCGAGGACACCCAGTTCGAACTTCGCGACAAAATCAAAGCCCTGGAAAACGTGCAAGTCGTCCAGCAAAGCGACCTGCACCAGCAGCTGAAGTCCCTGACCGAACAACTCAACAATGAGCGTTCGTCAAACACCAAGCTGAACACCGACCTTGCCAAATCCCTCGAGCTGGGACTGCAACTCCAGCTCGAGATTCAGAACCTCAAGGCCCGTGCTCAGCAGATCCAGAACGAAGAACGCAAGTTCTCGCAAACGCTCCAGGAAAAAGTGCGCCAACTCACCCATGATCTCGAGCTGAGCCGCGCCCTCCGTGAAGAACTGGAAACTGAACGGAACAAAGCCCGCTCGCGTTTCCTGACCGATCAAGAAGGCTGGCAAAAACAAAAAGAGGACATCGAAAAATCCCTCGAGCAGCGGGTTCAAGAAAAAGACGAGCTTCTTCGCGCGAACGAGGAACTCCTCCAAGGACTCAAGAGCAAGGACCAAGAGATCGAGAAACTGGCCAGCGAAGTCGAAAAAATGTCCACGACCTTCAATGAGCTCGAGAATGCGGCCCTCAAGCAACAAGAGGCCCTCAAGAACCTCACTCAGGTTGCGGAAAACAAAATTGTCGAACTCAAACTCGCTTTGGATCGCAAAGCCAACGAGTGTCGCGATTACGAGGGCCATCTGCAACAGGCCCTGACTCAGAACCAACTGATGAAACAGGAAAACGCGAGCCTGAAAGACTACATCACCAAGATCAACGCCTACCTTCAGGCGTCGCCATCCGGCTCGACCAATGCTCCGTCTCCGTCCCCTTCCGTCTCGACGACGGTTCCAACGGCCTGAGCGCCGACCAAATGCGTGAACATCTTTAGATACATGCCATCCGGGAAGCCCAATCTTCCCGGATGATCCGGGGCGGGCCCTCCGCGCAGCACACAGCGGGCATCCAGGAAATTCCGACGGATCGCCTTGGCCAAAACCTCTCGGAAATCATCCTCGACGAAAAGCCCTGAGCAAGAACAGGAAACGACCAAGCCCCCCTCGTTCGCCACCCGGAAAGCCTGGGTATTGATTTTCAAGTAAGCATGTCGCCCAAGAGGAATGTCTTTTTTCGCTTTCACAAAGGCCGGAGGATCCGCGATGACGACGTCATACTCTTTTTGCAAAGACATCATCACTTTCATCACGTCACCTTGCCGAGTGATGACCCGGGCCCCTTGCCTTTCGGCATTCTTTTTCGCGAACTGCAAAGCCTTTTCGGAAACGTCGACCTGAGTGACTTCGACTTCGTGGCCGTTCCGCCGAAGAGCCCGAGTCAGCTGAGCCGACCAGTGACCGACATAACAGCACAAATCCAAGACGCGAACAGGACGGTCCTTCGGAAGAAACGGATTTCCATCCAAAACCCGAACGACAGCCTGAATATTCGCCGTCTGATCCAGGAAAAAACCGGTCTTCTGCCCACCGAACAAATCGCAGTTCATTTCCACCGAGCCATCATCCAAGGCCGCATTCAAACGAATCGGGAAATCCGTGAACTCCGCACCCCGCACCGATTTCACGAAACGTGGAAGGTCCTCGGTCAAGCCTTCGAGCTGACGGGACCTGACATCGTTTCTCAAGACGACGGCCGAATTTTCCCAGGAAATATCCGTCAGGCCTTTGGTGATCGCTTCTTCGACCAGCTCTTTGAAAAAGGTCTCGGCCTCGCCCAAGGCTTTTTGAATTCCAGCGGTCAGGATCTGCGTCGCAAAAACACGGATGCGCTTCCCATCCTGCTCACCAACATAGGCGTCGATGATCAGTCCCGGCAATCGATCCCCTTCGGAGAAAACCATGCGAAAGCTCTCGCGGAAGCCCAGGATCAGGCGACTTTTCCACGCCTCCAAAATCTTATGAATCATTGATTTTCGTTCAAGCGGATTCCACTCTTTCGGATCAAAACTGACCGCACGAAACGTAATCACCGAATTCGGATTGCCATATCCACGAGCCACGAATCGCCCTTGATCATCTTGCAATTCGACGAGCGAGCCTGGAACCAAACCTTTCGGGCTTTGCGCCAGCTCGTGAGAATAGACCCAAGGGTGCCCCGAGCGAGGTCGACGGTCGGCGCCTTTTTTCAACTTCCAGATCACGGTCATGGGGCATCCTTCACAAGGAAAGCAATGATTTCAGAGCCTGTCTTTTCCGAAAAATTATTGTCGCTGACAAGGAGAACCGTGCGACGGCCTTCGACCACGGCTGGCCCCCATGAAAGTCCTTCGAAGTTGGGAATGTTTTTCCCGCCTCGAAGTCCCTTGAGGCCCGTCATCAGGTCGAAAATTTTCGTTTTCACGCAAGGATCTTTTTCACAATCCGTCCGATAGATCGCCCCACCATATCCGATCCCTGCGCCCTCGATTCGAGCAGAACGCTCCAACACAAGAAGCTTGGTCGTGGAAAGTGCCAGCACCGAACTGACCCCTCTGAAGATTTCCCCTTGGCCGGACTCCGGTAGATCCAACTGGTATCCGCGAGTCAGGTCATGCGAAAAAGCCCAGACCGCAAAACGATCCAATCGAATCAGGCGGTCCTGCTTTTCCTGAACGAGGGGCCGTTCCAAAGCCAACCAAAAAGAGTCAGCAGCCGGAGTCAAGCTCAAGCCCTCAGGCCCAAAATTATTAGAGGTGCCTCGGAACTGTCGGCCTGTCAGCTCTGGCTGGATTTCCTGCGGCAAGACCACATCGTTTTTCCAAACACCCTTCGCATCGAAGATCATCACGCGATTCTGCGCCCTCGGCTTGAGATTGGTATCAGCCTCCGAAGAAACCAGCAGGTCCCCGTTGGGAAGACGAGCAAAACCTTCGGGGTCAAGCGGCGCTGATCGGCCTTGAATCAAAGGAATCTTTTTGAACGGATGAACGCTCCAATGACCGAGCACGATTTTCCGAGAACGAATCTCGAAGGTCACTTCGTAGAATCTCGAATCCCCCATCTTTCCTCGGTCGTCGGACAACAGGAACAATCGATCCGACGAAGCACTGAGGCCCGAGATTCCACCAACGACCGTTCCTTCCACTCTCAAGGAGGCTGGGATCTCGGTCATCGCATAGGGCTCGAGGCCCGCCACATCAACCGCAGACAACCCAAAGCAAAGTGGGAGTAAAAATTTTCGTCCTAGCTTTTGCCTTAACTGCGCCATCGCAGTTCGGTCTCTTTCACCGGGTTTTGGAAAGGCCGGTCTTCGGCAAGGTGTTTGGTCCACTCTTCTTTCAGAGCGTAATACCACTTGGCCTGAGTATCGGCGTCTTTGATCAGCATCAAAGCCGGATCGTACTTGAGGCCTTCTTGCTGTTTATTGACGGCATCAATGTCCTGATACAGGAAAAAATGCGTGAACCATTTCAGAAACGGCTTGATCAGAATCAGCCAAGGAATATCCCAGTACATCACCTGATGAATGCGTGTCTGCTTGTCATTCAGCGGAGTGAGTCCGGTGAAGGCGTAGAAGTTTCTTTTCCCGACTCGAATGTGTTCGATCCGAACGCTCGGTAAAGAAAACGTGATCTCGGTCGTGATCTCGCCGCCCAGAATCTTGTAGGCCTTCGAGTTCGACGAAGGCTTGTGCTGAATCATTTGGAAGCCGTACTCCACCGGGC
>JAHBUU010000200.1 GCA_019637895.1 Pseudobdellovibrionaceae bacterium | reverse complement strand
GTCCTGTGAAAAAGATCCTCTCGAAAGTGGTTCCGACACCCGTGATCGCGAATACCCTTTCCGACGAAGAAAAAATCGTGCGGATCGAAAAGCATTTCACCGAGATCATGACGATTCTGGGGCTTGATCTGAAAGACGATTCTTTGCAGCAGACTCCTCATCGGGTCGCAAAGATGTACGTCAAAGAACTCTTCAGCGGTCTGAACGAAGCCCTGTTTCCGAAAATGACCGTGATCGAAAACAAGATGAAGTACGATCAGATGATCGTCGTTCAGGATGTGGACGTCCTGTCGGTTTGCGAACATCATTTTCAGACGATTCAGGGCTTTGCGACCGTTGCCTACATTCCCGGCAAGAAGGTCATCGGTTTATCCAAAATCAACCGCATCGTGCAGTTCTTCGCTCGACGTCCGCAGGTGCAAGAGCGTCTGACCAAACAGATCGCCGATTGCCTGCAAGCCGTCCTCGAAACGGATCATGTCGCGGTTCATATCAACGCCAAACATTACTGTGTGATCGCTCGCGGGATCCAAGACGCGAACTCGTCCACGGTGACTTCGGATCTTCGAGGCGATTTCAAAAGCCGAGCGGAAACTCGCAAAGAGTTCCTCACGCACTGCCATCGCCATCTCAAAATGGGATAAAAGTGTACAGAAATTCTGTGAACGCAAATGCCTTTCGGAGGGGCCTCTCAAGGAGGCCTTGTCATATCATTTGCTTCGTCTAAGGGCACATTCTCCTTTTCCTCGGACTCGGTATTCCGTGAGGGAGTCTTAAGTTGTGGTCCAAATCTGACGAAAAGAAGAGGAATGAAAAAATGCTCGAAGGACTTCTTTTATCCTTTCCTCCGTCTGGTTGTAGGGCTTTCTGCAGTCGCTCTAATGGGAGCGTGTTCCTCTGGCAACTTCCAATGGGCGAAAGGCATTTCTGAGTCGGTAGGACGAAGTATCGGACGGGTGCCGTTCATTTTGGGAATCAATAAGTATTTCTTTTTCGAACTGCGTGGGATCTCCGTGGGTTCCGATGGGAGCCTCTATTTGGCGGACACCGGGAACTCCGGCGTTCGGAAGTTTGATGCTTTTGGAAATCAGCTATTAAGTTTTGGTACGCATGGAAGTGCCGATGGTCAATTCGATGGTCCCATTGGAATTGTTGCCGTGAATGACGGTCATATTTATGTTGTGGACTCAAACAACAATCGTATTCAAAAGTTCGACTCAACCGGCGCCCACATTCTGAGTTTCGGTACCTTCGGAAGTGCCGACGGGGAATTCCAGTATCCTCAAGGGATCACGGCAGATGGTGCTGGGTATATTTATGTCGCCGATTCTCGGAACCATCGCATTCAAAAATTCGATGGTTCTGGGGGGCATCTGATGAGCTTCGGGCAATATGGAGCCAGCGATGGTGAGTTCGATCATCCTTCTCATGTCACGATTGATGCTGTTGGCAATATCTATGTCGTGGATGCCGGGAACAGCCGTATTCAGGTATTCGACCCGATGGGTGTTTATCTGCGGAGCATAGGCTCTTTTGGAAACAATCCCGGCGAGTTTGAGGTGCCCTCTGGAGTGGCGATCGATCCTCAGGGGAATATCGTTGTAGCGGATGGCGTGAATCACCGGGTCCAGAGGTTCAGTCCAGCAGGGACCTACCTCTCTGGTTTTGGTTCCGTAGGCAACCAGGTTGGTGAGTTTGATAATATCTCAGATCTTGCGATCGACTCGAGCGGGAATATCTATGTGGTTGAGTCAGGCAATGCTCGTATTCAAAAACTGAGTGCGTCAGGTGTTCCTCTTTTCGCTCTTGGATCCTCCGGTGCTGGTTCTGGCCAGTTGGATGAGCCATCGAAGGTCGTTGTTGCCGGTGATGGAAGTCTTTATGTGGTTGAAGCTGGAAACAATCGAGTTCAGAAATTCGACGGATCTGGTCGCCACTTGTTAAGTTTCGGTTCTTTGATCAGTGGAAACGGCCAATTTAATTACCCTGTTGCGATTGCGATCGCTCCGGATGGAAACCTTTATGTCGCAGAGGCTGGAAATAATCGAATTCAAAAACTGACTGCGTCCGGTGGTTATCTTTCGTCCTTTGGTTCTCAAGGAGCTGGTGATGGCGAGTTTGGTTATGCTCTTGATGTCGCTGTTGCCGGTGATGGCAGCATCTATGTGGCCGATGGCGACAATCACCGTATTCAAAAATTCGATTCTTCGGGGAACCACCTGCTGAGTTTCGGTTCCTTAGGCAATGGGAACGGCCAACTCAACTATCCACGGGGAATCGCGATTTCCGCTGATGGCAGCGTTTATGTTGCTGACTCTGATAACAGTCGCATTCAAAAGTTTGATGCTTCTGGAAATTATATTTCCAAGTTTGGTTCACCTGGATCGGGCTATGGTGAAATCCGTTTTCCCGAAGGGCTCGCCATCGCGGCCGATGGAAGTATCTATGTAGCAGATACAAGCAATGGACGTATTCAAAAGTTTGATTCTTCGGGGACCTATGTCTCTGGTTTTGGCTCTTATGGTATGGGTAATAATGAGTTCTATCGGCCGACCAGAGTTGCGATTGGTCCTCAGGACAGCATTTACATTGTCGATCCGTTGCTGAATCGTCTTCAGAAGTTCGACTCCCAGGGAACTCTCGCCGAACGCCCTTAGAGCCTCCAGACATCTCGAGTTCCCTGTTCTTTATGCCCTACGATGGTTGCACGGCCGGAGCCAGCAGCTCGCGTGTGTTTTTCGAAAGCTTTGGCTCGTCGAGAACACGGCGAATTTCCGTTTTTGCCTTCTCGCGCAGGTCCGCAGGCAATTTTCCCAGAACCTGAAAGCAGGCGGCCAGGCGTGAGGCCACTTGCGGATTCTTTGCATCCACCTCGAGAATCCGGTCCGCCATAAAGGCATACCCCGGATTCTTTGGATCGTGAAAGCGCACGAGATTGGTTCCGAAAACCCGCAACAGCGCATAGACGCTGTTTGGATTCGTGATCTGGAAATCCGGATGTTTCGTCAAAGCTGCGACTTTTTCCAGAGTGTCGTCCTGAGTGGCGTTTGCCTGAACAGCGAACCATTTGGTGAGCACGAGCGAATCCGATTTCCACATCTGATGGAAATCCTTGAGGGCCGCTTCTTTGCGTGGATCTTTCGAGTCCACCAGCAGGCTCAAGGCGGTCATCCGATCCGTCATGTTCTGAGCGGAGTCGTATTGCTGTTTCACCAAATCCAGAATTTCTGGATCTTCGGTTTCTACCAGCACGCTGAGTGCGAGGTTTTTCAAACGACGACGACCATGGGTCGCCGGGTCCGCTTTCTGAGCATCAACACCATGGAACCGGCGATAAAGACCCAGCAGCTCGGTGCGATTCACGCGGGCCAGGTTTTTCACCAGATGTTCACGAGCGGAGCGGAAAGCCGGTCCGTCGAATTCGGTTTCGTACTGCATGAGCATCGAATCCGAAGGCAGGGACAGCAGGGTGGCCAGATAGCCAGGATCAAGATCCGCTGTCAGGGCTTCGGACCAAGCCGTCAGATAAGAATCTGGCACGACCAGGGGTTGTCCCGCCTTGGCTGACTTCACCAGGCCTGACAAGACCTGCAAGGCCGCTTGCTGTGCGGATTCGCGGCGGTTGAAGCCATCGCTATCTTTCGCCATCAGGAAATACAGTTCTTCGACGGGACGTTGCCAGTCCAGAATGACCGGAGCTGAAAACTCGCGGAACAAAGAGGCTGTCGGTTTTTCCGTGAGGCCTTTGAAGGTGAAGCTCTGTTTGTCTTTTTTCAGCAGAACAAGAGGCAAGCCATCCGAGTTGATTTTCACATCGGTGCCGTTCAAAGCGAGATCCTTGCCCGTTTTGTCGAGGAGTCCCAGACGAACAGGAATCTCGAAAGGTTTTTTCTCGTTTTGTCCCGGAGTCGGAGGGCAGCTCTGCTCGAGGTGCAGAGTGTACTCGCCTTTGCCCGCATCCCAAGTTTCCGAGACGCGCACACGCGGGGTTCCGGATTGCGAGTACCACAGCTTTAACTGATTGAAGTCCGCGGTGTTCGCGTCGGCGATGGCGGCTGCGAAATCGTCGGTGGTCACGGCCTGGCCGTCATGACGTTCGAAGTAAAGATCCATCCCTTTGCGGAAACCTTTGCGGCCCACCAGAGTTTGCATCATCCGGATCAGCTCGGCGCCTTTTTCATAGATCGTCATGGTGAAAAAGTTGTCG